>JAZUEL010000091.1:0-109765 GCA_045640125.1 Oscillospiraceae bacterium
CTTCTCCGCAGAGCTACCCCTCTAACAAAATAAACAGCCGCACAAAACACGCCCCTGCGGAGGCACGGGCAGGGTCGCTTGCTATACTATTTATATTACAGCTCGCTGAGGGAAACAACCCTCCAGTCGCCTGCGGCGACAGCCTCCCTTACACAGGGAGGCCAAAAAGGTAGAGAAATTCTGCCCCCCCTTTACACAGAGGGGCCAATAAGGAAGCAGAAAAAGACGGAGACCGAGGTCTCCGTCTTTGCTATTGTATTTCGTCTCAGTTGAACTTCTTCTTCAGCACGACCGCCGTGCCGCCGCCGAGAACGAGGATCGCCACCGCCCAGAGAGCAACATGGCTTTCATCGCCGGTCTTGGGCAGTCCGGACTTTGCGGGCTTCGCGGGCTGCTCGGGCTTCTCTTCGGGCTCTTCCTCGGGCTCGGGGAGCTGCTCCAGAACGACCTTTAGAACGACCTTGGTGGTGCCGTCGGCAAAGAGAATGGTCTGGCACTCCGCGGGATAGGTGCCCATGTCAAAGTCCTCCCAGGTCTCGCCGAAGCTCGTGCCCTTGGTGCCGACGACCTTGTATCCCTCGGGGGCTTTGATCTCGGGCAGGGTGTAAGCGCCGTCCTCGACCTGCTTATACTCGATCAGCGTGCCGTCCGCCGCGTAAAGCAGGACAGCCGTGCCGGGGAGTTTTTCCAGAACGACATCCAGAACAACCTTGGTGGTGCCTTCGGCAAAGGAGATGCTCTGGCACTCCGCGGGATAGGTGCCCATGCCAAAAGCCTCCCAGGTCTCGCCCCAGCTCGTGCCCTTGACACCGACGACCTTGTAGCCGTAAGGCGCAACGACGGAGGGGACTTGGAAGCTGAGTTCCTTGACGGTTTCCTTCTTCAGCAGCTTGCCATCCATGCGAAGCTCGACCACGACGCCTTCTTCTTCGGGCTCTTCGGGCTCCTCGGGCTGCTCGGGTTCCTCGACCTCATTCAGCGTGACCGTGATCATGACCCAGTCAACATTCTCATTGAGGAAGAGGGTGGTATCCGCGCTGACATCGCCGTAGGTATAGGTTTGGTCCAACACGCTGTTGTGATAGGTGCAGATGGCGGAAACGACCGTTCTGCCTTCGGGAACCGTATATTCGGGAATCGGAATGTTTGCCACGCGGTCGATAGAGCTGTCGGCAGCTTTCTTGCCGTCAACATACACCACGATGTGCACCTTGCCCTCTTTCACTTCGGGTTCCTCGGGTTCCTGTCCGGGCTCCTGCCCGGGCTCCTGCCCGGGCTCCTGTCCGGGCTCCTGTCCGGGTCCGGGTCCGGGATTGCCTCCATCATTGGGTCCGCCGACCAGCTCCACAACTTCCTCGCCGTTCTCGACTTCTTCCGAAGCGAGGGCGATCGTTCCGCAGCCGATCAGCAGGCAGGCAATCATCAGGATGGCTACCAACTTTTTCATTGTGTTTCTCCTTTCGTGTCTCTATCCTTTTTATGGTAGTTTTTTCACTGTACCATGCAAAATAATACAAAAAAAATACTCTGCTGTCGTTAACATAACGCAAGCAAAGCACACCAGATTATTAAGTTTTTCCCTTACCATTTGTTAAGCTGTCAAGACGGATCCGCACCTTATCCGAATATGCGCTTACAGCGCACTGAGAGCGCGGGAAAGCGCCGGAAGATTGGTGTTCAGAAGCGCCGCGATGGACGTGCGTGTCAGGCGCCGGCTCAGCGCCGGATACATCTCGCAAAACTGCTGATACCGTTCCGCCACAGGGTAGCTGTTCCAGAGCAGATATTTGCGGTGCCATTGCAGCGACATCGCCACCAGCCGGTTCATGGCCTCCATCACCTCCGGATATTCCAGGATCTGAGCGATAACCGCCATCGGCACACACAGCGCTTCCGTCGGCTCCAAGGTTTCCAGATAGACCTCCGAGGGCTTGCCGATGGCATCCCGCTCCATGATCGGTGTCATGGGAAAGCCGCGCAGATCCGCCAGACATTCCATGTGCCGCCGCCCCAGATCGTCGGTGTAGTAACACCAGTATGAGCCGGACAGCATAAAGGGCATCTCGGATTGTATCTCCCCTGCGCGCAGCAGGATCTCGCTCTTGCGGTAGCTTCGCAGTCGACCTGCGCTTCGAATCATCTCCAGACATTCCGAATCTTGTATTCCCAGAAATTGCTTAAAAACCAGATCGCAGGCTTCCATGGCACTCCTTTTCTCATTCTTTGGGTCGAACGGTTGCGTACTTTTTGCAAGGAATCGAACATCCTTTCTGCACTATTATACACTATCTAGTCACTATTTGCAACCAATTGTCGCAACCTTGCATAAATAATATAATATTTATCTAGAATGAATTGGGAGGCGACCGCATGGCTGAACCCTTTCTCAAATACCGCACACGCTTCACATCTTCCCTGAAAAACGAGCTCGTCCCTTTGTTTGACAGTCTTTCCAAAACAAGCCGCATCCCCAAAAGCCGCTTGCTGGATGAGGCGATCGAAGATCTGTTGACCAAGCATGGTGTGTCTCTGCCGATGGAGGACACAAGCGAAAAGTAAATTCCGCGGTATGACAAAACGACCCCGCCGAGGCATCGGCAGGGTCGCTTGCTATACTATTATATTACAGCTCGCTGAGCTCGAGGTCGTCCTCGCTGACCACGCGGAGCTTCTTGCGGCTCAGCAGATCGTAGATGACCGGCACGATGAACAGCGTCATCAGCGTGCCGTAGACCAGACCGCCGATGCAGGTGATCGCCAGCGGCTGCATCAGCATCGCGCTCTCGTCGCGCCCCAGCGCCATCACGATCAGACCCATCACCGTCGTCAGACTCGTCATCAGAACGGGGCGCATTCGCGTCGAGCACGCCTCCACGATCGCGTCGCGGCGCGCCATGCCGTCCTCGCGCAGGAGGTTGACATAATCGACAAGCACGATGCCGTTGTTCACAATGACACCGGTTAACATAACAAATCCCAGCATCGACAGGATGTCCAGGGTCATATCGAAGATGATCAGCCCCAGAAGTCCGCCCGTGAACGCCAGCGGGATGGTGAACATCACGATGAAGGGCTCCTTCATGCTCTGGAACTGCGCCACCATCACGAGGTAGACGAGCAGCATTCCGACGACCAGCATCAGCAGCAGATCCTCCATCGCGCCCATGATCGTCTCGTTCTCGCCCGCGAACTCATAGCGCACGCCCTCCGGCAGCTTGACGCTCTGCATCTGCTTCTCCGCCGCAGCGGTGACACGGGTGACGTTGTAGCCCTCCGCGAGCTTGCCCGTCACGCTGAGGGTGCGGCGCTGATCGGCGCGGTTGATGGTGCTCAGCGTCTCGCTCTCCTCCATCGTCACGAGGTCTTTGAGGAACACGTCGTGCGTCTCGCCCTCGCGGTCGGTCACGGGGATCGCCAGCTCCTCCAGCATTTTGCGGGTCAGCTCCTCCTGCTCCTTCGTCTTGACGACCACGGTGTGGTCGAGCCCCGAGAAGCGGATGGCGATGCTGTCCGCCTCATTGGTGAGCGCCAACGCGACCTGCTGATAGACCTGCGCCACGGTCAGCCCCTCCGCCATCGCCTTGTCCTTATCGACGGTGATGTGCAGCTCCGGCGCGGGGTCGTCGATGCCGTTTCCGGTCTCGGCGATGCCCTCGACCTTCGCAAGCTCCGAAGCGAGGATATTCGCCGCCTCCTGCAGCTCGTCGAGCCCGTTGGCGTAGACATTGACCGCCACGCCCGAGCCGCCGAGCATGGAGGTATAGCTCGTCATCGTGGAGCCGTTCTCCGCGATCACGGTGCAATCCAAATCGGCGCAGCGCTCGTTGATCTGCCGCACGACCGCATTGCTCGACACATCGGTGTCGGGCTCCATGTTTACATAACACGTTACGTTGTTGCCGCCGGCGGATAGGAAGGACAGCGCGCTGTCCCCCGCGATCATCCCCGCGACGGTGTCCACGCCCTCGATCTCACCGATGCGCGCCATCGCCTCATCCGCGAGCTCCGTCGCCTCGGCGAACTCGGTGTCCTCCGGCATTTCGATGGTGACGGAGATCTGCGGCGATTCGACGGAGGGCAGGAAGGCGAAGCCCTTATTCAGAACGTCCGCCGCCGACACGCCGAGCAGCACCAGCGCCAGCACCAGCGGCACGAGCTTATGCCGCAGCGACCAGCGCAGCGCGGACTGATACGCGGGCATCAGCCGCTCGAGCAGACCCTTGCGCTGCTTCGGCAGCTTATGGAGCGTGGTGCAGGCGAGCGCGGGCACCAGCGTCAGCGAGATGAGCAGGCTCGCGGCGAGCGAATAGCCCAGCGTGAGCGCGACATCGGTGAAGAGCTGCTTGGTCAGTCCGTTCGAGAACGCGAGCGGCACGAACACGCACACCGTCGTCACCGTGGACGCGGTGACCGATGCCGCCACCTGCTTCGCACCCGACAGCGCCGCCTTGATCTTCGACTCGCCCAGCCGCCGCAGGCGGAATGTGTTTTCGATGACCACGATGGAGTTATCCACCAGCATACCGACCGAGATCGCAAGGCCGGACATGGACATCAGATTGAGGTTGATGCCCGAGAAATACATCAGCACCAGCGCGAACATGAGGCTGATGGGGATGGAGCAGAGCGTGATGAAGGTCGGGCGGATATCCCGCAGGAAGAGCAGCAGCACCAGCACCGCAAACACCGCGCCCCACACGAGGCTCGACACGATCGAGCCGATGATCTCGTAGATATAGTCGCCCTGGTTCATGATGCTGACGAAGTGCAGCCCCGGGTTGTCGGCCTCCAGGTCGGCATACTCCGCCTTGAGGTTATCGCAGACGGAGGCGGTCGCGTAGCTCGACTGCTTGTTGACCATGAGCAGCAGCCCGGTCTCACCGTTGAGGCGGGCGTAGATGCTGTCCGCGTTGTCGGTGAGCTTCACCTCCGCCACGTCGCGGAGGTAGATCGGCTCCATGTCGTCCATGCCGAGGTCGAAGAGCATGAGGTTTCGGAGCTCCGTGACGGACCCGATCTCGTCGCCGACCGAGACGATGCATCCCACGCCGCCGTCGTAGATGTAGCCCGCGGGCATGGAGAAGTCCTGCGCGCCGAGGATGGCGGCGACGGTCTGGAGCGTGACCGCGTCCGAGATATTCGCCGCGTCGAGCGCGGTTTTGACGGAGTCGTGATACTGCTCCATCGCCGCGTCGAGCTGCTCCTGCGCGGAGTCCATGGTCGTCTCCGCCGCGGCAAGCTGTGCGCTCGTCGAGGCAAAGCCCACCGCCGCCGTCATCTTGCCCATTTCGAGCGAGGCGTAGTTGTCGAGCGCGGCGGACACGGCGTTCTGCACGGCATCGTTCGTCGCCTGCAGCGCCATGTATTCGGTGTTCATATTGTCGAGCTCGATCTGAATTTCGTCGAGCCGCGTCTGCGCGTCGGCGGCGGCGGTCTCCAGCTCCGCGAGCTGCGCCGCGAGCGCCTGCTCCGTCTGCGCCAGCGTTTCATCGAGCGCGGCGACATCGCCCAGGGTCGTGCAGCCCTGCTCCGCGAGGGAGTCGAGCAGCTCCTGCGGCAGCATTTCCAGTGCCGCGAGCGGCGTTTCCGCGGGCAGCTCCAGCGTCAGCAGCGGCGCGATCGCAGAGCGAAGCTGCCCGAGCTCCTCCGCCTTTGTGCGGATAAGCTCCGCGCCGTCCTGCGCCTGAGCGAGCCCGCTTTCGATCATGGATTTTTCCGTTTCGAGGGCGGTTTTCTGCACGTTCATGGCGGTCACCTGCGCGCTGTATGCCGCGCTCTGCGCCGCCGCGTTATCCACGAGCTGCGCCGCCTCCGCCAGACCCTCGACGGTGCTGTTTTGGGCGGATTCGAGCGCCGCCTTGCCGTCCTTCACCTCGGTGCGGGCATTGTCCAGCTCCGCCTGCGCGTCCTTCAGCTCGTCGCCCGCCTCGGTCAGCTCCTTGTTGACGGCGGTGGCGAGCTTGTTGTTGACGGCCTCGATCATGTCCTCGCGGATAAAGACCTCGACCTGCTGCTCGAGCTGCCCGTAGGCGGTGACGCTCGCAACGCCGCTCACGCCCTCGAGCGCGGGGACGAGCGTGTCGGTGGCGAACTGGCTGAGCTGCGCGATGTCCATGCCCTCCATCTCCACCGCCGCGACCTCCGCGGGCAGCATACTGGGGTTGATGCGCAGGATATACGGCGACTGCACCATATCGCTGAAGCCGCTTTTGAGGCTGTCCAGCTTCGACAGCATATCGACCATGATGCCGTTCATGTCCGTGTCGGTCTGGAACTCGAGCACGACCATGGACATATTCGCCGACGAGCTCGACGAGACGGATTTGATGTCGTCCAGCGTGGCCATCGATGCCTCGATCGGGCGGGTCACTTCGTCCTCCACCGCCTCGGGTGCCGCCCCGGGATAGGCGGTGATGACGATGACGTAGGGGAAGTCCATATTGGGCAGCAGATCGGGTGTCATCCCGCGGACGGCGACCACGCCGAGCACCAGAATGACCACCACCGCGACGAATATGGTGACGGGTTTTTTCACACTGAAACGAATCATGAACGGAACTCCTCGGATACCTATTTAAGATATATTATCCTATCCCTGTGCCGCCCGAAATACAACAACAAGGCGGTATCAATCGGGTTACATGAATGACAGACGAAGGGCCGCAGCCGCTAGATGCCGTCATAGTATTTGTAGCGATAAAACGGGAAATTATTCAGATAGTCCTCGAGGCTCATCCCATTTTCCTCTGCCATTTTTTCGATCTCCCGCCGCTCCTTCTCCCACGCCGCTTTCGCCGCCGGACAGCGCGCCCGCTCCGTTCTCGCCTTCGGTGCCGCCGCTTGCGTTGCTGTTGTAGTTGAGAGTGTAGTTGTTTTTGTTTTTGGGGTTGACGTTGGAGTTGACGTTGTAGTTGTGTTGGTATCAAACGTATTCGTCTGTATGCGTCCGTATTCGTCCGTATCCTGCCAGCGTTTTCTGACCGCCTGCGAGGCTTTTTCGCATTTTTTCTCATAGTGCTCACGGTCGAGATCGAGCTTCGGTTTAATGAACGCCCACGCCATGCCGAGCTCCCCCTCGAACTCCGGCACCTCGCCGTACTCGCCATAGTTGATATACGCCATTAAAAGCCGCCCCTTTTCCGCATCCCCGAGCCGTTCAAGCGCGGCGCGTATATCAAAGTAGATCATCACGCCCGGCTGTTTTTTCCGTTCTCTTGCCATATCTGCCCTCCTTTGCTCAGAATACTAGCACGGTAAATCAGCCTTTGCAACCCTTTTGTTGCATTCCGCAACCGAGTTGCAAAGAAAAAACCCGCGATCCTGCGATCACGGGCTTTTTCCTGGAGCTGCTGAGCAGATTCGAACTGCTGACCTCGTCATTACCAATGACGTGCTCTACCTACTGAGCTACAGCAGCTGGCGACCGAGAAGGGACTTGAACCCTCGACCTCCGGCGTGACAGGCCGGCGTTCTAACCGACTGAACCACTCGGCCAAAAGCTTTGCCATTATACAATCTGTTTCTTCCCTTGTCAAGGCAGTTCCTGATTTTTTTCTGCTTTTTTTATTTCCCGCACCCCTGTCTTCCCGATTTTTCGTAATCATTCGTAATTTTTGACGTTTTTCTGTTGCTTTTTTTGCATTTGTCGTGTATAATGCTTTCCGTGTAAATATCCCTGACGAGAAATTGAGGTATGTTTTATGAATTCAAATAACTCCTACGGCGCTCACAGCGCGGAGCCCACCCGCAGCAGCAGCCGCAACACCCGCAGCCCCAAATCCTCCGGCTCGGGCAATGCGGTCAAGTTCATCCTGCTCGGTCTGGTGCTCGTCCTGCTCGTTCTGGTGCTCGTGCTCCTGTTCACGCGGGGCAGCCGCTCCAACGAGATCACCGATGCCGCCGCCTCCGCCAACCTCACCAGCTCCGTGCTGGCGCAGGACTACTCCGGCAAGGACATCGGCAAGGACCTCCGCATCACCGCCGGCACCCTCGCGCCCCCCGACGTGAATCCCGCCGATGCCATCCTCATGGACATCAGCTGGGTCGGCAAGAAGTCCCCGAGCTACCCCATCGTGCTCACCGTCTCCGACCCCTCCTTTGTCAACGGCAACGGTCTCATCGTCTTCCACTACGAGAACAACCAGTGGGTCAAGATCGGCACCTACACCATCGCCGACCACGCCGTGACCTTCCTCGCGGACAGCCTCTCGCCCTTCGCCTTCGTGCCCTATGAGAAATACAACACGCCTACGCCCGAGGCTTCGGCGACTCCCTCGCCGTCCATGAGCCCCTCGCCCTCGCCGTCCACGAGCCCCTCGCCGTCCCTGTCTCCCTCCCCCTCGCCCACGAGCAACGGCGGCGGCGGTGAGAGCCCCTACGACTACGATCCCGCGGAGCAGACCGTGAAGCCCGCCGACCCCGTGGTCCCCACCGAGGCTCCCATCATCGTCGAGCCCACCAATCCTCCCGTGCCCGCCAGCGGCGGCAACATCGAGGAAGAAGACGCATCCCCGACCGCTTAACACAACAAAGGAGTGCTGCCCTGTGCAGCACGCCTTTTTACTTTATCTTATTCATTTGGGGTCCCCGCCAAAACCCAGCGAAGCGGTTTTGGTGGGGAGAGGAAGAAGGATGCTGCGGATAGGGAGCTTTCGCCCTACGATGAAAGCGGAATGGAGCAGCATTCTTCTGACGACTCCAACAAGCCCCAGACGACCCACATCACCGGTGTCGCCACGCTGAGCGCGAGGCAGAAGAAATCCTGGATCGCGCAGCAGATCAACCCGCAGCCGAACGCCGCGGTCAGCGCGCTGTCCCGCCGCCGAAGCCAGGACGCAAAGCTGCATCCGAGGCAGGCGAGGTACGCGCCGAGACCGAGGATGCCCTGATTGACGAGGTAGGCGAGGTAGAGGTTATGCGTGTTGGAGACGACCGCCACGCGGGTCTTGCCGGTCGCCTCGATGAAGCGGCTCCAGCGGATATCCACGCGGCAGCCGAAGGTCCCGGGCCCGCCGCCGAGCCACGGCCGCTCCGGCACGAGCGCGAGCGCATTGCGCCAGATCTCCACGCGCCGCGAGCCGAACTCGTCGCGGATATCGCCGTGCAGCACGCGGGAAAACTCCCAGACCGTCCCGCTCTCCCCGGGCCACATATACACGCACGCGAGCCCGATGACGCACAGCACCGCCTCGATCTTCACCGCCATGATGCGCTGCCTCCGCGTCGGCAGCAGCAGCGGCACGCATACGAGCACGCAGCCGAGAGCGCCCACATACGCCGCCTCCGCCTGACTGCACGCCAGCAGCAGCACCATGAACACACCCGCCGCGAGCAGCAGCCGCTTTTCCGTCTTATGCTTCGCGCGCAGCCCCGCCACGAGCGTCACGGGCGCGGTGATGCAGAGGTACTGTCCGAACAGCCCGACGTTGCCGATCGTGCCGAGAAAGGCACCGTTGTAGCGCTCGAATTTGTCGTAGTAGGTCGTCCCCTCGGGGTAGAGCCCGAAGGCGTTCACGCCGCACAGCTGCACCGCCGCCAGCACGCAGCAGAGCACCGCCGCCCCCGCCATGACCCAGACGTATTCCCGCTTCGGTCTCCCGAGCAGCGACACGCCGAAGAAGATCGCTCCGTAGCAGACCAGCGTCACGAAGCCGTCGTAGCGCGGCTGATCCTTCGCGCCCGCCGCGCCCATGAGCGTCGATGACCACCACGGGCTCACGAGCGCCGACACCGCCGCCAGCACCAGAAACGCCGCCATGGCGTAGTGTGCGGGACGGAGCGGCAGCTCCATCGGCTCGCGCCGGAGGAAGCCCGCCGTGAGCAGGAGCAGCACCGTCACGACCCAGAGCAGCGTCGCGCCGTAAAAGAGCTTCGCTTTCGGACCGGTGAGGTCCGTATAGCCGCCGCCCCAGTAGAGCGGGTAGAGCGAGAGCATCAGGTATATGAATTTGTCCGTGACCCATCGGGCCTTTTCCACATTGCTCATATCGGTAGTATAGCACAAACATCGCGCTTTTGCATAGCGTCAGATGAAAGCCTCTCCATTCTGCTTCCGTCTAAGGGCGAAAGCTCCATATCCGAAGCTTCCATCTTCCTTTCCCCACAGCATAAAATGAGAGTGGCAAAAACCCTGTATTTTCAAGGTTTTTTCCACTCTCAAAACTGTATTTGTAGCTTATTTGTCGCTTAAATCTACAAAGAGATACTAAAAGAAAATCAGCCACAACGGGATTTACCACGGTTCGACTTGAGCGTGAATACTGCCGGGTAATGAAATCAGGTTTACGTCAAATTTCAACGACGGCTCAATTCTTGAGCTTGCGTTGTGAATTCTCATTGAGATTGTCCACCCTTCATCACACACAACTTCAATAGTGTTATCAGAACCGGGTTTGAACCCCGTATGATAAAAACGGGTCGGCAATCTTAACCGGGGAATATCAACAATAGAACGATGTCTGCCGACAGGACGGTTCAGCGTTCCTGCAATGTTTATTGCTTCAACGCGGGTTGTTTCGTGCCTATCGTCTGTTATTACTTTGTAGAAATCATAACGTCCAATTAGATAGTTTATTAAATCACTTGGAACGCTCGGATTAGCGACTGCAAGCCTGTTTAATTCATCAAGGAATGCCTGCAAGATAGGAATATAATATCGTTCTGCTTTATCGGGAATATCCGCCCACAATGCTTCTGTTCCTGTTTCGCGTGCGTTATCTCTCATGCTACGCAATTCAGAAAACAACGGAACAACGCTATGGAAGTATTGTCTTGAACAGGGAATACCGAACCATTCATTTCCAAAATCAATGGTATCAGATAGTCGGCTATGCTTGACTGCATGATGATTGTGCTTGCAGGATAACCCAATCTGCCATTGGTTCTGCCGTCTAATACAAAGAACGTCGCGCACGTCGCCTGCTATTCCCTGTGCGTCAGTTTGAATAGATAAGTAAAGCGGGACATTGTTTTGCGGATATTGTAGTTGAGGCTCTAAGCGAACAATCACCCGTGTAGCCGCGTTTGCGGCTCTTAACAACTCGCTTTGGCTCTGTTCGGGCATACTTTCAAACAGATTTCTTGCCGTCCGCATTTGCGGACTATCTTCTATTATTATGTCCTCAATAGTATGCAAGGCGTTGTATAATGCTAATAGGCAAGCGAATTCAAACGCCTTTCCGTTAGCTGTCTGTATACCCGGCATTGTGTTCACCTCTTTGCTTCTTCTAAATATGGGCGAATATAGTTTGCTACGAATTCAGCTAACTTGACAGGAACAGCATTTCCGATTTGCTTATAAATACTTGTCAAGTCACCAAAAAAAGTGGTTTCTCTTGGAAATGTTTGGATTGCAGCAACTTCACGCCAACTTAACCGCCGCGTTTCTCCATTGCTGCCAAATACCCATTTGTCTTTATCAACTTTCACCATATCCGGCGAACCGGGGTACAGTGTTACTTGCTTTGCCATCGCCGGGACAGTATATGCAACTTCGTCCCAATCACGTTTTCTGTTACGCGACATATATCTTGAAGAATATGGGGCGTTGCACACTTCACTTTCTAACGCAGGCGGTAAACCCTTTAATGCGTCAGCAAGTGTGCTTGTTTCGCCGTTTGTTTCCGGTAAAGAAAAGTCAGAAATATGCAAGTCTTTCCGAAAACCTACAATAATAACCCGTTCACGGTCTTGTGGAACACCATAGTATCTTGCGTTGACTAATTTGTAAAATACATCATATCCGCATTCGGAAAAATCTTCAATGATTGCGTCAATTATTTGCCCATTTCCCATTGTCAGCAAACCTTTGACGTTTTCGCCCACAAATGCTAAAGGTTGATTTTGACGTACAAGTTTTACATAGTGCTTATAAAGCACGTTTCTACTGTCGTCGATCTTGCGTGGACCACTTAAACTAAAGCCTTGGCATGGAAAGCCGCCTAAAATCACATCAGAAACAGGGATTTTAGACATATTAATTTTAGATATGTCCCCGCAAACGACTTCCGCGTTGCTCCAGTTCTGATGAGTTTTACAAGCGTCCGTGTCAAAATCATTAGCCCAAATGGTTTTATAGCCTGCACGGTCAAACCCCATGTCAAGCCCACCTGCGCCGCAGAACAAACTAACCGCTGTAAATTCTCTCATCGGTGCAAAAGCTCCTTTATTAAGTTTTCCTGTGATTTAGATACAACAGGTGTATCCAGTTTATCATAATAGGGCAGTAAAATCAAATCAAACAGTATTATTTTCGCTACTGCCTTTCCCCACCGAAACCGCTTCGCTGGGTTTCGACGGGGGTCCCATTAAGAGGGCTAGTACAGAACGGCTCGTATGCACCCGCCGTGCTTATAATTTTCTTTTGCTTGTAGCGGAGGAAAAAATGGGTTATACTATAAGGAACAATTATATTGCAATGAGGTGAAAGCATGGCTTATCACAAGGAATTTGCTCCCTCGGCGGAGCTTCTGGAGAAAATGGATATGTACTGGCGCGCGGCGAACTACCTCTCCGCGGGTCAGCTCTACCTGCTGAAAAACCCGCTGCTGCGGCAGCCGCTGACCGAGGATGACTTCAAAAAGAAGATCGTCGGTCACTGGGGCACCGTCCCGGGGCAGAACTTCATCTACACACATCTCAACCGCGTCATCCGCGAGTACGACCTCGACATGATCTACCTCTCCGGCCCCGGTCACGGCGGCAACGCCATGGTCGCGCAGGACTGGCTGGACGGCAGTTACACCGAGATCTACCCCGACATCACCCGCGACGGCGAGGGCATGGAGCGGCTGTTCAAGCGCTTCTCCTTCCCCGGCGGCATCCCCAGCCACGTCGCGCCCGAGACCCCGGGCTCCATCCATGAGGGCGGCGAGCTCGGCTACTCGCTGGCGCACGCTTTCGGCGCCGTGGCGGACAATCCCAACCTCATCGCCGCCTGCGTCGTGGGCGACGGCGAGGCGGAGACAGGCCCGCTCGCCACGAGCTGGCAGCTCAACAAATTCAACGACCCCCGCACGGACGGCGCGGTGCTGCCCATCCTACACCTCAACGGCTACAAGATCGCCAACCCCACCGTCCTCGCCCGCATCAGCCGCGAGGAGCTCCGCAAGTTCTTCGAGGGCTGCGGCTGGAAGCCCTACTTCGTCGAGGGCGACGACCCCAAAAAGATGCACAAGAAGATGGCGGAGGTCTTGGACAACTGCATCGCGGAGATCCTTGAATACCAGCGCGATGCACGGGAATCCGGCGCGACCGCCCGCCCCCGCTGGCCCATGATCGTGTTCCGCTCCCCCAAGGGCTGGACGGGTCCCGAGGCGGTGGACGGCAAGGCCGTCGAGGGCACCTTCCGCGCCCATCAGGTCCCCGTCCCCGCCGACACGCCCGAGCATCTGCAAATGATCGAGGACTGGCTCAAAAGCTATAAGCCGGAGGAGCTTTTCGACAAAAACGGCGCGCCCGTCAAGGCGCTCCTCGACCTGCCCCCCAAGGGCAACGCCCGCATGGGCGCGAATCCCCACGCGAACGGCGGTCAGCTCCTGCGCGACCTGCGTATGCCCGACTTCCGCGACTACGCCGTGCAGGTGCCCGCCCCGGGCGCGGTCGAGTGCGAGGATATGCGCCAGCTCGGCACCTTCGTGCGCGACATCTATAAGGAGAACGCCGAGAGCCGCAATTTCCGCGTCTTCGGACCGGACGAGACCGCCTCCAACCGCCTCTCCGCCGTCTTTGACGTGACGGGGCGCGACTGGAACGCCGACACCGTCCCGGGCGACGAATACCTCGCCGCCGACGGTCGGGTCATGGACTCCATGCTGTCCGAGCACGTCTGCGAAGGTATGCTCGAGGGCTACCTCCTCACGGGTCGCCACGGCTTCTTCAACTCCTACGAGGCCTTCATCCGCATCGTGGACTCCATGTTCGCGCAGCACGCCAAGTGGCTCAAGGTCTGCAACCAGCTCCCCTGGCGCTACAAGATCGCCTCGCTCAACTACGTCCTCGCCTCCAACGTCTGGCAGCAGGACCACAACGGCTTCACGCATCAGGACCCCGGCTTCCTCGACCATGTGGCGAACAAGAAGGCGGACGTGGTGCGGCTCTACCTGCCCCCCGATGCCAACTGCCTCCTGAGCTGCTTCGACCACGTCATCCGCAGCCGGAATTATGTAAACGTGATCGTCGCCTCCAAGCACCCGCGTCCCCAGTGGCTGACGATGGAGCAGGCGGTGAAGCACTGCACCGAGGGCATCGGCATCTGGCAGTGGGCATCCACGGACGCGAACGAGGAGCCCGACATCGTCATGGCCTGCTGCGGCGATACGCCCACGCTCGAGACCCTCGCCGCCGTCACCATTCTGCGCGAGGCCTTCCCCGAGCTGAAGATCCGCGTCGTGAACGTCGTCGATCTCATGCGCCTGCAATCCGACACGCAGCATCCGCACGGTCTCTCCGACCGCGACTACGATATGCTCTTCACCGCCGACAAGCCCATCGTGTTCGCCTTCCACGGCTACCCCAGCCTCATCCATGAGCTGACCTACCGCCGTCACAACAAGAACATCCACGTCCGCGGCTACGTCGAGGAGGGCACGATCACGACCCCCTTCGATATGCGCGTGCTGAACGGGCTCGACCGCTATAATCTCGTGCTGCTCGCCTTGCAGCATCTGCCCTCACTCGGCAACCGCAGCTCCGCGCTGGCGCAGCAGATGAAGGATAAGCTGGTGGAGCACCGCCAGTATATCAACGAGCACGGAATTGATATGCCGGAGGTGACGAACTGGACATGGACCAATGGCTCGAAGTAAGCGTCAACGCCGCCGGTGACCCCGACGCGCTGTGCGAGAAGCTGGAGGAGCTCGGCATCTCGGGCTTCGTCATCGAGGACGAGCGCGACTTCCGCCGCTTCCTCGACGAGAACACCCAGTACTGGGACTTCGTGGACGAGGCGCTGGAACAGGATTTTTCCGGCACCTCCCGCGTGAAATTCTGGCTCGAGGACAACGACGAATCCACCGCCCTCATCGCCAAGCTCTACAAGCTCGGCATGAATCCCGAGACCAAAGGCGTGAGCTCTGCCGACTGGGAGAACAAGTGGCGCGACTACTACAAGCCCGTCGAGATCGGCGAAAAGCTCGTGATCGTGCCCGAGTGGGAGCAGTCGGAATCCGACCGCACACCCGTGGTGCTCGACCCGGGGCTGCTCTTCGGCACGGGCACCCACGCGACGACGCGGATGTGCCTCGAGTGCGTCGAAAGCCTCGTCACGGACGGGGCGAAGGTGCTCGACATCGGCTGCGGCAGCGGCATCCTCGGCATCGCGGCGGCGGTGCTGGGCGCGGGCAGCGTCACGGCGGCGGACATCGACGAAAAGGCGCATGAGATCGTCCCCGCAAACGCCGCGCTCAACGGCTGCGAGGACAAATTCACCGTCCGCACCGGCGACGTGATCGCCGACGCGCATCTGCGTAAAACGCTTGGGACGGGCTATGATCTGGTACTCGCAAACATCGTCGCGGACGTGATCATCGCGCTCGCGCCCCATGTCCGCGCGTTCATGGCGGCGGGTGCCGCCTTCGTCTGCTCCGGCATCATCGACGGACGTGAGGACGAGGTCGAGCAAGCGCTCACCGCGGCGGGCTTTGCCGTCGAACAACACCGACACGAGGAGGAATGGCACTGTTTCCTGTGCCGATGATTTTATGAAAGTCAACGAAAACTACCGTCTCGCCTACGAGATGGACGACATCTTCATCGAACAGCGGGATGCGGGCGGCGCGTGGATAACGCTCTGCCCCATCGCCGCCACCGCCGCCATGGCGTGGGAGGGGCTCGAGCGCGGCATGGCGAAGCCCGACCTGGTCGCCGCCATCGTCGAGGAGTTCGACGGCGCGGAGGAGGCGGCGGTCAGCGCCGACCTCGACGCGCTCACCGCGCAGCTCATCAAAATGGGCATCTTTCTTCCGGAGACTACATAATGGACATGAACGAATGCCGCCTCACCGTGGCGGAAAACATCATACGCCTGCGAACGGCGAAGGGCTGGACGCAGCTTGAGCTCGGCGAACAGCTCCACTACTCGGACAAGAGTGTCTCCAAGTGGGAGCGCGGTGCCGCCCTGCCCGATCTGCTCGTGATGAAAAACATGGCGGAGCTCTTCGGCGTGACCGTGGATTACTTTCTCGCCCCGCACGGGGAGGAGGACATCCACGCCCGGCCGCAGCCCGTGACCAACCACAACGCCATCATCCTCACCGCCATCGCGGGTATCTGGACGCTGACCTTCCTCGCTTTCATCATCCTGTGGCTGCTGGGGCGGATGGAGTGGATCATCCCCGCGGCGGCGGTGCCGGTGTCGCTGATCGTCGCGCTCGTGCTGAACTGCGTCTGGCGCAGGGGGCGCGGCAACGTCTGGATCGTCATGCTGCTGGTGCTGAGTCTGCTTCTGCTGGTCTGCGTCATCTTCATGGACTGGAATATCTGGCGGCTGCTGCTTGCGCTGATACCGGCGGAGATTCTGGTCTGGCTGTGCTTCCGCATCCGCAAAAAGCATTGATAACACTTGGATTCTACGAATCGTAGAGTTGCCGTTTCGGCGGGTAGAGTTGGTTTTTGTCGACTCTACCCGCCTTATTTTTCCAGTAGAGCATTCTCCCCGCCGAGTAGCTTGACCCTGCGGGATGCCGCCGTGTAAGCTCTTGCCATGCCAAACACGGAGGTACACCATGAACGACTACATTCTCAGCTGCTGCTCCACCGCCGACCTCAGTCCCGCGCATCTGCGCGCGCGGAACATCCCCTTCGTCGGCTTCCACTACAGCATCGACGGCAGACATTACGATGACGACATGGGGCAGACCATGCCCATGCCGGACTTTTACAAAGCCCTCGCCGCGGGTGCCGAGGTGCACAGCTCGCAGGTGAACATCGACGAATACATCGGCTTCTTCACGCCCTTTTTGCAGGAGGGCAAGGACATCCTCCATGTCTCGCTGTCCTCGGGTCTCTCCGGCTCGTACCGGAGCGCCTGCATCGCGGCGCAGATGCTGCAGGAGGATTTCCCCGAGCGCAGGCTCTGCATCGTGGACTCCCTCGCCGCCTCCTCGGGCTACGGGCTGCTGATGGACACGCTCGCCGACCTGCGCGACGGCGGCATGGACATCGACGCGCTGCGCGACTGGGCGGAGGCGAACAAGACCCGCATCCAGCACTGGTTTCTCTCCGCCGACCTCAGCCACTACATCCGCGGCGGGCGCATCTCCCGCGCCGCCGGAACGGTCGCCACCATGCTCGGCATCTGCCCGCTGATGAACGTGGACGCGGAGGGGCGGCTCGCGGTCGTGGAAAAGGTGCGCTCCAAGCGCCGCGTGATCGAGGCGATCGTCGGCAAAATGGAGCAGTACGCGGACGGCGGCACGTCGTATGACGGCAAGTGCTACCTCTGCCACAGCGCCTGCGAAGACGACGCGGAAGCCGTCGCGGCGCTCATCACGGAGCGCTTCCCGAAACTCGCCGCCGCGCCCGCGATCTACTCCGTCGGCGCGGTCATCGGCTGCCACACCGGTCCCGGCACGGTCGCCATTTTCTTTTGGGGCAAAGATAGACGCGGGGAATAAGTCTGTGTTACAATAGGAAAAACTCTCGGAGGTGATCTCATGCACATACCGTCTGCGCCCACCGCGGAGCTCGAGCTTCTCTCCTTTGCGGACGCGATGGCGAAAAGCGGGCAGAGCGGCGGCTACGACCCCGCGAAGTGGCTCTACGTGCCGGATTTTTACACCGAATACCGTTACATCCTCGGCACGCGCGGGCAGAAACCGCTCATCTGCATCGGCGTGAATCCCTCCACCGCCGAGCCGGACAATCTCGACCCGACCCTCCAATCCGTCGAGCGCATCGCCCTCGGCAACGGCTTCGACAGCTTCCTCATGTTCAACGTCTACGCCCAGCGCGCCACCCGCCCCGCCGACATGGAAACGACCCGCAACGAGGCGCTCCACCGCGCCAACATGGAGGCTTTCGACTACATCCTCTCCCTCTCCGAAACGCCCGCCGTCTGGGCGGCCTGGGGCAACATCATCGAGCAGCGGAGCTATCTCAAGGCCTGCGTGCAGGACATGATCGAGATCGGCAAAGCCCGCGGCGCGGTCTGGTACACCGCGGGAAAACGCTCGGTCAGGGGTCACCCCCACCACCCCCTCTACCTGCGCAGGGATAGTCCGCTCGAGCCCTTCGATGCCGCCGAGTACTGTGCAGAGTGCCTATAAACCATGGAATAGTTCCAGACTTTTTGCACAAAAATTTTCTTGATTTTCCGCGCTAATTCGTTATAATAATGTGCTGTGCAGGATGCAAATTCTGCACAGCCTTATTTTTTCGGAGTGTTTTTGCCATGAATCTCTTTCTCGCCGCCGCCCTGGCGCTGATCGCCGGACTTCTGTTCACCCGCGTCACGAACCTGCTCCGTCTGCCGGACGTGACCGCCTACCTCATCGCGGGCGTGCTCATCGGGCCCTACTGTCTGGGGCTGCTGCACGTGCCCGGACTCGGCTTCGGAAGCACCGCGGAGGTGGAGGGCCTCAGCTTCATCTCGAACACCGCCCTCGGCTTCATCGCCTTTTCCATCGGCAGCGAATTCCGCCTCTCCGACCTCAAACAGACCGGCAAACAGGCGCTCGTGATCGGCGTATTGCAGGCGCTCGTGACCTGCGCGGTCGTGGATCTCGCGCTGCTCGCGGCGCGTCTGTTCCTCGGGGACACGCTCTCCGCCGCCGGCTGCATCACGCTCGGCGCCATCGCCACCGCTACCGCCCCCGCCGCCACGCTCATGGTCGTGCGGCAGTACAAGGCGAAAGGCCCCGTGGTGGACGTGCTGCTGCCCGTGGTCGCGCTGGACGATGCGGTGGGTCTTGCGGTCTTCTCCGTGAGCTTCGGCATCGCGCAGGCGATGAGCTCCGGAATGGTTGACATAATTTCAATCGTGGTCGAGCCGCTTCTGGAGATCGTGCTCTCGCTGGCGCTGGGTGCGCTGCTTGGTGAGCTGCTGACACATCTGGAAGCCCTGTTCCATTCCAACCGCAACCGCATGGCGCTGATCGTCGGCTTTGTGCTGCTGACCGTCGCGCTCAGCCAGTTGGAGTTTTCCGTCGGAAGCCTTGATATCGGCTTCTCCACGCTGCTCGTCTGCATGATGCTCGGCACGATCTTCTGCAACCGCTGCCCGCTGTCCGAAGACCTCATGGACAAATCCGACAAGTGGACGAGCCCGCTGTTCGCGCTGTTTTTCGTGCTCTCCGGCGCAGAGCTGGAGCTGGACGTTTTCGCCAAATGGACGGTCGTCGTCCTCGGTCTTGTTTACATAATCTTCCGCTGCATCGGCAAATATTACGGCGCGCGCTGGAGCTGCAAGCTCGTGGACGCGCAGCCGCAGGTCACCAAGTGGCTGGGCATCACGCTCTTTCCGCAGGCGGGCGTGGCGCTCGGGATGTGCGTGACGGTGTCCTTGTGGGGCGCGGAGGGCGCGCTCATCCGCAACATCATCCTCTTTTCCGTCCTCATCTACGAGCTGTTCGGGCCTGTGCTGACCAAGATGGCGCTGACGAAGGCGGGCGACATCCGCCCCCAGTCGCCGGAGCAGGATGCCCGCGCCCAAAAGCTCAGGGAACTGACTCACTGATCGCAAGCCGTCCCGAGAGATCGGGGCGGCTTTTTTGTCTCTTGTTCTGACATTTTTTTGTTAAATATGACAACTTTTTAATTATTAAAAAAGCCCTACCATTCGGCGAAAAACTATGTTAGAATAGTTTGCGAAACTGAAAAAATTTGATATAGATGAGGTGACACCCCTATGGTCAAACTCTACATCGACGGGCACGAGATCGAAGCCCGCGAGGGTCAGAGCGTTCTGGAAGCCGCTCTGGCCGCCGACATCTACATCCCCCATCTCTGCACCCACCCCGACCTGCCCGTGCAGGCGAACTGCAAGCTCTGCGTGGTGACGGTGGAGGGCATGGACGGCGTGTTCTGCTCCTGCGAGCTGCCCGTGCGCGAGGGCATGAAGGTCACGACCAAGTCCGAGGATCTGCTCTCCCGCCGCCGCATGGCGATGGAGCTCATGCTCGCCGGACACCCCCATGACTGCACCGGCTGCAAGCGCTTCGGCAAGTGCGAGCTGCAAACCCTCATGCAATACCTCTCCGTGGCGCACGGCTCGATGCACTCCGTCGTCAAGTCCTGCAACAACATCAACACCAAAAACCCCATCATCCTGCGTGAGATGGAGCGCTGCATCCAGTGCGGCCGCTGCGTGCGCGCCTGCCGCGATCTGCGCAAGGCGAACGTTTTGCAGTACAACAAGAAAAATGGCGAAACCTACGTCGGCACGGCGAACGACCTCCCGCTGCTCGATTCCGACTGCCGCTTCTGCTCCGCGTGCGTGGCGGTGTGCCCGACCGGCGCACTGGTGGACGCGGAGGGTCTGTTCCGTCAGGATGTCCCCGCCGACCAGTCCATCGTGCCCTGCCAGGTGGAGTGCCCCGCACATATCGACATCCCCGCTTACATCCGCGCTGTCAAGGAAGGACGCTACTCCGATGCCGTCGGCATCATCCGCGAGAAGGTCACCTTTCCCCACACCCTGGGCTACATCTGCAACCACCTCTGCCAGACCGGCTGCAAGCATCAGGCGCTGAACGACGCTATCTCCATCCGCGACCTCAAGCGCTTCGCCGTGGAGAACGACAAGGAGCAGAGCTGGAAGGAAAAGGGCTTCAACAAGCCCCGCACCGGCAAGAAAGTCGCCGTCATCGGCGGCGGTCCCTGCGGTCTGACCGCGGCGTACTACCTCAACAAGCTCGGTCACGACGTGAAGGTCTTTGAAAAGCGTCCGCAGCTCGGCGGGCCCATGACCTCCGGTATGCCCAGCTACCGCCTGCCGCTCGAATACGTGCAGGACGAAATCAAATTCATCACCGACTCCGGCGTGGACTACGAGTGCAACCATGAGGTCTCCGACGTGAAGGCGCTCAAGGATCAATACGATGCCGTGCTGATCACCGCCGGTGTCTCCAAGGGCAAGAAGCTGCCCATCCCCGGCTCCGACTTTAAGCAGGTCTACTGCGCCATCGACATTCTGGCGGAGATCCGCGCGGGCGAGAGCATGGACAAGCTCGGCAAGACCGTCTGCATCATCGGTGCCGGCTCCGTCGGCTACGACTGCGCCCGCAGCCTTGTCCGCAAGGGTCTCACCGTGAACCTCGCCTGCCTCGAAAAGGGCGACAAGATCCTCGCCGACGAGGAGGATCAGGTGCAGGGACGCGAGGAGGGCATCGTCTCCTACGAGGGTCGCAGCTTTGAGGCCATCGAGGGCACGCCCGAGCAGGTCACCGGTCTGCGCGTGCACACCGTCCTCTCCTCCACCTACGACAAGGCCACCGGCCGCGTCACCGAGGTCGCCGAGGAAGGCAGCCAGATGGTCATCCCCTGCGACTCCGTCATCTTCGCCACCGGTCAGCGTCCGGGTCTCGACGACTTCGAGAACTTCGGCATCGAGCTGTCCCGCGGCTTCCCCATCAACCCCGCCACCGGCAAGCCCGAGCACACCACCAGCCTCGACGGCGTGTTCGCCGCGGGCGATGTCATCACCGGCATCAGCTTCGTCATCAAGGCGATCGCGCAGGCGCGCGAGGTCGTCCCCATCGTGGACCAATACCTCGGCGGCGACGGCGAGATCGACGAGACGCTCGTGGAGCGCACGCGCAATCCCGAGATTGGCGAGTTCGAGGGCTTCGGCAAGCTCGAAAAGGTCGAGATGCCGCTGCTCACGCCGGAGGAGCGCAAGGCGAATCCCGACCAGTCCGTCTTCACCACCTACACCTGCGAGCAGGCGACCTGCGAAGCGAGCCGCTGCCTGCAGTGCGACCTCCGCAAGGACATCCAGAAGACCCGTCTGTGGACGGAGTACAGCATAAAGTAAGGGAGGCAGAACCATGTATTGTGAAATCGGAAAAGATACCGTTTGCTCCCGCGACAGCCTGACCGAGGCTATGTGCCCCGTGAAATGGGCGCTCGACTGCGTGTCCGAGGCCCGCGAGCATGACTGCGGCAAGTCCGTCACCTGCCGCGACGGTCTGACCCAGCTCAAAGCCATCCTCTCCGACCTCTGCGCCGGACAAGCCGAGGACGGCGATGTGGAGCTCGCGCTGAATCTCGCCGACTATATCCTCACGACCCCCGGCTGCGAGCTCGCGGAAAAGGTCGCCGCCAATGTCAAATGGAGCATCGAGACCTACCGCGCGGACTGGGATGCCCACCGCCGCAAAAAGTGCGCCAAGCTCGTCTGCTTCTACGATGTCTATGCCGCGCCCGACAAATGCACCGGCTGCGGCAAGTGCCCGACCCTGTGCCCCGTGGGCGCGATCAAGGGCGGCGCGGGACTCATCTCCGTGGTCAACAACGTCAAATGCACCCACTGCGGTCAGTGCCTCGCGGCGTGCCCCGCGGGTGCTCTGCAAAAGGCGGGCATGGTCAAGCCCGCGCTGCCGACCGAGCCTGTCCCCGTGGGCAGCTTCGGAGGCGGAGAGGACGGCGGTCGCCGTCGCCGCCGCCGCGGCTCGACCGAGGAATAAAAAAGCTCTCCAAGGAACAGCAGATTCCCAAGCCTCCCTTGGGGGAGGTGGCGCGTAGCGCCGGTGGGGGTTAACCCCCTCAGTCGCCTGCGGCGACAGCTACCCCAAGGGCGCCAATAGAGTACAAAAAGCCTCCCCTTTCACAGGGGAGGCTTTATTGTTCTATTGTATCATTCAGCGTCGCTTGCACAAATTAAACCGAAGCCGCCGTTCTTGCGCTTATAGACCACGGCGAATGCGCCGTCCTCGTCCTCGTTGCGGAAGGCGAAGAACTCGTGATCGAGCAGCTCCATCTGCAAAATCGCCTCCTCGGCGGTCATGGGCTTAATGGAGAATTTCTTCTCGCGGACGATTTTGAATTCCTCGGGCTGCTCCTCCTCGATCTCGGGCATGGCGGTGCGCTCAAAGGCGTTTTCGCGCAGCTTCTTTTCGAGGCGGGTCTTGTTTTTGCGGATCTGGCGCTCGATGGAGGCGACGGCGGAGTCGATGGACGCATACATATCACTGGTCAGCTCGGACACGCGGTAGAACATACCGTTGTTGCGCAGCGTGACCTCGGCGCGGAAGCGGCCGCGCTCGGCGCTGAAGGTGACAAAGGCTTCGCTTTCGCTGCGGAACAGACGGTCGAGCTTGCCGATCTTGCGCTCGGCGTATTCGCGCAGCTCCTGACTGACGTCCAGCTTTTTTCCGGTAAATGTGAATGTCATGGTAACACCCTCCTTTGTGGTGACATTATACCATATATACAAGGCGGGGGCAAGAGCTCCCGCCTCATTTAGTCATAATTGTCCAATTTTCGCAGATTTTTTGCAGTTAGCCGACTACGAGATTGCCGTCGCTGTCGTAGACGGGCTCGGGCGTGGGTGCCGGAGTCGGTGCGGGAGTCGGTGCGGGCGTGGGGGCGGGCGTAGCCGTCGGCGCGGGCGTGGGCGTGGTCAGATCGGTACGCACATCGCAGTTCGGCAGATGCGAGCGCAGCGCCTCCACGTCCTCCCATTTGATGCCGGTGTTCGACACATCCAGCGTGCGGAGATTGGTGAGATTATACAGCGGCGACATATCCGTGATGCCCTTGTTGCCGGACACATCGAGATAGTTCAGCTTCGTGAGCCCCGAGAGGTAGCTCATGAGCGTGATGTCCGCGTTGTCGGATATGTCCAGACTCTCGAGGTTTCGCAGATTCTGGAGCTGCTTGGCGGTGGTCAGGCGGTTGCCGGCGAGACTCAGCTCCTTGAGACTTGTGAGCTGCGAGATGGGCTCCGCCTCGGCGATGCTGTTGCCGCTGAGGTCGAGGAACTCGAGCTTCGTGAAGCTCTTCAGCACGCCGATGTCGGTGATGCCGCAGTTGGCGGCGGTGATGGAGGCGGAGTCCATCGTGTATTCCGTGCCGCCCCATTTGATGCTGCGGACGATGTCGGGCGCGGAGATGCTGCAGTCCGGCAGAGCCTCCTCCAGCGCCAGCAGAGCGGAGCCGGTGATGTTCTTGTTGCCGTCGAGATAGAGCTTTTCGAGCTTGTTGAGGTTTTTCAGATATTCAAGGTCGGCATCCTTGAGCGAGCAGTTTTGCAGGCTCAGAATTTTCAGCGCGGGCATATTCGTGAGCGGCGAGAGGGTCATGGGGCGGTTGTCGTCCAGATACAGCTCCTCGAGCTTCTCCATGCCGGAGACCGGCGTGAGATCGGTGACGGAGTTGCCGCGCAGGTCGAGGTAGCTCAGATTCACCAGCACGTTCAGCGCGGAGATATTGCTCGCGCCGTTGCCGCGCAGATTGAGCTGCTTGAGCGTGATCGCCTTTTTCAGCGGCGAGAAATCGCGCACGCTGTTGCCGCTGAGGTCGAGGATCTCCATTTTGGTGAGCCACGAGATATCCTTGATGTCCGTGATGCCCTCGTTCGAAAGCGAGACATTCGTTTCGTCCACGGGGATGGTCTTGCTGCCGAGCTTGACCTCCTTGGGCGCTTCCATCTCGTTCGTGATCTCGCAGTTCGGCAGCGCGTCCCTGATCTGCTTGAGCTGCTCGGCGGAGAGCGTGATGTTGTTGAGGCTCAGCGTCGTGAGCCCCTTGAGGGAGAACAGCGGCGTGAAGTCCTCGATGGGGTTGCCGTCGAGGAAGAGGGACTTGAGCTTGGAGAGATTTTTCAGCGGTGTCAGATCCTTGATCTTGTTGTCCGCGAGCTGCAGGTAGCTCAGCTCCGTGAGGGCGGAGAGGGGCGAAATATCGTCGATCTGATTCTGGCTGAGCGTGAGCGTCTGGAGCTTCGTGAGCTGCTTGAGCTCCGCGATGTCCGCGGATTTGAGCCCCATATCACTCAGCACGGCGCTGACCGCCGTGGTCTTGACGCGCACGGAGCCGAATTGCAGCTCACCCGCGCCGACCTCGCCGTTGAGCTGCTGCAGGCGCTGCTGGAGGGTCTGCGTCCCGAGCTCCATATAGCCCTGATAGAGGATGTTTTTCGCACCCTCGAGATCGCCCTTGCCCTCGTAGGCATCCGCCATCAGCAGATACAGCGCCTCGCGCTTTGAGTCGGAGAGCCTGCGGAGCTGCAGCGCCTCGTTCGCGTATTGCAGGGCGTAGTCATACTGCTCGGCAATATAGCTGCGCTCGGCGTTCTGATACAGCGTTTCATACTTGCGGTTGCGGCTGCCGGCGCTGATCAGACACACCGTCAGCACGATGACCGCGACCAGTCCCGCCGCGATGCCCGCGATCAGCATGGTCCGGTTGTTTCTTCTATGTTTTTTCGATCTCATAATCTGCCTCGCAATTCTTCGGACATGAGTTGTAAACGTTATATATAACAAATTATAAACAAAAGTTACAAAAATGTCAACAACAAATGCCGCCCGCGCTGCAAAATTCTATGCCTGAATCTATGCGACAGATGCACAAAACCGCAGCACGACTTCGTACTGCGGCTGACTGCCTTATAAAAACGGACGGATATCCACCGCGAGCTGCTCCTCGAGCTTGATGAGCCGCTTGGCGATGTCCTTCGACACCTCATCCGCCGCCTTATACTGATTCAGAAACTTGCTGAGCGACTGCACGCCCATGTTGCAGCCCTTGGTCATGATGTCGGCAATGGTGTGATCCGAGTCGTGCATGGTGAGCTTCATTTTCGTCATCATCTCGGACATGACCGTTGCCATCATGGGCGGCTCCTTGCCGTCGTCGTGGTACTTGTCCAGAAGCTGCTGGAGCTCCCCGTTGAGCTTTTCATGCTCCCGCTTGCAGTCCGTCAGGAGCTTCTCGAGCTTGTCCGACTTCACCGAGCCGAGCACGTCCTCAATGGAGGATATGCCCATTTTGACGCCCTCGTCGCACTCGCGCAGAAGCCGGATCGTATCCTTTTCGATCATGGTATTCTCCCTTTCCCAAAACCCGCCGGAGCATATCTCCGGCGGGCTGCCTTTCAAGACAAAGCTGGTTTTAGTTTACATAAAACCTTATCGGTTGTTCTGATTCTGACGATTCTGCTGATTGTTCTGATTCTGCTGATTCTGACGATTCTGCTGATTCTGCTGGTTCTGCTGATTCTGCTGGTTCTGCTGATTCTGCTGGTTCTGCTGGTTCTGACGATTCTGCTGATTCTGCTGATTGCTCATGGTTTTCACCTCCCACTTTTTGGTCATGACTAGTTTGTGAAACAAGCGGAAAACTATACAAGCCAAAATATCACGAAAAAGGGAGACCATGCGCCGTGCTTTTGATTCAAAACGGACTTTTATACAAAATGGAAAATACGCGCGTCATCCGCGCGGATCTGCTCATACGGGACGGCAAAATTGCGGAGATCGCGCCGCATATCGAGCCGACGGAGAATATGGAGCTTCTCGATGCGCAGGGGATGCGGGTATTTCCCGGCTTTATCGATGCCCACAGCCACATCGGCATCGCCGAGGAAAAAACCGGCGGGCAGCTCGACGAGAGCAACGAGAACACCAATCCGCTCACGCCCTGTCTGCGCGCCATCGATGCCATCGACCCGATGGACAGCGCCTTTCACAACGCCATCGCCTCCGGCATCACGGGGGTCATGGTCGGTCCGGGCAGCTCCAATCCCATCGGCGGTCAGTTCGCCTTTCTCAAAACCGACGGACGGCGCGTGGACGATATGATCGTGCTCGCCCCCGCCGCCATCAAGCTCGCGTTCGGCGAAAACCCCATGACGAATTACGGTCTGAACGGCAACATCCCCTCCACCCGCATGGGCATCGCCTCGCTCATCCGCGAGGAATTTTTCCTGGCGCGGCAATACTTTGACGGCAATGCACAGCCCAGCTTCGGCATGGAATGCTACCGCGAGCTCTTCGAGGGCAGGATCCCGCTCAAGGCGCACGTACACCGCGCCGACGATATTTTCACCGCCATCCGCATCGCGGAGGAGTTCGGTCTCGATCTGACGCTCGACCACTGTACGGAGGGGCATCTCATCGCGGAGGAGATTGCGGCGAGCGGCTATCCCGCCATCGTCGGTCCCTCTCTCGCCGCCCGCACCAAGGAGGAGGTCGGGCTCTCCGACTTCAAGACGGCGGGCATTCTGCAAAAGGCGGGCGTGATGGTGGCGCTGACGACCGACCACCCCGTGTCGCGCATCCAGTACCTGCCCCTGTGCGCGGCGCTGGCGGTCAAGGAGGGCATGGACGAATGGGGCGCGCTGCGCGCCATCACCATCGACGCGGCGAAGATCTGCCGCGTGGACGACCGGCTCGGCTCGCTCACGGTCGGCAAGGATGCCGACATCGTGATATGGGACGGCAGCCCGCTCGAGATCGCGTCCACCGTCTACCGCACGATCATAAACGGCAAAGTCGTCTGGCCGCAATAGCCCAAAAAGGGTCGCCCCGCGCACGGAGCGACCCTCTGCCATAAGTTAACATAATTATTTAGGTTTACATAAAACCATTGCAATATGACGGCAAAAGGCAAGCCGCCTCAGCTCTTTGTCTGCGGCACAGTTTTTGCCGTCAGACGATTCCAAGGGAGCGCCGGCGTATCGGTACGGCATGAACGCCAGCTCCGTTTTCATTATTATAGCACAAACGGCGCGGATGTGGTATAATACTAAAAAAACAAGGGGGCAGCTTTATGAAAAAAACCGTTCTTCGTTCTTATGCGAAGCTCATCGCCGTGCAGGGCGCGGGCATCCAAAAGGGGCAGCAGGTGATCCTGCGCGCGAGCCTCGACCAGCCGGAATTCGTGTATCTGCTCACGGACGAATGCTACAAGGCGGGCGCATCAAAAGTCATCGTCGAATACAGCGATCCCGCGCTCGATAAGCTGCACTACCGCCACCGCAGCCAGAAAACGCTGAACAAGGTGGAGGACTGGGAGGTGGCGAAGCTCGAATGGCAAAAGGGCGAGCTGCCCTGCGTGATCTGGCTCGACTCCGAGGACCCGGACGGGCTGAGGGGCATCAACCAGAGCAAAATGGCGAAGGCGCGGCAGGCGCGCTACGCCGTCACCAAGCCCTTCACCGACGCGATGGAGGGGCGCTATCAGTGGTGCATCGCCGCCGTCCCGGGCGAGGCATGGGCGAAAAAAGTCTTCCCTCAGCTCTCAAAGCATCAGGCGGTCGAAGCCTTATGGGAGAAGATCCTCGAGGCCTCCCGCGTCACGGACGACCCCCTCGCGGCGTGGCAGGCGCACAACGCCGACCTGCATGACCGCTGCGCCTACCTCAACGGTCTCGGCATCCGCGAACTGCACTACAGCGCCTCCAACGGCACGGAGCTTCGCGTGGGCATGATGCCGGAGGCGCAGTTCTGCGGCGGCGGGGAGACAACGCTCGGCCGCGGCGTGTTCTTCAACCCGAACATCCCCACCGAGGAGTGCTTCATCAGCCCCAAACGCGGCATCGCCGAGGGCATCGTTTACGCGACGAAACCCCTGAGCTATCAGGGACAGCTCATCGAAAACTTCTGGTTCCGCTTCGAAAACGGCCGAGTCGCGGACTGCGGCGCTGCCAAAAACGAGGAGCTTTTGAAAAAGATGGTCGCGATGGACGAGGGCGCGTCCATGCTCGGCGAATGCGCACTTGTGCCGTGGTCGAGCCCCATCAACAACACGGGCATCCTCTTTTACAACACCCTCTTTGACGAAAACGCCTGCTGCCACCTCGCGCTCGGCATGGGCTTCATCGACACGATCCGCGACTACGACAAATACACGCTGGAGCAGATGCGCGCGATGGGGGTCAACGACTCCATGATCCACGAGGATTTCATGATCGGCACGCCCGATCTCGCCATCGATGCCGTCTGCGAAAACGGCAAAACCGTCCCGATCTTCCGTAACGGGACGTGGGCGTTTTGACACCGCCGCGCAACAAAATCGCAATCGACTCGACATTTTTGTTGTCGAGTCGTTTTTTTATGCAATCTCCCCAGAATCTTTCTTGTAACTTTTACTAGGAATATCGTAACATTTATGTTATAATGTAAAAGATCGAAATAAAAGTTACAGCCAGCTTCCGGCTGGGACAGACAGCAAGGAGGAAGTTCCTATGAAAAAAGTTTTGGTTCTGGAAGACGAATCCAGCATCCGCAGCTTCGTTGTCATCAACCTCAAGCGCTCGGGCTACGAGCCGATCGAGGCGGAGACCGGCGAGCAGGCGCTGGAGCAGCTCAAGCAGAATCCCGACATCAAGGTCGCGCTGCTGGACGTGATGCTGCCGGATATCGACGGCTTCGAGGTCTGCCGCCGCATCCGTGCCTCCGACCCCCACATCGGCATCATCATGCTCACCGCCAAGGCGCAGGAAATGGACAAGGTCACCGGCCTCATGACCGGCGCAGACGACTACGTCACCAAGCCCTTCTCCCCCGCGGAGCTGACGGCGCGCATCGACGCGCTCTTCCGCCGCACGGGCAGCGTCGAGCCCGAGGAGGACGTGGGCGAGCTGCACCACGGTCCCTTCCGCCTCAACACCCGCAACCGCACGCTCGAGAAAAACGGCGAGCGCATCAAGCTCACCCAGATCGAGTATTCCATCATCAAGCTCTTTATGGACAACCCCGGCCGCGCACTGAGCCGCGAGGATATCCTCAACTCCGTCTGGGGGCGCGACTACTTCGGCGAGCTCAAGATCGTGGACGTGAACATCCGCCGTCTCCGCATCAAGATCGAGGACAACAGCACCATCCCCACCTACATTACAACGGTTTGGGGTTACGGTTATAAGTGGGGCTTCTGAGCATCCACTCGCATTTTCTTATCATCCAATCGCCGGAGGAAGTTCCGCTTTGAACAAATTTCTCAAAAAACACAGTCTGCGCCGCCGCTGGCTCAAGTCCAGCATTCTGGTGACCTGCGTACTGGTCGTCGTATGCGCCGTCCTCTTTTCCGTCGGTGCCTACAGCTACTACCACAAATCCGCCCAGACCGCGCTGACCGCCAAAGCCAACTCCACCGCGGACTTCTTCAACGACTACCTTTTCCAAACCTACGGCGAATACTACCAGACCGCCTGCACCTACGCCGCCGGCTTTGCCGACGATGACATTCTGGAGCTCCAGTTCATCAACGCCCGCGGCGGCGTGGAGAGCAGCTCTGCCGGCTCCCCCCTCACCGCCTCCGACACGGACGATGTCACGCAGGCGCTGGCGGGCGGGGCGACATGGCTCTGGTCGGGGCGTGACAGCGCCACCGGCCGCCGCATTCTCTCCGTCACCGCGCCGCTCTATGCCGAGGGCGGGCAGGTCGTGGGGGCGATGCGCTTTGTGCAGAGTCTCGACCGCGTGGACAAGCAATTCTCCACGGCGGTCACCGTCGCGCTCATCGTGGGTCTGCTTATCGTGACCACCGTCATCGTTTCCAGCTCCTACTTCCTCAAAACAGTCTCGGAGCCGCTGGTGGAGCTGACAAATCTCGCCCACCGCATCGCAGACGGCAGCTACGGCATACAGGCGGAGAAAAAATACAGCGACGAGATCGGCGACCTCATCGACGCGGTGAACGAAATGAGCACCAAGATCGGCGAGACCGAGCGGATGCAGACGGAGTTCATCTCCCCCGTGTCCCACGAGCTGCGCACCCCGCTGACCGCCATCACGGGCTGGGCGGAGACGCTGGCCTCCGACGACGCCATCACCGGCGACAGCCGCCGCGGCATCGCCATCATCTCCAAGGAGTCCGGACGGCTGACCAAAATGGTCGAGGAGCTTCTGGAATTCACCCGCATTCAGGACGGCCGCTTCACGCTCAACCTCGAAAAGCTGGACGTGGCGGGCGAGCTGGAGGATGCCATCTTCACCTACGGTGAGCTCATGAAGCAGGAGGGCATCACCATCGAATACACCCCGCCGATGCGCGATATCCCGCTCATTCTGGGCGACCCCGCGCGGCTGAAACAGGTGTTTTTGAACATCATGGACAACGCCGCCAAATACGGACGCGCCGCGGGACGCTTCACCGTGACCATCGGCGCGGCGGAATCGTGGGTCGTCATCCGCTTCCGCGACTACGGTCCGGGCGTGCCGCCGGATGAGCTGCCCAACATCAAGCGCAAGTTCTACAAGGGCAGCGGCAAGGAGCGCGGCAGCGGCATCGGTCTCTCGGTCTGCGAGGAGATCATCACGCGCCATAACGGCAAGCTGGAGCTGGAAAACTCCAGGGACGGGCGCACGGGTCTTGTCGTGACCATCCTGCTTCCCATCATCAACGAGGAGGAACTGACATTCTGATGGCCAAGGAAAAAGCATTCAAAACCTCGATCGGCGGTCAGGCCATCATCGAGGGTATCTATATGCGCGGCGTGGACAAGCAGTCCACCGTCGTCCGCAACGCCGACGGACAGCTCGTCACCAAGGTCGAGCCCGTCCGCATCCGCAAAAACGAGCACAAGTGGATGGGCTGGCCGCTCGTCCGCGGTGTCATCAACTTCTACGACTCTCTGGTGCAGGGCATGAAAAGCCTGACCTACTCCGCGGAGTTTGCGCCGGAGGAGATGCAGGACGAGCCCACCAAGCTCGATCTCTGGGTCGAGAAGCACTTCGGCTCGGAGGCGGCGCAGAAATTCATCACCGGCACGGCGGTGGTACTCGGCGTGCTGCTGGCGATGGGTCTGTTCGTGTTTCTGCCGACGCTGCTGGTCGGCTTTCTGAAGCTGGGGGACGATCAGTTCGCCCTGCGGAGTCTGCTCGAGGGCGTGGTCAAGATCGTGATCTTCCTCGTCTACCTCTGGCTCTGCACCCGCATGAAGGACATCCAGCGCCTGTTCGCCTACCACGGCGCGGAGCATAAGACCATCTTCTGCTACGAGCACGGAAACGACCTCACCGTCGAAAACGTCCGGAAAGAGCCGCGTCTGCACCCCCGCTGCGGCACGAGCTTCCTGTTCGTGGTCATTCTGATCTCCATTCTCATCTGGTGCTTCATCCACATCGGCAATTCCTGGCTGCGTATGCTCGTGAAGCTCTGCCTGCTTCCCGTGATCGTCGCCGTGACCTACGAGCTCAACCGCTGGGTCGGGCGGCATGACGAGCTGACGATTTCCAAGATCCTCGCATGGCCCGGCAAGCAGATGCAGCGCATCACCACCCGCGAGCCGGACGATGGCATGATGGAGGTCGCCATCACCGCGCTCAAGCTCGTCCTGCCCGACGAAAAGGGCTCTGATGAGTGGTAAAAAGTCTTCAACGAGATAGACATACATGACAAAAACCTACAACGAAATCTACATACAGACCCGCCGCGCGCTGAAGGAGGCGGGCATCGAGGCCTATTCGCAGGAAGCGCGGCTTCTGGTGAGCGAGGCGGCCGGCAAAACGCCCACCGCGCTCATGCGCGACCTCACGCTGTATTCGGCGGACGGACTGGACAAAAAGGTGGAAGCCTGGGTCGAACGCCGTCTTTCCGGCGAGCCGCTGGCGTACATCGCGGGCGCGTGGGAGTTTTACGGCACACGGGTCACGGTGAACGAGAATGTCCTCATCCCCCGCTTGGACACGGAGATTCTGGCGCAGGCCGCCGAGTCGCTGTTCAAGCACCGCAACACCCATCCCCGCATCCTCGACCTCTGCTGCGGCTCCGGCTGCATCGGCATCTCCCTCGCCATGCACATGCCCGCCGCGCGGGTGATTCTGGTGGACAACTCCCCCGCCGCGCTCGCGGTCAGCCGCGAGAATATGCAGCTCTACGAGCTGCCGCCGCGCGTGATGTGCGTGGAGGCGGACGCGACGAAAAAGCCGCCGATGCTGCTCGGCAGCTTCGACCTCATCGTGTCGAATCCGCCCTACATCCCCAGCGCCGAGATTGAAACGCTGGACAGCTCCGTCAGGGACTACGAGCCCTATCAGGCGCTGGACGGCGGCGCGGACGGCATGGACATCATCCGCCCCATCGTGAAGCTGTGGAAGTCGCTTTTGCGCGAGCACGGCACGATGATGCTGGAGATCTGCGAGGGGCAGTCCGAGGCGGTGCAGCAGCTCATGCGGGACAACGGCTTCGCGGACATCCTCGCGCTGAAGGACCCCGGCGGCTGCGAGCGCGTCATCGTCGGAAGACTATAATAGAAACAAAAAATAACGGCAGATCACAATAGAAAGATCAGAAAACCGCGGCGCAGGATTTTGCCGCGAGACGATCTCGGGTGAGCGCAGGCGTATCGGGTATACGTCAAGCGAACCCGAGGAAGTATTCGCCGCAAAAGACAAGCCGCCCCCGAATGGAGGAAAAGAATTATGGCAAAGGCTAAAGCTCCTGTTGCTCCTGTCGGTGCAGCAGACGACAAAAAGAAAGCTCTTGAAACCGCCTTAGCGCAGATTGAAAAGAATTTCGGCAAGGGCGCCATCATGCGTCTCGGCGAGGACATCCCCGTGAACGTCGAATCCATCCCCACGGGCTCGCTGGGTCTTGACCTCGCACTCGGCATCGGGGGCGTGCCCCGCGGGCGCATCGTGGAGATCTACGGTCCCGAGGCGAGCGGCAAAACGACGCTCGCGCTGCATTTGGTCGCTTCCGCGCAGAAGGGCGGCGGCGAGGCGGCGTACATCGACGTGGAGCACGCGCTCGAGCCCGCCTACGCCCGCGCACTGGGCGTGGACATCGACAACCTACTGCTTTCGCAGCCGGACACCGCCGAGCAGGCTTTGCAGATCACCGAAGCACTCGTGCGCTCCGGCGCGATCGATGTCATCGTCATCGACTCCGTGGCGGCGCTGCTGCCCCGCAGCGAGCTGGAGGGCGAGATGGGCGATGCCATGGTGGGCGTGCTGGCGCGGCTCATGAGCCAGGCGCTTCGCAAGCTCGCGGGCATCGTCTCCAAGACCGGCTGCATCGTGGTGTTCATCAACCAGCTCCGCGAGAAGATCGGCATCATGTTCGGCAATCCCGAGACCACCCCCGGCGGGCGCGCGCTCAAGTACTATTCCTCCGTGCGCCTCGATGTGCGCCGCGTGGAGACGCTCAAGGTCGGCGACGAGATGGTCGGCAACCGCACCCGTGTCAAGGTCGTGAAAAACAAGGTCGCGCCGCCCTTCAAGGAGACGCAGTTCGACATCACCTACGGCGAGGGCATCAGCCGCACGGGCGAGCTGGTCGATCTCGGCGTGAAGCTCGATCTCGTGGAAAAGGCGGGCGCGTGGTTTACCGTCTACGGCGAGCGCGTGCAGGGACGCGACGGCGTGAAGCAGTATCTGGCGGAGAATCCCGAGATCGCCGACCGTCTGGAAGCCGACATCCGCGCCAACGCCCACAAGCTGATGAGCCCGCAGGCGCTCAAGGCCGCCAAGGCGGCGGGTCGCGCCGTGGAGGTCACCGCGGACGATTTTAATGACGGCGAATAAAAAACCGTCGCCGGACAGCGGGCTTTCGCCGCTCGAACGCTGCAAAAAAGCCGCCGTCGCTATCCTCAACCGCCGCCCGCTGTCGGAGCATGAGCTGCGGCAGAAGCTTCTGGAAAAGGGGCACGACAGCGCGGACATCGACGCGGTGATCGCCCTCTGTCTCGACTACGGCTTTCTGGACGACGCGCAGTACGCCGGCATCGTCGCGCGGTACTACGCCGCCAAAAGCTGCGGCGCGGGACGCATCAAAACCGAATTCCGCAAGCGCGGCATCGCGGAGGACTACTGGGCGGACGCGCTCGACGCACTGGACAGCCCCGCCGACACCCTCGACCGCCTGCTCGCGGCGAAGCTGCGCGGCAAAGACCCCGACGACCGCAAAGAAATCGAAAAAGCCGGCGCATCCCTGTTCCGCAAGGGCTACTCCTGGGACGAGATCCGCGCCGCCGTCAACCGGTATAAAAACGCATGAACGTACATTTCACAGCCCTCGGCTGCGCCAAAAACCTCATAGATTCCGAGCAGATGCTCGCGCTCATCACCGACGCGGGGCATACGCTCGTCTCCGACCCCGCCGAGGCGGATGCCGCGGTGGTGAATACCTGCGCCTTCATCGAGTCGGCGCAGCAGGAGGCGATCGACACCATCCTCGACATCGCACAATATAAAACCGAGGGTCGACTCCGCCGTCTGGTCGTGACGGGCTGCCTCGCCCAGCGCTTCCAAAGCGAGATCCTCGCGGAGCTCCCCGAGGTGGATGCCGTGCTCGGCACGGCGAGCTTTCCCGCCATCGTGGAGGCGCTCGAATCGGCTGAAGCCGGCTTCAGCCGCTTTGCCGACAAAAACGAGCCGCTCCCCGAGCTCGACCGCGTCATCTCCACCGGCCCGGGCTGGGCGTATATCAAGATCGCGGACGGCTGCGACAACGTCTGCGCCTACTGCGCCATCCCCGCCATCCGCGGACGCTTTCGCTCGCGGCCCATGGAAAACATTCTGGACGAAGCGCGCTCCCTCGCAAAAAGCGGCATCCGCGAGCTGATCTTGGTCGCGCAGGACGTGACGCGCTACGGGCGCGATTTTAAGGACGGCACGACCCTGTCCTCGCTGCTGCGCGAGCTCGTGAAAATTGAGGACTTGGAGTGGATCCGCCTGCTCTACCTCTACCCCGACGAGATCACGGATGAGCTCATCGAGACCATCGCCAGAGAGCCCAAGATCGTCCACTACCTCGACATCCCCATCCAGCACGTGAACGACGTGGTGCTGAAGGCCATGCGCCGCCGCGAGACGAAGCAGTCCATCACGGCGCTCTACGAAAAGCTGCGCGCGCGCATCCCCGATGTCATCCTCCGCACGAGCCTCATCGTGGGGCTGCCCGGGGAGGGCGAGGCGGAGTTCATGGAGCTGCTGAACTTTCTGGAGGAACAGAAGCTGCCCCGCGTGGGCGCATTCGCCTACTCGCCCGAGGCGGGGACCCCCGCCGCCAAAATGCCGAATCGCTGCTCCGCCGAGGAGGCGGAACAGCGGCAAAACGCCGTCATGGCGCTGCAAAGCGGCATCATGGATGCCTTCAACCGCGCCCGCGTCGGCACGACCTGCCGCGTGCTCTGCGAGGGCATGGAGGGGCCGTTCTGGTACGGCCGCAGCTACGCCGACGCACCCGAGGTGGACGAACAGATCTACTTCACGGGCGAGGCCGAGGTCGGCCGATTCTTCGATGTCAAAATACTCTCCGCCTCCGAAGGCGAGCTTCTGGGAGAAATCGTATGACCCCCGTTCGTTACCATATCAACTGCATCTGTATCATGCTCTGAGGATTTAATCTGCTCGCCCGAAGTGAATTCGGGCGGCATAATCCTCGGAGCTTCCTTGGGATTGCGCCCGCCCCCCCGGCGGGCGGGTCGGGCTGACCGCGCTTCGCAGACGCTCTGCTCCTATCAAAACATTCCTCTGCTATGCGCGTCACAAAGCGCGGCATACTATCTTATAATGTTACAGGTGAAGAAATATGTTTGACTATCTGCGTGATCTCATTCACGCCTATCAGGCCCGCGATCCGGCCGCCCGCGGTGCTTTCGAAGTTTGGCTGTACTACCCCGGTGTCAAAGCCGTCATGAGCCACCGGCGCGCCCACTGGTGTTGGACGCACGGCATGAAATTCCTCGGGCGCGGCATCAGCCAGTCCGCCCGCCGCCGCACCGGCATCGAGATCCACCCGGGCGCGACAATCGGCAAGCGCCTCGTCATCGACCACGGCATGGGTGTCGTCATCGGTGAGACCGCCGAGCTCGGCGACGATGTGCTGCTGTATCAGGGCGTGACCCTCGGCGGCACGGGCAAGGATCAGGGCAAGCGCCACCCGACCATCGGCAACAACGTCCTCATCGGCTCCGGCGCGAAGGTTTTAGGTCCCTTCAAGGTCGGCGACAACAGCCGCATCGCCGCGGGCGCGGTGGTGCTGTCCGAGGTGCCGCCGAACGCCACCGCCGTCGGTGTCCCCGCCCGCATCGTACGCATCGCGCACCAGCCCCGCAACTACGCCGGCGATGTCGACCAGATCAACGTCACCGACCCCGTTTCCATCGAGCTCGCCGCCCTGCGCGATCAGCTCGCCATTCTGGAGCAGTATATCACCAAGGAGAAATAAGCCATGTATCTGTATAACTCCCTCAGCCATAAAAAGGAAGAATTCATCCCCAACGAGCCCGGCAAGGTCGGGCTTTACACCTGCGGACCCACCGTCTACCACTTCGCCCACATCGGCAACCTCCGCTCCTACCTCATGGAGGACATCCTCGACCGCACCCTGCGCTACGAGGGCTACGAGGTCAAGCGCGTCATGAACATCACCGATGTCGGCCACCTCACCTCCGATGCCGACGAGGGCGAGGACAAGATGGTCAAGGGCGCGAAGCGCGAGCACAAGACCGTGCTGGAGATCGCCAAATTCTACACCGACGCTTTCTTCGCGGACATGGATAAGCTCAACATCCGCAAGCCGGACGTGATCGAGCCCGCCACGAACTGCATCGACGAGTTCATCCGCGTCATTCAGTCTTTGGAGGAAAAGGGCTTCGCCTATTTCGCGGGCGGCAACGTCTATTTCGACACCTCGAAGCTCGAACAATACTACGTTTTCAACGACTTCAGCGCCGATGACCTCGAGGTCGGCGTGCGCGAGGGCGTGGAGGAGGACACCAACAAGCGCAACAAAAACGACTTCGTCCTCTGGTTCACCAAGTCCAAGTTTGAGGATCAGGCGCTCAAATGGGACTCCCCGTGGGGCGTGGGCTACCCGGGCTGGCACATCGAGTGCTCCTGCATCTCGATGAAGCATCTGGGCGAAAAGCTCGACATCCACTGCGGCGGCATCGACAACGCCTTCCCCCACCACACCAACGAGATCGCGCAGTCCGAGGCGTATCTGGGTCACAAGTGGTGCAACTACTGGATGCACGTCCTGCACCTCAACACGAACAGCGGCAAGATGTCCAAGTCCTCCGGCGAGTTCCTCACCGTCTCGCTGCTGGAGCAGAAGGGCTACGACCCCATGGCGTACCGCTTCTTCTGCCTGCAGAGCCACTACCGCAAAATTCTCGTGTTCACCTGGGAAAACCTCGACAACGCCGCGCTCGCCTACAACAAGCTCATTGCGAAGATCGCCTCGCTCAAGCCGGAGGACGGCGCGGTGGACGATGCCGTGTTCGCGGAATACAAGGCGAAATTCCTCAAGGCGCTGGACAGCGACCTCAACACCTCGCTCGCCGTCACCGCGCTGTACGACGTGCTGAAAGCCAAGACCAACGACGCGACCAAGCTCGCGCTTTTGGCGGACTTCGATCAGGTGCTCGCGCTGCGGCTCATGGAAAAGGCCGATGCCGAGCGCGCCAAAGCGGCGAAGGCCGCCGTCACCGCCGGAGAGTTCACGGTCATCTCCGAGTCCGGCGAGGAAAACGCCGAGGTCGAGGCGAAGATCCGCGCCCGTCAGGACGCAAAGAAAGCCAAAAACTTCGCCGAGGCGGACCGCATCCGCGACGAGCTGAAGGCCGAGGGCATCGTCGTCACCGACATCCCCCACGGCGCGAAGTGGACAAGGGCATAAACCGAATATGGGTATAGAAAAAGGGAGAGCGTTTTCGCTCTCCCTTTCGCTTTTATAAATGGATCAATAAACGCCGCCGGCGGCCACGAACTGGTCAAAGGTCATGGCGCTGCCGCTTTCCAGCATACCGTTAAAGAGCATATCGGCGGGGAAGTCGGTGAAGTTGCCCGCGTCGATGAGGGCAAAGAACTCGCCCTTCATGGTGTCGTCCATGTTGTCGTTGATAGATTCCTCATAGTCGAGCCAGGCGTGCAGGTATTCCTTGTAGCCGGCTTCATCGGCGGAAGCGGTGCCGTGGGCGCCGTTGGCGGAAGCACCGGCGGCGGGGGCTTCGCCGGAGGGCTCGCCGGAGGGCTCACCGGAAGCGCCGCCCATGCTGCCCATGACGGCGGGCTCTTTCACGTTACCGGCGGCGAATTCTTCCCAGGTGGAGAGGCCGACGGTGGTGAAAAGCTGATCCCAGGGGGACACGGTGAGGTCGATGTCTTCCCACTTGCTCAGGGCGTTGACCTGTCCCTCGAACTCGGCGAGGTCGGGCGCGTTGGGGCCGGCCTTCTCGATGAGGTAGGCCTGATAGTCCGCCCAGGTCGCCTCGGCGGGAGCCGCTTCGGGAGCCGCAGGAGCAGCAACGGGCGCTTCCGCCACAGGAGCTTCGGCCTCGTCGCTGCCGCCGCAGGCGCACAGCGCAAAGACCATCATGAGCGCAAGAAGAAGTGCAAGAGTTTTTTTCATGTTTCATTCCTCCAAATAATATTGGGTTTGACCCATGTATATTTTATATCAAGCTCCAAAGATTGTCAACCGCACCGCGGCAAGGCTTTACAGATCCCCGTTGGCGGGGTTATTCAGCACCTCGCCGTCGGCGGTGAAGCGCGAGCCGTGGCACGGGCAGTCCCACGAATGCTCCGCCCGATTCCACTTCAGCGCACAGCCCATGTGCGGACACACCCGCTTCGACGGTGTCAGCAGATTGACCATGGTCTCCGCGCCGTTTTTGATAAGCTGCGGCTTGAGGATGCTGCGGCTCGGCTCAAACATCCACGCATACTCGTTCTCCCTGCCGAGCAGGCTGTCGCGGACGATCATGGCCGCCAGCATGGAGCCGGTCATGCCCCATTTGTTGAAGCCCGTTTCCACATAAAAATTCTCGGTATTCCGTCCGTAGCGCCCGATGTAGGGTCGCCCGTCCAGGCTCATGCAGTCCTGCGCCGCCCAGAAATACTTTTCCCGCGCCTCCGGCCAGTGCTCCGCGGCAAAGCGGCGCAGCGCCTCCCAGCCGCCGGTCTTTTTCCCCGTGCGCCCTCCGCTGCCGCCGAGCAGAAGCAGCCCACGATAATTGCGAAAAGACAGTCCGGCATCGTCCGCGTCCACATACATCCCGCCCACATCCGGTGCATTTTCCAGGGCCAGCACATAGGAGCGCGACTGATACAGCTTCAAAAAATATGCGCCGTGCTTGTTGATAAAGGGAAAATGCGTCGCGCAGACCACGCGCTTGGCAGAGATCCGTCCCCGCTCCATCACGGCGGTGCAGCCGATCATCTCCCGCACGAAGGTATCCTCATACACGTTCAGCCCGCCGACCAGCCCCGCGACGAATTTCATGGGGTCAAACTGCGCCTGCTGCGGCATCTTCACCGCCCCCGCCGTGCGCACCGGCAGCGGAAGCTCCTCGCAAAGCTCCGCCTCGCAGCCGATGCGGCGCAGCGCCCGCCACTCGCGGATCAGCGCGGCGCGGTCATCCGAATAGACATAGCTCTCCTTCCGCTCAAAATCGCAGGCTATGTTTTGGCTTATTTTCTCATACTCCCGCAGCGCCGCCGTATTGGCATCGTAATAGCCCCGCGCGAGCTTCGTGCCGCCGTCCCGCGTCAGCCGGTCGTAGATGAGCCCGTGCTGTGCCGTGATCTTCGCCGTGGTATTGGCGGTGTTTTCCCCGCAAAGGCGGTCTTTCTCCACGAGGATATACTCCACGCCGTTCTGCTGCAAAAACCACGCCGTCAGAATGCCCGCCATACCGCCGCCGATGATGAGTACATCCGTCTGCGCATCCCCCTCCAGCCGCGGAAAACGCGGCAGCTCCGTTTCCTGCCACACCGATCTCATATCGATCACCTCTCCCTTTAGTATGGGAGAATCCTCCGCATCTATGCTCCTGACCGGACGCAAAAATCCCCCGAACGGAAGCATCCGTCCGAGGGAATAAATATTATGTAAACTATATGCTCTGCCTTTCAGCCGAGGATGAATTGACCGAAATCCTCCGGACGGTGGAAATTCGGCGTGTCCGCGCGAATCGGATTCCACGCGAGATAGTGCGGCTGTGCGGTTCTGTCGCCGCATTTATAGAGATTGCCGCGCAGCATCCGCCCCGCCTCAAAGCGAAGCTCGGGATAGAACATTTGCAGAAAGGCAAGCGGCACGCGATAGCGCAGCGCCCAGCCGTCCGCCAGCCGCTCCGTTTCGATGGCAAAATCCGCCGTCTCCGACCGCAGGCGGTCGTCGCGCCCGCGCCCGAAGCTGCAGAAGAAGCAGCCATTCGGGTTTGCTTCGAGGTTGACATAACTCACCTCCCCCTCCGGCGCGAGAAACAGCTCCATGCAGCTGTCCTCCCACACGGGGCTCAGCGGCTCGGTCAGCTCCGCGCGGACATCCCGCTCCCACGCGCGCATAGACACATACAGCGCCTCCGCATCATAGGCGAGCTGCGCCTTCATCCGAACGCCCGCGTCGGGCCGCCACAGGACTTCATCGACCGACAGGGTGTTCGGCGTACGTCCGTCGGCGGGAAGGATGATGTAGCTTTTCATCCGACGCAGGATTTGCAGGCGGCATTCTCCTCGCGGACAATCTGCTGCATGGCATCCCACTTCTCCTCCATGTCACGCATCAGCTTGAACTGGGTGCGGGCACGGTCGAGGTTGTGCGTGGGGTAGTGGATGGAATAATAGGTGTCGCCGTTGAGGTAATCCGCCAGAAAGCGGATGGCATTTTCGTAGGTCATGGTTTTCGCACCCATGGGCAGCATCTCGATCTCGCGCTCCGTCAGCAGGGGGAAGGAGCGCAAAAAGCCCTTCGTGTACACGCGGAAGCGGTGCAGGTCGAGGCTGACCTTGCCGAGATCCTTTTCGTCCTCCAGCGCGGTGGACGCGCCGAAGCGGATGGAGTCGCCATAGTCATAGAGGCTCAGCCCGGGCATGACCGTGTCGAGGTCGATGATGCAGAGGGCGGTGCGGTCTTTGCCGTCCAGCAGGACGTTGTTGAGCTTGGTGTCGTTGTGCGTCACGCGCACGGGCAGCTCGCCGCGCTCGCGCATGGTCTGGAGCATCGACATCTCCTCGGCATAGCGCAGCGCAAATTCGATCTCCTCCCGCACCTCCGCCGCGCGGTGCGCCGCGTCGGTTTTGACCGCCTCGCGGAACTGCCGGATGCGGTCGGGGGTGTTGTGGAAGTCGGGGATGGTCTCGCAGAGCTCCTCGGCGGGGAAGTCCGCCAGCTCATTCAGAAAGCCCGCGAAGCCCACGGCACTCTGGTAAAAATCCTCGTCCGTTTCGGGGAGTTGGAGGCACAGCGAATCCTCCACGAAGTCATACATACGCCAGTAGCTGTTGTTCACGCAGATGAAGCAGCTTCCGTCTGCCGTGCCGACGAGCCGCAGGACGCGGCGGGGATCGTCCGTCTTTTTCCGCAGATGCTCCGTCACCCGCCGCACGTTTTCCATGAGCCCGGGCACATTCTTGAAGGCGCGGCCGCTGATGCTTTGCAGCATATAGCGCCGACCGCTGTCCGTCACCACCAGGAAGGTGGAATTGATGTGGCCGCTGCCGTAGGGCGTGCAGGAGACGATGGTGCCGTCCACCTGAAACTGCATCAGAATATCGGATAAAAACTCGGTCATAAAATGCCTCCGGAGCAAAAGGGACGCGAAAACCGCGTCCCTTAAAAATTCGGGATAATATTCAGCCCTTAACGCCGCCGGAGGTCAGTCCGGAGACGAGGTGCTTTTCAATGCACATGAACAGAACGATGACCGGCACGGTGGCGAACAGCGACGCGGAGAACAGATACTGCCACTCGATCATGTTGTAGCCGTTGAAGATGTTGATGCCGACGGTCAGCGGCTTGAGAACGTCCGTGCTCATGAGGGTCATGGCGACGGTGTATTCGTTCCAGGCGTTGATGAAGACGAAGATGAGCGTGGTGACGATGCCGGGCGCGGCGACGGGCAGCAGCACGCGCAGCATAGCCTGGAAGCGGTTGCAGCCGTCGATGGTGGCGGCCTGCTCCATCTCCGACGAGATGCTCAGAAATGTCCCGCGCAGCAGCCACACGGCAAAGGCCTGGTTAAAGGCGGCATTCACGAAGATCAGACCCAGCAGGCTGTTCGTCAGGTGCAGGGTCATCATGACCTTATAAATGCCGATCAGCAGCACCACCGGCGCAAACATCTGCGACACGATGATGAAGCCGAGGAAGACGTTCTGCCCCTTGAAGTTCATACGCGCCAGCGCGTAGGCGGCGGGGATGCCGCAGAACATGGCGATCACGGTCGCACCGGCGGCGACGATGATGGAGTTGAGCATATAGCGTCCCATGGGCGCTTTCGACCAGATATCCGTGAAGTTCGTCCAGATCGCCTTAATCGGGAAAACCGTGCCGTCCATGGAGAAAATTTCGCTGCGGCTTTTCAGCGCGGTGACAAACATGACGAAATAGGGATAGAGCGTCACGACGCAGATGGAGGCGACCACGAAGTAGAGGAGGGCTTTGACGAGCGTTTTGCGGCTCTTTGCGTGTTCGTTCGCCGTCATATCAGTCATCCCCCTTTCGCAGCGTCATCACCATATAGATACCGGCGCAGATCAGCAGGATCAAAAAGCCGATGACCGAGACGGCGGCGGCTTCACCCTGCTTGCCGTTGTAGAAGGCGAGCTTGTATAGGTAGGTAACAAGGGTGTCCGTGTGACTCGCGGGGTCGCCCTTGGTAATGGTCCAAACGATCGGGAAGGAATTGAAGACGTAGATGATGTTCAGAACGGTGGAGACCGTCAACGACGGCTTCACCAGCGGCAGCGTGATCTTAAAGAGCTTCTGCCAGTAGCTCGCGCCGTCCATGGTCGCGGCCTCGTAGTACGAGGAATCAATGCTTTGCAGACCCGACAGCACGCAGAAGGTGACGAAGGGCACCGTGACGAAAATGCCGCAGGCGATCTCCCATGCGAAGTAGGCCTCGGGCGTGGGTGTCCAGTTGACGGCGTGCTCGATGATGCCGAGCCGCAGCAGCAGCGTATTGAGGGCACCGTAGTCGGTGTTGATGATGAATTTCCATACGCTCGCCTGCACGACCAGTGTGGTCGCCCAGGGGAAGACGATGATGGCCCGGGCGATCTTGCGCCCTTTGAACTCGTTGTTGAGCAGCAGCGCCACGATGAAGCCCAGCAGCGTGGACAGCAGCACCACAAAGAGCGTCCACACGAGTGTGTTTTTCAGCACCATCGGGAAGGTGGAGCCGGAAAGCACTTTTTTGAAGTTATCCAGGCCGATAAAGCCCTTGATAAGACCCGCTTTCGTGATCTTGCAAAGGCTCATGCGGAAGACGGTGGCAATGGGGAAAATGATAAAAACAGCCATCAGGATCACGCTGGGCAGTATCCATAGATAGGGCTCTGTTTTCCGAAGCGTTCTTCTTTTCACGGATACATCTCTCCTTGTCGGATAGGACTTGCCGACCCCATAGCCGGACAAAAGCGGGCCGGACCATGCAGTCCGGCCCGCCAGTTATCACTATGCTTGCTTAGGAAACGAAGCCGCCTCAGCCGGCGATCTCCGTCTGCAGATTGTCAAGCAGTTCCTGCACGTTGCCGCCCAGCAGAGCTTCCTGCTCCACGGCGATAACGCCCTGCTTCACGTCGGCCCATTCAGCCTTCGCGGTGGGGTAGAACTTCGCGGAGCCGACAATGTCGATCCACGCGGCCTGCGCGGGGTTGGCAGCGGCCATGGCCTCGCCGCCGGCGGAGGTGGCGGGCAGGAAGTCTTCCATGATGACCCAGTCAGAGTAACGGGCATCGTCGTAGAAGTAATCGAAGAAAGTGGTCACAGCGGCGAGTTCTTCGTCGGTGTAGTCGTTATCGAAGCACATGAAGCGGTCCATAACGCCGGCGGAGATGGAGGCACCGGTGTTGGAGGGGATGGAGGCAACGGCGTAGTTGATGCCGGCTTCCTCCGCGAGACCGGAGAGCTGGTTGGGGGCGATCATCATGGCGAGCTTGCCGGCGCAGAACAGATCCTGGAGGTCGTAACGGGTCTGGTTGGCGGGGTCGTCGTTGGTGAGGCCGGCGTTCACGAGGCCGATCTCATACTCGACAGCCGCGACGTTCTCGGCAGCGTTCAGAGTCCAGTTGCCCTCGGCGTCGGTGAAGTCGCCGCCGTTGTTCCAGGTGTAGTAAGCGAAAGCAGCCTGGCCTTCATCGGTGGTCAGGTCGATGCCCCAGGGATAGAGCTCCTCGTCGTAAGCCTTGATGGCTTCGCAGGCGGCGGTCAGCTCGTCCCAGGTGGTGGGCACTTCAACACCGGCAGCCTCGAGGATGTCAACGTTGTAGTAGAGAGCGCGGGCGGAGGCGAGGTCGGGCACGGCCCAGACAACGTCATCCACGACGGACTGCTCCAGGAAAGCGGGATACATTTTGGCGTAGGTCTCCTCGGAGACGTAGTCCTGCGCGGGCAGGAGCAGGTCGTCCGCCTGATAGTCGGCGAACACGTCGATGTTCAGGACATCGGGGGCTTCGCCGTTGGCGATACGGGTGTTAACGACGGTGTAGATGTCGTTCCAGGAAACGACGTCCACGGTGAGGTCGATGTTGGCATACTCAGCGTTGAACTCCTCGACGAAGTTCGCCCACCAGTCGGCGGTCTTGTCGCCGTACTGAGCGGCGATCACGTTGAGCTCGACAACATCGCCGGATTCCTCGGCGGCTTCTTCGGCAACTTCCTCGACGGGAGCTTCCGCCGCTTCCTCGGCAGGAGCTTCTTCGGCAGGAGCAGCACCGCAGGCGACCATAGCCAGAACCATGACCAGCGCGAGCATCAGAGCCAGAAACTTTTTCATGCTTTGTCTTCTCCTTCAAACATATTTCGCAGACTGACCGAAGGTCCGCCTGCATTCTGCCAACATTATACAATATATACAGGGGGAAAAACAAGGACTATTCGGCAAAAAGTGCAGTTTTTCCGCATTCTCTGTGCATCTGTACACAATTTTTGCCTTTTTTTAGTACTTTTCACCATTCTTGCGCCGCGCAAAAAGGGCAAAAAAATGCTGACTTTTTAGAAAAAAGTGCTACAATGGAATAGGGAAAGGATGTGAAGCCATGCGTCATGCGTCCGAAAACGCCGATACGATCGTGCTGCAAATGTTTCTGCGGCTGCTGCCCGCCCAGATCCTGTCGATGGCGGTGTCCTCGCTGGGCACGATCATCAACGGACTTGTCGTGGGCAACTGTCTGCCGTCTCTGGCGATGGTCGCGCTGGGCTTTGTCAGCCCGCTGACCGCCATTTTTGCAGCGATCGCCTCCGTCATCTCGGGAGGCTCGCGCGTTTTATACGGGCGCTATATCGGGCGCAACGACCGGGACCGCTCCGACGCGCTTTTCTCCGGCGCGGTCACCAGTGCCGTGGTGATCGGGCTGGCGCTGTGGCTTTGTCTGACAGTGCTGGCCGTTCCGTTCGCGGTCTGTCTCGGCGCAGAAGCCGAGGCGGTCGATGCCACCGCCGATTATATTCGGGCGCTCTCTCTCGGTGTCATCCCCACCCTGCTCATCCCCATGCTCATGGTCTTTCTGCAAATGAGCGGCGAGTCCGCCTACGCCTTTTATTCCTCGGTGCTGCTGGCACTCGGCAATCTGCTATTCAGCCTCGGCGCGGTCAAGCTGCTGCACGGGGGCGTGTTCGCCGTCGGTGCCGCCACCTCCCTCAGCCAGTGGGTCACCATGCTGTTTCTGGCGCTGCGCTTCGCGTGCCGGAAAAATCTGACGCATTTCCGCTTTGCGGAGCTGAAACAGGCACCCGTGATGAAGATGCTCAAGCTCGGCTCCCCCACCGCCCTGTCCATGCTGCTGTACAGCGTGCGCAACATCATCACGAACGCCACCGCCATGCGCATCGGCGGCGTGATCGCGATGAACGCGATGGCGGTGATCCTCGGTGCCGTCGCCCTGTTTGATGCCTTCAACAACGGCACGGGCGCTGCCCTGCTGATGCAGACGAGCGTCTACGTCGGCGAACGCGACAGCCACGCCCTGGAACGGCTGCTGCGCTGCTCGTCCAGCGTCGGCGTGCTCATCGGCACAGCCAAGCTCGTCATCATCCTCCTGTTCGGACGATGGATCTGCACACTGTTCGGCGCGCAGGGCGAGGTACTGGAGGAGAGTTACCGGCTCTTTATCGCCTGGGGCGTCACCATGCCGATCAATATGCTCACCCACGCCATCATGTCCCCCTACCAAAGCCTCGGGCGCGTCCGTTTTTCCAGCATCTTCTACACCTTCAACGCCTTTATTTTCCCTGTGGCGCTCGTGCTGGGGCTCAGCATCCCCTTCGGCACGCTCGGCATCTGGTATGCCTACGCCCTCGCGGAGGTACTGTCGCTGCTTTTCGTCTGGGGGAAATGCCGTCTGGAATGCGGGCACGCCCCCAAAACCGCCGCGGAGTTCCTCTGGCTGAAGGAGGACTTTGAGCCGCAGGAGCACATCGCCCTGAGCGTGACCGACATGGAGCAGGTGCTGTCCGTTTCGCAGTCGCTGGTGGACTTCTGCCTACGCTGCGGTGTGGATGCCCGCCGCGCCAAGCTCTGCGGTCTCTGCATGGAGGAGATGGCGGGCAACATCGTCGAGCACGGCTTCCCCCGCAGCAAACGCCGCCGCCCGACCATCGACCTCTTTGTGTCACCCGAGGAAAACGGCACGGTGCTGCTGCGCCTGCGGGACAACTGCCCCACCTTTGACCCCGCCGTGAAATTCGGCGCGCCCGACCCCGACGACCCCTGCAAAAACATCGGCATCCGCATGGTCTCGAAGTTCGCGCAGAGCATGGACTATCAATCCAGCTTCGGCATGAACGTGCTGACGATACGACTATAAACTGCCCATAGGAAAAGGCTCGGAGATCGCTCTCCGAGCCTTTTTGTTATACCTCATGCAGCCGCGCGAAGAATTCCTCATGCGCCTGTGTATATTGTTCGTTGAACCACTCGTTGCCTCCGGCGTGGAGCGTGGATATGTAGTCGTGCGCGAGGTTGGCAAGCTCCGGCTCGGCACGCGCCACAGTCGCCACGCCGACGTTGGAGCAGAGGTCGGAGATGCGCTCGACATCGCTCAGCAGATTCATGAAGCCCGTTCCGGCGTAGACATTGCATGTCCCCTGCCGCAGACGCTCCATGTGGTTATCGCGCACGGCGTTGACCAGATCGTCCACGACCTCCTCCAGCGGCTCGATATGCCGCGCCGCCTCCACGTCGCGCTTTTCAAAGGCGCGCTCGGCATAGCCGAGGATGCACTCCAGCAGCTCCTCGAGCAGCGCGAGCTCCCGCATGGCATCGGGGGAAAAGCGCGTGTCGTGCGCCTTCATGTCCCGCGTCATTTCCATGATGTTCACGGCGTGGTCGCTCAGGCGCTCGAAGTCCGTCACGACTTTATAATACTGGTCGAGGATCGCGACGTGCTCCTTGAGCGACAGATGCGACGACAGCTCCACGAGATAATCGCCCACGCGGTCGGCGAGCAGGTCGATGTTGTCCTCCTCCGCCAGCACCTCCGCCGCCTGCTTCTCGTCGTAGTGCTCGATGAGCGCAAAAGCGCGGCGGATATTGTCCCGCGAGGCGCGGAAGGTCGTCAGCAGAACGTCGTAGCAGCCCCGCAGCGCGAGCGCGGGCGTGTCGAAAAAGACGGGGCTGAGCGCTTCGAGCTTGTCGTCATATTTGCCCGCGGGCAGGGGCTTGTCCCGCACGATGCGGCGGCTCGCCCTTTCATACAGCGGGATGACGGGGAACAGCACAATGGCGCAGCCGAGGTTGAAGACGGTGTTGGTGTTGGCAATCGAGCCGGAGTTCACAGTCATGTTCCAAATCCCGTCCAGCAGCCCGAGCCGGTGCACCACGCCCACCACGAGCAGCACCAGCAGCGTTTCGCTGAGGTTGAACAGGATGTTCACGAGGCCGACGCGGCGCGCCTCAGCCTTGGCACCGATGGAGCAGACGATAGCGGTCGTCACGCAGTCGCCGAGGTAGATGCCGACGATGACGGCGTAGATGGAGTGGAAGGTGAGCTGACCGGAGGCGGAAAAGGCCTGCAAAATGCCGATGGTGGCGGAGGAGCTTTGCAGGATGAACGCCACGCCCGCGCCGGTGATGTAGCCCAGCAGGGGGCTGTCGCCAAGGCCGGAGAACAGGCTCTCGAAGATGCCCGTCTCGTTCAGCGTGTTCACCGCGCCGGTCATGGTGAGGAGCCCCGTGAACAGGATGCCGAAGCCGATGGCGATGTCGCCGACGGTCTTGGACTTTTTGTAGGAGCTGAAGCCCATGATGAGCACGATACCGAGGATCAGCGCCACGGGTGCGAGCGTGGAGGGCTTGAACATTTGCAGCCACGCCGCGGATGTGGAGTCGATGTCGAGCAGGCGGATGATCTGTCCGGTCACGGTCGTGCCCACGTTCGCGCCGACGATGATGCCCAGCGACTGGCGCAGGGTGATGATGCCGGCGGCGACGAGACCGGAGGTGATGACGATGGTGGCAGTGGAGGACTGGATGACCGCCGTCACCGCGAGACCCAGCAGAAAAGCCTTGAACACGTTGTTCGTCACGTGCTCCATCGCACGTTTCAAAGCGCCGGAGGAGCCCTCCTTGAGCCCGTCGCCCATCAGCCGCATTCCGTAGAGGAACATGGCGAGACCGCCCAGGAGGGTGAGAATGTCAAAAATACTCATGCCTTCAATTCTCGTTTGTATATATTTTTCCTAAATTGCCAATATCTATTATAATACAACCCATTTCAAGCAACAAGAGCTTTTTTCGCCGCTTTTCCCAAATCGGAGCAATGCCCGAAAAAGCGCGCATTCCGCGCTTTCATTTTGTCGCTTTCTATGCTATAATGCCCCTACCACACAAAGGAGACGAACGATGGAGCAGGCAAAACTGGATCGCATCAACGAGCTGGCGCATCTGGCAAAGGAGCGCGAGCTCACCGCCGCGGAGCTCGCCGAGCGCGACACCCTGCGCAAGGAGTACATCGCCGACTGGCGGCGCAGCACGATCGAGGTGCTCGAAAACACCTATATCGTCGATGACAAGGGCGAAAAACACAAGCTGCCCAAAAAGAAATAAACCGCACATTTTCCCGCTTGTATTGGCAGGCAAAGTGTGCTACGATGTGAAAAAATACGGAAAAGCAGGTGCTTCCATGAAAAACGAAAAAGCGTCCAAGATCCTTCTGGTCGTGCAGCTCATCGTGACGCTGCTGGGTCTCAGCCTCACCGTCGCGGAGATGTGCACGGGCACTCGCTCGCAGGCCGCCGACATCACCAACATCGTCTCGCTCGAGATGTATGCGCTGATCCTCTTTTACGTCCTGTTCAGCTACCGCGCCCCGCACGGCAATCTTTTCCGCTACTGCCTGCTGATCTACGCGCTGGTGCTCGGTCTGCTGCACGCGCCCGCGTATGTCGCGGAGTTCAGCCGCGGCGCGGCGGTCGTGGCGGCGGTGCTGATCGCGTTCATGTGCGGACGGCTCAACAAATTCAAGCAGTGCACGATCCTCTCCGTCGTCGTCCTGGTGATCCTGCTCGCGAGCTCCGTCTATACGCTCACGCAGCTTCCCGCTCTGGCGGACGTGGGGCTCACGGTGAAGAACAAGCTCGTCCTGTTCAACCAGCCCATCCTCTGGTTCAGCTTCGCCGCCGCCTACCTCATCCGCTTCGCCTCCCACAAGCAGGCGGGCGAGAACGAGCCCGCGGATGCGGAATAACACCCTCACCCATAAGCAAAGCCGATGTCACCCGACATCGCCTTTTTGTTATTTCTTTTTATCGTCAAAACGGATGAACGCAACGCTCACCATCTCGACGACCGCGGCGACCGCGAGAACGCCCGCCGTCACGCGGGTCAGACGTTTTTTCAAAAGCTCTGTACGCTCCTCCGCCGTGCGCTTGATGTCCGCCACGGTTTAACCCTCCTTGGGGGCGGAGCCGCCGTTGTTTTTCGGCTTGTGGTAGCGGTGGCGGTTGTTGCGCTTGCGGGGCTTGTTCTCGCCCGATTTTTCCTCGCTTTTCGCCTCGGCTTTGGTTTCGGTCTTGGGCCTCTGTCCCTTGCCGGACTGCCGCGCCGCCTCGGGCTTGTCCGTCTTGCCGTTTGCGGTGTTCGCCGAAGCCTCGTTCGGCTTTTTCCCGTCGGAGGGCTTTTTGCGGCGGCGGTGGTTATTGCGCTTGGGCTTGACCGCGTCGGTCTTTTCCGCGGGCTCCTCCGCCAGCATCTGCGGCATGACCCATGCGTCGTCCTTTTCTTCTTCCTTGAGCTTCTTCGGCTTCAGCACCAAAACGTGCGGCGGCTGACTGCCGTCGCGGGGACGACCGCCGGGGATCGCCGCCACCTCGTCGGCATCGTAGCCCTTGATGGCATCCTCCCCGGGCCCGTCCAGCTTCACGCGCACCGTCTGCCGCAGGACGTTCACCTGCGTGACATTGCCGTAGCCGTCCGGCGTTTCCACGAACGCGCCGTTTTTCGGCACGTTCTTCACCAGCTCCTCGTAGGCCTCCTGCTCATAGCGCAGGCAGCACATCAGCCGCCCGCAGGCACCGGAGATCTTGGCGGGGTTGAGCGACATGGACTGCGTTTTGGCCATCTTGGTGGAGACCGGCGCGAATTCGTCCATGAAGCAGCCGCAGCAGAAGGCGCGGCCGCAGATGCCGATGCCGCCGAGCATACGCGCCTCATCGCGCACGCCGATCTGGCGCAGCTCGATGCGGGTATGGAAGACGCTCGCAAGGTCCTTCACCAACTCGCGGAAATCCACGCGCCCCTCGCTCGAGAAGAAGAACAGGATCTTATTGCCGTCGAACGCGCACTCCACGTCCACGAGCTTCATGTCGAGCCCATGCGCCTCGATCTTCTGCTTGCCGATGACATAGGCTTCCTTTTCGCGTTTTTTGCACAGGGCAAAAATGCGGCGGTCATCGTCCGTAGCGAGCCGCGCCACGGGGCGCAGCGGCTGCACGACCTTGTCGTCCGCGACCTCGTGATTGCCCTTGACCGCCTCCCCGAATTCGAGACCCTTGGCGGTCTCGACGACCACCTCCGCCCCGTTCGGGATGCTAAGCTCCATCGGGTCAAAATAGTAGAGCTTGCCCCGATTTCTGAATTTAACACTGACTACCGTTGCCAATTTATTCTTCCTTTCCGTTTTCCACGCTCACCGCCGCGAGCAGCCCGAAGACCTGCCGCGCCGTCAGGTTTCGCCGAAGATACAGCTCCGCCTGCTCCATGCGCCCGTTCAGCCGCAGCAGCGCGGGCTTTGAAAGCCCCGCCGCGTCGCAGCGTCCGCACAGCGCGTCGCACACAAGCGCCCGCACGCACTCGGCAAATTCCAGCGCTTCCTCCCGCGTCAGCTTTGCCCGATTCATGCAAAAGAGCGTCAGCCGCGCGCGATCGCCGCACCCCACGAGCCGGAGATATTCCTTCGCAAAGGGCATCAGCCCGCTCGCCGAGAGATCCTGCTCGCTGTGCTCGTCCAGACGCACCACGCGGCTGCGCACCGTGGGCAGCAGCGCATCCGCCGAGGCGGTGCAGAGGATGAAGCAGGCGTGCCCGGGAGGGTCTTCCAATGCCTTGAGCAGCGCGTTCTGCGCCTGCGGATTCATGCAGTCGGCATCGTCGAGGATATAGCCCTTGCGCTGCGCCTCGTTCGGCGCGATCACGGCATCCGCCGTCACGGCGCGGATCTGCTCGACGTAAATATCCCGCCGCGGCTTTCCCTTGTCGTCCCGCTGCCGCTCCACGCGGATCACATCGGGATGGATGCCCGCCAGCGCCTTACGGCAGTCGCGGCACTCGCCGCAGGGCGGCTCATCCCCTCCGCAGAGCAGCGCCGCCGCGAGCTTCTGCGCCGCCGCGTCCCGCTGTTCGCCCGCCGGAGAGACCAGCATATAAGCGTGAGACAGTCTTTTCGTCATCATAACAGATAGAGTATAACATATTTTAATCGGAAGTTACAATAATAATTGCAACTTTTGCAAAACTGTGTTACAGTGACACTAATAATAGAAAAATGGGAGGATTCGACATGAAACGCATGAACATCTCCAACAACGTCATTCGCCGTCTGCCGCGCTATCTGCGCAAGCTGGACGACCTCACCTACCAGGGCGAGGAGCGCATCTCCTCCGGCGAGCTCGGCCGCCAGATGGGGCTGACCCCCTCGCAGATCCGGCAGGACTTCTCCTGCTTCGGCGAATTCGGTCAGCAGGGCTACGGCTACAACATCGCCTCCCTGCGCGAACAGATCAGCCACATCCTCGGCGTGGACCGCAACTACTCCGCCGTGCTCGTCGGTGTCGGCAATCTCGGCCACGCGCTGATCGAGAACTTCAGCCACATCATCGAGGGCTTCCGGCTCCTCGGCGCTTTTGATGTCCGTCCCGAGATCGTCGGCACGGAGATCGGCGGTCACAAGGTCTACGACGGCAAGGATCTCACCAACTTCGTCTACGACAACCACGTGGACATCGCCATCCTCGCCGTCCCCCGCCGCGCCGCGCAGGAGCTCGCCGATCAGCTCATCGGTGCCGGCATCCGCGGCATCTGGAACTTCACCAACATCGAGCTCGACACAGGCGATTCCGGTGTGCTCGTGGAGAACATCCACTTCTCCGACAGCTTCCTCGCCCTCACCTACTACCTCGCCGAGGAGGACGACGACCGCAAATGATCCGCTCCGACTCCCCCCTGCCGTCTGCGCAGGGGGTTTTTGATACCATCGCCGCCGTCTCCACCGGCCATGTCCTCGCCGCCATCGGCATCCTGCGTATGTCGGGCCCCGACACGCTCGCGGTGCTGGACAGGGTCTTTGTCCCCGCGTCCGGCGCGCCCATGAGCGAGCGCCCCGATCGCAGGCTGGTGTACGGCCGGCTTCTGGATGCCGAGGGCGAGACCCTCGATCTCTGCCTCGCCACCGTGTCGCGCGGGCCAGCCAGCTATACGGGCGAGGACACCGCCGAGCTCCAGTGCCACGGCTCGCCCACCGTGCTGCGCGAGGGTCTGCGCAGTCTCTTTGCCGCCGGTGCGCGGCAGGCGAAGGCGGGCGAGTTCACCCGCCGCGCTTTCCTCAACGGGCGCATGGATCTCGTGCAGGCGGAGGCGGTCATCGACCTCATCGACTCCGAAAGCCCCGCCGCCGCCCGCACCGCCGCCTCGCAGCTCGACGGTGCCGTGAGCCGCCGCACCGATGCCGTCTGCGACGCGCTCACCGCGATCTGCTCGCATTACCACGCCGTGCTCGACTACCCCGACGAGGACATCGAGGACTTCGAGCTCGAAAACTACCGCCAAACCATGCGCGGGGCGGAGGCCTCGCTGGAATCGCTGCTCGCGAGCTACCGCCGCGGCTCGCTCGTCAAAAACGGCGTGCCCGCCGCGATCATCGGCCGCGCCAACGTCGGCAAAAGCTCGCTGCTCAATGCGCTTCTGGGCTATGAGCGCGCCATCGTGACCGACATCGCGGGCACAACGCGCGACACCTTGGAGGAGAAAGCCGTGCTGGGCGGGGTGCTTCTGCGGCTGACCGACACCGCCGGACAGCGCCGCACCGACGACCCCGTGGAGCGCATCGGCGTGGAGCGCGCGCAGGATGCCGCGAAAGCGGCGGAGCTGGTCATCGCCGTACTGGATGCCTCCGAGCCGCTGACGGAGGAGGACGAGGCCGTGCTCGCGCAGGCGAGAGCCGCCGAAAAGAGCCTCGTGCTGCTGAACAAATCCGACCTCCCCGCCGCCTTCACGCTGGACGGTGCCCTGTGCATCAGCGCGCGGGACAGGATGGGTCTTGATGAACTGGAACGCCGCATCGCGGCGCTGTTTCCGCCCGAGCAGGGCATCCGCGCCGGTGAGGTGCTGACGAGCGCCCGTCAGGCGGATGCCGTCCGCCGCGCCCTCGAGGCGCTTCGCATGAGCATGAGCGCCATGGACGAGGGCTTTGCCCCCGATGCCGTGCTGACGGAGCTGGAGGAAGCCCTCTCCGCGCTGGGCGAGCTCTCCGGCCGCACCGTCCGCGAGGACATCACGAACGGCATCTTCTCCCGCTTCTGCGTCGGGAAATAAACGGATACTGCTATGCGAAACCCCCCACCGCCTCGCATGCGCTCGGCACCTCCCCCGAGGGAGGCTTTGGACGGTGCGTACATCCCAGGCGCCCTTGGGGGAGCTGTCCGCGAAGCGGACTGAGGGGGTCTCTCTATACAACGAAGCAGACAGGCACATTCCATGCCTGTCTGCTTCCTTTTTTGCTGCGATCAGAAGTTCCTGCCGCCGAGCTTGTCGTGTTTTTTGAGGATCGCGGATGCCTCACCGGCCGCCGAGACCATTTCCAGATTCTCGTCCGAAAGCTCCGCCGCCTTATACCGCGCCTCACTCTCCCCGATCAGCTTCTCAAGCCGCGGGTTTTTCTCGAATTTCTGATAATCAAACAGCTTCTTCAGCTTTTTTTCCATTCATTTCCTCCCGCTTTCCGTCTTTGCTGTTTTATACGACGCGCACGGAAAAATGGCTAATACTTTTCAAAAAAATTTTTTCATTGACGAAAGCGCCTTGTTGTGCAGCACCTTGACGTAGGCATAGGAGATGTCCAGCCGTTCGGCGAGCTCGCGCAGCGTCCGCCCCTCGTAGTAGCGCCCGATGACGATGTCCCGCTCGCGCTCATCCAGTGCCTCGAGCGCGTCCGCAAGCAGCTCCAGACTCTCCGCACGGCATATCTCGTCCTCCACGGAGCTGCCGTCCTCCAGCGTTTCGGGGATCTCCTCCGTGACGCGGCGGGTGCGGTAAAAGTCCGTCAGCGTGTTGCGGGCGATGGTGTAGACCCAGGTGGACAGGGAGGATTTGCTCCCGTCGAAGCTGCCGATGTTTTCGCAGACCTTGACAAAGACCTCCGAGCACAGGTCCTCCGCCTGAGGCCCCGCGCCGATACGGGCGCGCATATACGACAGGATCTTGCCGTGATACTGTTCATACAGTGCCGCTTGTTCGATCACACCGTCGCCTCCTCCGGCTCCACATCGAGCCGCTGCCGCTCCACAAGTTCGGCAAACAGCCCGTTCTTTTCGAGAAGCTGCTCATAGCTTCCCTCCTCCGCAATGCGTCCCCCGTCCAGCACGATGATACGGTCGCAGTGGCGGATCGTGGACAGGCGGTGGGCGATGACGATGCGGGTGCATTTGAGCTTGTCGATGGCTTCGGAGATCTTCTTCTGCGTCACGTTGTCGAGCGCCGAGGTCGCCTCGTCAAACATCAGGATCTTGGGCTTCGGCGCGAGGGCGCGGGCGATCATCAGCCGCTGCCGCTGTCCGCCGGAGATACCGCCCTGTCCCTCGGCGATCATCGTGTGCATCCCCATGGGCATGGCGCGGATATCGTCGGCGATCGCCGCCATCTCCGCCGCCTCCCACGCCGCGTCCAGCCCGAGCTGCGGAGCGGCAATGACGATGTTGGAATAGATGTCGCCCATAAAGAGCCGTCCGTCCTGCGTCACAGCGCCGATGCACCGGCGCAGGGATTTGAGATCGACGCGGGTGATGTCGCGCCGGTCGTAGTAGATCGCGCCCTTCTGCGGGGTCTCGAAGCCCAGCAGCAGACGCATCAGCGTGGACTTGCCGCAGCCGGTCGGGCCTACGATGGCGACGTATTCGCCGGCGCGTATCTTCAGCGAAAGCCCGTCGATCACGTTCGGCATCTTCTCGTCGTAGCGGAAGGAGACTTTGTCGAGCTCAATGGCACCGGAGATCGAGGTCACGATCTCCCTGCCCTCCACAGGCTCCGGCTCCGCCTCCAGAATGGGGCGCGCCATTTCGAGCGTCGGCTTCACCGCCGCCGCCACCTCCGAGATCTCGGAGAGGCTCAGAAAGGCCGCCGAGATCATGCCGAAGGCCGTGGAAAAGGCGAAGTAATCCTCCACGCTCACATGGCTCTGCACGGCAGCGGCATAGATAAACAGCGTTCCCAGCAGCGACACGGCGAGCGTGACGGTGCTGCTGAGCTTGAGAAAAATATTGGGGTTGTAGGCGAGCGATGCCTCCTTGGTGTAGTCCTTCGCCCAGCGGGCAAACATACGCTTCTCCGCGCCGGCGAGCTTGATCTTCTGGATGCCGGTGATCATGGAGTAGGTCATGCCGCCGGTTTTGGCACCGTATTCCATCTTCTCGCGGGTCTCGCGCATCTTCAGCACGGTGGTGAGCACCGTCACCGCCAGTGACAGCAGCGTGACGATGACCGCCGGCCATGTCAGCGCGGGCGTGAATGCGAAGATCTGCCCGATGTAGACCAGCGAAAACAGGCTCGTGAGCCCGACCGTGCCCACGGCATCGGTCAGCATGGAGCAGAGCGAGGACACATACACCGCCCGCTGCATCAGCTCACCGGCGGCATACTGCTTGAAAAAGCCCGTCGGCAGCGACAAAATGCGGTGCATCACCGCCGCCTGCACAGCGGCATCCTCCTTGGTGCTGATGCGCGAATGGAGCAGTGTCTGAAAGGCGGAGATCAGCACCTGCGTGACGGAAAAGCAGACCATGAAGCTCGCCAGCGCCATCAGCACCGTGAGGCTCTCCGAGCTGAGCACCGACCCGAACAGCCATTTGGTGAACATCGGTGTCAGCAGCCCCAGCGCGGTCAGCAGTCCGAGGAAGCTCAGATTCAGCACCGTGTCCCCCGGGTTGCGGCGCTTGATCATAAAGCGCACCAGATCGAGCATACCGAGGGATTCGAAGGGCAGCGGACGGTAGAAGGCGATGGCCTCGCCGTCGAGCAGGCTCGCCGTTTTTTTGTTGAGTATGACCTTTTTCCCGCTCACGCGGTCAAGCCAGTAGTAGCCCCCGAAGCGGCGCGGCAGCAGTGCCACGACGGCACCGTCGGCCTTCATCGTGCCGAGCAGGGGCCCGAACGCGTCCTTATACCAGCCCTCGGTCAGCTCCACCGGACGGCGCATGATCCCGAAGGGGCGCAGCCGGTATTCAAGCTGCTCGTCCAGCGTTTTGACCTTGGGCGGCAGCGGGTCGTCCTTGACGCGCACACCGAAGAAGCGCCCGATCTCCTCCATGGCGGACTGCGCCATCACACGGTCGTTCAGCGCGGCGGCGAGACGTTTGCCCATGACCGCGCCCGCGAGCCCCTCGATGGAGACGGAAAATTCCTCGTCGTCGTGGTGTTTTCGGTATTTTATCTGTTCATCAAACCAACTCACAGCGAACGCCTCCTCTCATTCCGCCGTCACAAGCTCCCGATACAGGGGGCTTGTCTGCAGCAGGGACTTATGGGTGCCGCGGTCAACGATCCGCCCTTTTTCCATAACGATGATCTCATCGCAGGAGCGGATGGTGGACAGGCGGTGAGCGATGACGATGCAGGCGATGCCGCGGTCACGGATGGCCTTGACGACCTCGTATTCCGTGCGGGCATCGAGCGCGGAGGTTGCCTCGTCGAGAATGATGACGGTGGGGTCCTGCGCCAGCACGCGGGCGATCTCCAGCCGCTGCCGCTGCCCGCCGGACAGGTCGCGCCCGCCCTCGATGAGCTTGTACTGGTAGCCGTTGGGGCGCTCCATGATGTCGTTGTGGAGCTGGGCATCCCGCGCCGCGAGGATCATCTCGAAGTCCTCGATGGAATCGTCCCACATTTTGATGTTGTTGGCGATGGTGTCCTCAAAGAGGATGATGTCCTGTTCGACGACGGCGAGCGAGCCGGTGAACACGCTCTTGTCGATCTGCCTGGTGCTTTTGCCGTCGAACAGAATCTCGCCGCTCCAGGGCTGATAGAGCCCCGAAATGAGCTTGGAGATCGTGGACTTTCCGCAGCCGGAGCCACCCACGATGGCGACGGTGCGTCCGGGCTCGAGCGTGAGATTAAAATCGCGGATGAGCGGCTCCGCCAGCGGCGAATAGCCGAACTCCACGTTCCGCAGCTCGATGCGTCCCGTGAGCTTGGCATAGGTCTCCGGCTCCTCCTCCGAATCGGAAAAGGCATTGTCCGGCGGGTATTCCATCACGTCGTCCACGCGCTCCATCTGCGTGCGCATCTCCTGCAAAACCTGCCCCGCGGAGATGACGGTCTGCGCAGGGGCCATAAAGGACATCAGGAAGGTCTGAAACGCCATGACCATACCGACGGTGAACTCGCCCTGCATGGTCAGATACACGCCGAGGATCAGCACGGCATCGTTCGCCAGCAGCGCCACGAGCTGCGGCACGATGCCGAGATATTCGTTGATTCTCAAATACTTCACCTGCTGCGCATTGACGCTCGCCTGATAGCCCGCCCACTTGGCGAAGTAGCCGTTTTCCGCGCCGCTCGCCTTGATGGTCTCGATCATCTCGATACCGGCGACGGTGGCGGAATTGAGCCGTGCACTGTCGCGCATGGCGACGCGGGTGATGTTGACGCGCTTGGCGGATATGAGCGCCGAGATCAGCGCGTTGATCGCGAGTGAGCTCACGCCCACCAGCGTCAGCAGTCCGCTGTAGCGCAGCATCACAACGAAATAAAAGACCAGCATCGCGGCATCGAGCAGCAGCGGTGCGAAGGTGTTGATGAGGGTGTTGGCGATCAAGGCGTTGGAGTTCTGCCGCTCCTGGATATCGCCCGCCATGCGCTGCGTGAAGAACTCCATCGGCATCCGCAGGACCTGCCACATATACGAGGCGTTCCCCATCACCGCCATCTTGCCCGTGATGCGCAGGGAGAAGATCGCGTTGACGGCACAAATGATGATCTCCAAGACGGTCACGCCGCCGAGCAGCAGCAGGAAGGGCATGAACCAGTCGGGGTTCTGCCCCGTCAGCAGACGGTCGAGGAACACGCGGGAGAACACCGGATTCACCGCCTCGAGCACCGCCGCGATAAAGGCGGTCAGCATCGTCAGCACGAAGGCCGTCCCCGCGCCCTTCAGCCGCCGCGAGGCGAAGGCGAACATATTCTTTTTCCGCCCGCTCGGAACGAAGTCCTCCGAGGGCGCGAACTGCAGGCATATTCCGGTAAAAGACTCGTCGAAGGTCTCCAGAGACACGGAATAGCGCCCGTGCGCGGGGTCGTTCAGGATGGCCTTGCTGCCGCGGAAGCCGTCCAGCACGACGAAGTGGTTAAAGTTCCAGTGGATAATACAGGGGAAGCTGCCCTGACGGCGGAGCGTCTGCGGCTCCATCCGGTAGCCGCGGGCTTCGAGCCCGTAATGCCGCGCCGCCTTGAGCATACAGCGGGCATTGGAGCCGTCGCGTGACACGCCGCAGTCGGCGCGCACCTGCTCGAGCGGCACCCACTTGCCGTAGTAGGCGAGGATCATCGTCAGCGCCGCCGCGCCGCATTCCAGCGCCTCGAGCTGCATGATGACCGGCACTGAGGCCACGCCTTTCGTGACCGGTTTTTTGATCGTCTTGGCTGCCATGCGGATGCCCTCAGTTAAACAGGAAGGACAGCGGCTTCAGGCTCTCGGTCACGATCTGCGCCGTATAGCGGCCGTCCGGCACGTCGCACTGGGCCGTCACCGCAAGACCGCCGACGCTCTCCTCGACCGTATCGACGGTGAATTCCTGCCCCGTCAGCTCCTCGAGCCGCAGCGGCATCCCCGCCTCCACGCTTTCGTCCGCAACGAAGCAGGTGACGATGCCGTTTTCCGCCGTCGCCTCCGCGCTCACGACCGTCTCCGCGCGCCCGTAGAAGCCCCAGATGCACGCGCCGACCAGCAGCAGGATGATCGCCGCCAGCAGCATCCAGACGGCGGGATTTGCCACGCGCAGATACTCCTGCAAATTCTCCGGCGATTTGATTTTTTCCAGACTTTTTTCCCGATAGATTGTCTCGCTCATAACCGATGTCCTTCTGTTCCTACTTTTTCCCAAGCGGGAGGAAACCCCCACCGCCCACTGCGTGGGCACCTCCCCCAAGGGAGGCTTTGGCACCCCCGGGGAGCTGTCAGCGAAGCTGACTGAGGGGTTGATTCCCTCACTCCACGCGGATGACGTATCCCTCGCGGCGCGGAGCGGCGACAGGCGTTTCATCCGCCACGCCGAGGATGCAGTTGCCCACGCCGATATAGCCCTCCGGCACGCCCCATTTCTGCATGAGCGCTTTGCCCTCCTCCGTGGCAAAGACAGGCTCGGCGCGGTCGATCCAGCAGCTTCCGAGCCCCACCGCCTGCGCGGCGTTGAGGAGGTTGCTCATGATGAGGCTGCCGTCCTTGACTGCCATGGGCCAGCTTCCGTCGGCAAATACCACCACGACGGCGGGCGCGCCGTAAAAGGGGTCGAAGTCCACGCCCATGACCGCCCGGTTGAGGCGGGACACGGCATCGCGGTCGGCCTTGTTGGTGATCGCAACGATGCAGGCGCGCTGGCTGCCCATCGCGGTGGGCGCATAGCTGCCCGCCTCGAGCACCGCGTTCAGCTTTTCGGCATCCACGGGCTCATTTTTATACTTCCGCACGGCGCGGCGGTTTTTCAGATCGAATAAAGTCTCAGCCATGATCAAATCTCCTTTTCCTGTCTGCATTGTTCGCAGAGATAATAGAATTTCAGGTCGCAGTCCGTCACCGGCTCACCGGCGAAAGCGGACGCTTTTTCGAGCAGATCCTCCGCCATCAGGTCCTTCACCGCACCGCAGCGGCGGCAGATAAGGTGTCCGTGCGGCTGGGGCGTGCAGTCGTAGCAGTACGCGCCGCCGAACAGCTCCAGCTTGCGGATCTCGCCCGCCTCGACCATCAGCCCGAGATTGCGGTACACCGTGCCGCGGGCGATGCCCGGCATCTGCTGCGCCGCCAGCGTATAGATCTCCTCCGCCGTGCGGTGACAGGGCTCGGCCATGATGATGTTGTGGATCAGTTCTCTCTGTCTGGTCACGCTTCGTTCATCCTTTCGACACGCTGCTAAAAATAATAATAGTTCCTAATCAGGACTATAACAGAAATTATAATAGGCTGTCAATACGCCCGCTCCGCCTCCGCGCAGTTCTCTTTTATTTTTTCGTGCGATGTGGTAAAATAAAGAAAAATGACAAAGGAGGCTGCCGCATGAACGAGCTCCACCCCTACCGAAAGGACGACAGCAGCTACCGCAGCAAATTCATCTCGATGGACGATGCGCTGTCCAAGATCAAATCCGGCGATGTGATCGCCGTCGCCGCCTACGGCAACGAGCCCGTGGGCTTTCTGCGGCGGCTGCATGAGCTGCGCGACCGCGGCGTGACGGACGTGACGCTGTGGCTCGCCAACCCGCAGGAGGAATACCCCTTCCTCCGCCTGGACGGCATGGAGGGCATCATCGACATTCTCTCCATCTTCTACGGCCCGAGCCTGCGCAAGCTCCACGCCACAGGGCGCGTCAGCTTCGTGCCGAACAATCTCCACTCCTGCGTGGAGGCGATGTGCGAGACGAAGCGCCCGAACGTGTTCGTCGCGGCGGTAACGCCCATGGACCGCTTCGGCTACGTCTGTATGTCCACGAGCCAGCAGTTCGAGCTGGAGCTGTTCGATTCCTGCGAGACCGTGATTCTGGAAACCAACGAAAACCTGCCCTACACCTGCGGCACGACGCGCATCCCCGTCGAAAAGGTGCACTACTTCGTCGAGGACAACCACCCCGTTTTCACCGCGCCCGTCTACCCGAGTTCGCCGGTGCAGGAGGCGATCGCGGACTACGCCGCCTCGCTCATCCGCGACGGCGATACCATCCAGCTCGGCATCGGCGGTATGCCGGATGCCGTGGCGGAGCGGCTCACGGAGCGGCATGACCTCGGCATCTATACCGAGATGCTCGGCTCCGCCATGGGACGGCTCATGGCGTGCGGTGCGGTGAACAACTCCCGCAAGAGCTTTTACCGCAACCGCTCCGTCGCGGCGTTCACATGGGGCACGCAGAAGCTCTACGACTTCATCAACGACAACCCCATGATCGAGCTGCTTCCGGTGCATTATGTAAACGACCCCTTCAACATCGCCAAAAACGAAAATCTTGTCTCCGTGAACACTGCGCTGGAGATCGACCTCACGGGGCAGGTCTGCTCGGAGACGATAGCCGGGCTGCAATATTCCGGCACGGGCGGTGCCTGGGATTTTGCCTACGGCGCGTTCCACGCCAAGGGCGGGCGCGGCATCATCGCCCTGCAATCCACCGCAAAAAACGGCGAAATATCGCGCATTGTGCCGCAGCTCGGCGCGGGCAACATTGTCTCCATCCCGCGCAACATCGTTGACCACGTCGTCACGGAATACGGCATCGCAAAGCTGCGCGACCGCTCTGTACGCGAGCGTGCGCTGGCGCTGATCGCCGTGGCACACCCCGATTTCCGCGCGGAGCTCATGGCCGAGGCGCGTCGGCTGCAGCTCATATAAGCCCCCACAAACGCCCCATAACGGGGCGTTTTAGTTTCCATAATCTCGTTTACATAACATCATCTTTGGCATAAGGTTAACCCCCACCGGCGCTTCGCGCCGCCTCCCCCGAGGGAGGCTTTTATTTACCCTTTTTTGTATTGCCAAGCTAACCTTAGAATGATATAATACTTTTACTTATTTTTTGACAGAAAGAAGCAGATTATGAAACCGACACTCATCATCATGGCCGCCGGCATGGGCAGCCGTTTCGGCGGTCCGAAGCAGATCACTCCCGTGGACGATCACGGCCATGTCATCCTTGACTACTCCGTATTCGATGCCGTGCGCGCGGGCTTCGGCCGCGTCATCTGCGTCATCAAAAAGGAAAACGAGGCGGACTTCCGCGCCGCCGTGGGCGACCGCATCGCGGCGCACATCCCCGTGGACTACGCCTATCAGTCGCTGGACGACATCCCCGAAGGCTTCACCGTCCCCGAGGGACGCGTCAAGCCCTGGGGCACGGGACACGCCGTCCGCTCCTGCCGCCACCTGCTGCACGGCGAGAGCTTCGCGGTCATCAATGCCGACGACTTCTACGGGCGCGGCGCTTTCGTGGCGCTCTACGGCTTCCTCTCCGCCGACGGTGCCGAGAACGAGCACTGCCTCGTGAGCTACAAGCTCAAAAATACCCTCACCGAAAACGGCACCGTGGCGCGCGGTGTCTGCGATGTCTCGGACAGCGGACAGCTCCTCAAAGTGACGGAGCTGACGAAAATTCAGGGTCCCGCCTCCGCCCCGAGCCACACGCTCGACGGCGAGCACTGGCTCCCGCTTGAGCCGGACACGCCCGTGAGCCTCAACACATGGGGCTTCCGCGCCGGCTTCATGGACGAGGTGGACCGCCAGTTCACCGCCTTTATGAAAAACACCCTGCCCGCCGACCCCTCAAAGGCGGAATACTTCCTGCCCTACATCCTCAATACCTGCCTGAAAAACGGCAGCGCCACGGCAAAGGTCGTGCCGACGGACGAGACATGGCACGGCGTGACCTACCGCGAGGATCTCGCCTCCGTCAAAGCCGCGCTTGCGCAGCTCACCGCCGACGGCATCTACCCCGCCGGACTCTGGAACTGATCAAATTATGTAAACCAAAATATATAGAAAGGGATTTGATTATGAAAGCAAAACGACTTCTCGCCCTGCTTCTGGTCGCGGTCTTTGCCTTTGCCCTCACGGGCTGCAGCGTGGAGATCACGATCGACGGCATCGAGCTGCCCGCAACCGCAGCCGACCCCGAGGGCATTCAGGTCAGCGGCGACTGGTACTACACCGTCTCCGGCGGCGAGGCGACCATCGTCTCCTCCGGCGACGCGGTGAAGGCTGCCCCCGTCATCCTCTTCCCCGCGGAAGTGGACGGCTGGCCCGTGACCGCCATCGGCGCGAACGGCACCGCGGTCATCACCAACGCCTCCGGCTGGGTGCTGATTCCCGAGGGCATCGAGAGCATCGGCGACGGCGCGTTCTACGACCTCAACCGCACACCCGGCTGGTCCTTCCCCGCCACCATGACCGACATCCCCGTGACCGCTCTGGACAGCTGCGGCGGCGTGTTTTATGCCGGTCTGAGCGAAGCGGCTGCCGCCATGGGCGCTGCCTCCGGTCATGAAGTCGTGCTCGATGATATGGAATCCGTGGAGCTGAACGGCTTCACCTACCACGTCCCCGCCGATCTAGACAGGACGCTTGTGACGGCTGCCGCCGAGAGCGCCGCCGCCGAGCCCGAGATCGACATGGCATCCGCTGCCGAGGCCGCCGCTGCCGCCTCCGGCGAGCCCGCCGACACCCTCGTGGAGGGTGCGGTCGCGGAGGGCGCGGAGCTGCCTGCGGACGTGTTTGACGAGGTAGCCGACATGAGCGGCGACGGTGCCTTCAAATACACCTCCACCATGGGTGTCGAGACCGGCACCTATTACGCCGTGGACGGCGTTCTGTATAAGATGGTCTACCTCACCCAGAACGTCCGCTACGCCACCAAGGCGCAGGCCATCAACACCGTCTACGACACCGAGGGTCTCGTCTTCGGCGAGGACTATGACCTCATCCGCCTCTATAACTACGTTCACGCCTACCAGAACGGCCCCCGTCCCGGCGACTTCCGCATCTACGGCTGCTACCTCTACAAGGCCGTCGGTGCCGAGGTGAACGGCGCGGAGACCAACGCCGTCTGGGAGCGCGCCTATGAGCACATCGTGGACGGCGTTGACCAGCCCATTCAGGGCGATGTCGCCACCCTCATGGTGCAGGCGGGCGACCCCGTCGTGGTGAACGGTCTTGAGTCCCACAACCACACCATCGCCTACGGCCCCTCCGAAGCCGCGAACTTCTACGGCCTCGGCTCCTCCGTGCTCGTGGACGGCGGCAACAGCTCCGACTACAAGATCACCGCCTTTGAGGACATCGACTTCGGCAACGACGATGCCACGCTCATCCTCAACGATCCCACCGTCGTGGGCACCGAAAACGTCCTCTACGCTGTCGCGGGCGGCACCGCCTACGTCACCGGCGGACGCTACTTCGGCTGCTCCTCCGGCGGTCACGGCTTCTACGTCGGTATGGGCGGCAAGATCGCCCTGAACTCCGAGGGCTTCCTCGACAAAAACGGCAAGCCCGTCGTGGACTATGACGAGCTGACGAAGCTCGTGGACGAGCGCCCCGGTCTCGACCTCGGCTACGCGCAGCGCACCGAGCGGACCGAAGACTGGAACGCCTACGCCGAGCCCGTGTTCCCCGAGGGGCTTGACGAGGATATCGCCGTCATGGTCACCGCCGATGAGACCGGCACGGCGCTCACCACCGACACCGGCGGCGGTGTCATCGTCGCCAACCGCATCTCCGCCACCACCTACGGCCGCGGCTGCGCAGGCGTGTACTCCATCGGCGGCGACGAGAGCTACGTCTTTGTCTACAACTCCTCCCTGCACTCCCAGATGGACTCCGCCCTGGTGTCCGCCTCCAACGGCTACATCTTCGCCTTCAACGACGACCTCGAGGGTGTCGCGGGCATCAAGACCCGCTCCGGCGGCTCGGGCGAGATGTGCGGTGTCGAGGCTTACAACAGCCGCATCATCTGCTCCTTCGACCCCGATGTTTACGACTTCTACGACATGGGCTCCGACGAAGACACATGGGAGGACGATGCCGCCGCCTACGCCGACTGGCACTGGGCGGACGACCGCGGCATGGTGAACGCCCCCATGCTGAACATGTTCGTCAACAAGACCAACTGCACCTACGGCATGGACCTCAGCACCGCGCAGTCCTATTGGTTCAAGGACAAGACCACCGCGCCGCAGACCGGCGAGGTCATGGCCTGCGTCATCCTCACCGGCACCGCGCCCGTGGAGACGCATAGCTGCCTGTTCGTGAACGAGAACTACCTCCACTACGCCGACGAGGGCGCGACCAACTACCTCGTCGCGGGCGACAACGGCGGCTCCGGCACGATCAACTTCTACGACCAGAACTCCAAAACCAAGTGGGATCTGACCGGCGAGGACGATGCCACCACCGAACTCGTGGGCGACATCTACGTCGCGGAGATCGTGACCATGTCCGGCCCCGATGCCGGCAGCGGTCCCGCCACCGTCAACGCCCTGTTCCACAACTCCGAGTGGACGGGTAAGACCGTGAACTGGATGCAGAACGCCAATATCACGCTGGATAAGGACTCCACCTGGACCGTCACCGCCGACTGCGGCGTGGGCGATTTGGTTGTGGAAAGCCTCGACCAGATCAAAGCGGACGCACCCGTGACCGTGAGCGTGTTCTACAGCCTCACCGTGGGCGGCAAGGCGGTCACCGAGGACTGCACCGTCGGCAACGTGAGCTTCGTGTTCACCGAGCCTCTGGAGCCCACGCCTTCCCCCGCCTCGGGTGAAGCCTCCGGCGGCATGGGCAGCGGCGAGATGTAATTATGTAAACCGCGTCAGACGGCGGGGATAAGCCCCGCCGTCTTGGAATAATGAACAAGCAATCCCTTTCATTCTGTTCTTCGCTGTTTTATCGATAGAGAGAAAGGTAGCATGCCATACTCATGAAGACAAAGAAAAACAAAAATACAAAATTTTACATTTCAAAAGACGTTACATTTTGGACAGCTTTTCTGACAATATTTTCTTTCGTAGTATTTATTTGTTTCTATTTTCTCACGGATAAGCTCTCCTCTCCTCCGTCTTGGTATAACGTCATAAAAGAAGTCACGCTGATCCTGTTTACCATTTTATTCACGAATTTAATTTCGAATCATTTTATCGAAACACGATCTAAAAATGAATTATACTCGAAAACGATTGTCGAAGATGTATTGAATAATCCTGTTTTTTCCGAAAGCCTGAGCGAATCCGTCCAGAGGCAGATGCTTTCCTGTCTGGAAGAGCAGGTGTACTTTAAGAATCGGCATCAAATGCGGGAGATGTTTTCAAGCATCCGGAACAAATTAGCGGAAATACAAATTGCGTATTATTATTCGGAATGCAGCTATGATGTTTCATATTTTATCAACCAGGACGAGAATATCATTGAGAAAGAAATCACTCGAACCATCTGTATCCGTTCTTATCAAAACAGTCTCACTTTAGAAAATCTGTTAGTTGTAAAATGGGGCGGACTTTGTATTCCCGATAATTTTCGCTTAAACGAAATCATTGTAAACCACAACCAGTATCTCTCCGAGGCGGACTGGGAGATTGACGATGCCCAAAACGACTCTCATGATATAATCTGCGGCTACACCGATTCCTACAAGGTCACTTTGAAAATCCCCATACAAGTTTTTTCCGATCAGGACACAACCATTCAAATATCCTATTCAACAAAAACCCCATTGGAGGACGTGCTCTACTCGTGCCGCACAAATGTCCCTTGTAAGCGGTTTTCGGTAAAATGTCAATTAGTGGACAGCCCCGGTTATGAGCTGCTCGCTGCTGCGTATGGTTTTCAGGATAAATCTCCCCGCTCTATACCGCATCCCCCCAATATCAACATTGTATTTACGGACTGGGTTTTCGCCGAAGACGGCGTAACTGTTGTTCTGGTAAAAACGCCTTCCATTCTACCATCGCAGTTTTCGACCCAGAAATCCTCCAAAAGTGCCGCTCAGCATCTTGACAAAAAGCCGGATGTGTGTGTATAATAAAGAAACTCTCAAAAATACAAAGGAGTAACATCTAATGAAAGATTGGGATATTGCCTAAAAACATCGACAACCTTTAACAGGCCGGTTTATATTTTGGCAATCACGCTATGTGATTGCCATTTTGTTTTGAAAAAGGTGTTTTTTATGACCAAAGCAGATATTATCAATATCATGCAATCCACAGGTTTTTCGCCGGATGACTATTGGCTCCAGGCCGGAGCCGCCATGGTCATGCACGGTCTGCGCGAGCAGACCCACGACATCGACATCGGCTGCACCACCGCGCTGATCGAGCGGCTGCGGGCGCAGGGCTGCCCCGGCGAGCCTATGGCGGACGGACATATTAAATATGTGGTGTCCGACGTGATCGAAGCGTCCGAGAACTGGGCAAAGGGCAATATTTCGCTCATCGACGGCGTACCCGTCGTGTCGCTCGCGGACGTGCTGGCGCTCAAGCAGTCGCTGAACCGCGAAAAGGATCAGAAAGACATCGCAAGACTGAAGGCGGCCTTGGGACAGCTTTGATGTGTGCAAATTTCACACATTAGGGATTTAAAGCGTTCGCATTTTGTTGCTTTTAGCCGCTTGACTTTTGCCCGCTCCGCGTGTACAATCAAGCCATATTCGGAGGAAAGGAGTTTTGACTGTGCGTATGTCCAACACCAACATGATGATGGATATGATGATGTGCATGGATTCCATGTGCATGATGATGCGCGCACAAAATCAAAGCTCGTCCGTCTTATCCGATTAAATCATCCTCACGAACAGCGATCGGGAAACGACGAGTTTCCCGATTTTTTTATTTTTCGGAACAAGGGAGTGCATACAACTTGATTGAGCTTCGACATCTTGACAAGACCTACCACGTCGCCACGGGGGACGTGGTGGCTCTACAGGATATCAACCTCACCATCTCCGACGGCGAGATTTTCGGCATCATCGGTCTGTCGGGCGCGGGCAAATCCACGCTGGTGCGCTGCATCAACCTGCTGGAGCGCCCCACGGGCGGCGAGGTCATCGTGGACGGCAAGAGCCTGACGGAGCTTTCCAAAAAGGAGCTTCTGGAGCTGCGGCGCTCCATCGGCATGATCTTTCAGGGCTTCAACCTGCTCGCGCAGAGCACGGTGCTGAAAAACGTCTGCTTCCCGCTCGAGATCTCGGGCGTGGACAAAAAGGCCGCCAGGGCCCGTGCCATGGAGCTTTTGGAGCTGGTCGGGCTTTCGGACAGAGCCTCCGCCTACCCCACGCAGCTCTCCGGCGGACAGAAGCAGCGCGTCGCCATCGCCCGCGCCCTTGCCACGAAGCCCAAATACCTCCTATGCGACGAGGCGACCTCCGCCCTCGACCCCAACACCACCCGCTCCATTCTGGAGCTGCTGCGTGAGATCAACCGGAAAATGGGCGTGACCATCATCGTCATCACGCACGAAATGAAGGTCATCGACCAGATCTGCGACCGCGTCGCGGTCATCGACAAGAGCCGCATCGCGGAGTCCGGTCTCGTGACGGAGGTCTTCACCAACCCGCAGTCCGCCATCGCCCGCGAGCTGATCCTGCCGCCGGACTACAACGCCCTCTCCACGGCGGGCGGCCAGAAGCTGCGCGTGACCTTCAACGGCGAGCACTCCGACCAGCCCATCATCTCGCAGCTCGTGCTGGAATGTCAGGCACCGGTGAGCATCCTGTTTGCCGACTCGCGCGAGTATGAGGGCGCGATCTACGGTCAGATGCTGCTGGGTCTGCCGAGCGACGAGCGTCAGGCAGAGAAGATCATCGCCTGGCTGCAAAACAAAAACATCAGCTGCCGGAGGGAGGATTGAGTCATGCTTTCGGAAATGTTTTATAAGCTCTGGGACAACGGTCTCATCCAGATCGGCATCTGGGAAACCTTCTATATGACGGCGCTGTCCGCCGCCATCGCCTACATCATCGGTCTGCCGCTCGGCGTGGTGCTGAATGTGACGGACAAAAACGGTCTGCACCCCATCGGCTGGCTCAACCGCACGCTGGGTCTCATCGTGAATTTCTTCCGCTCCATCCCCTTCATCGTCCTCATGGTGGCGATGCTGCCGGTGGCGAAATTCGTGGTCGGCACGAGTTTGGGCAACAAAGCCATGATCGTGATGCTCGTCATCGCCGCCGCGCCGTACATCGGCCGCATGGTGGAATCGAGCCTCAAGGAGGTGGACGCGGGTGTCATCGAGGCGGCGCAGTCCATGGGCGCGACGAACTTCCAGATCATCCGCAAGGTGCTTCTGCCGGAGGCGCGTCCCGCGCTGATCGGCGGCGCGGTCATCTCGACCGTCACCATCCTCGGCTACTCCGCCATGAGCAGCACCATCGGCGGCACGGGTCTGGGTCAGATCGCCATCATCTACGGTCACCAGCGCTCCAACGACGACATCACCTGGATCTGCGTCATCCTCATGGTCGTCATCGTGCAGATCATCCAGGAGCTCGGCGGCTTCATCGGCCGCAGGCTCGATAAACGCTTAAAATAAAAACTTTTTTAATAACCGAAAGGAGAAATCATCATGAAGAAACTCATCGCTCTGCTGCTGGCTGTTCTGCTGCTCGCCGCTCTGCTCACCGGCTGCGCCGCCAAGCCCGCCGCCGAGGAAGCCGAAGCCCCCGTGGAAGAAGCTGCCCCCGCGGAAGAAGCTGCTCCCGCTGAGGAAGAAGCCGCTCCCGCCGAGCTGACCAAGCTCGTCGTCGGTGCCAGCTCCACGCCCCATGCCGAGATCCTCGAGCAGGTCAAGGGCGCTCTCGCCGAGGCCGGCTATGAGCTCGAGATCGTCGTCTACGACGACTATGTCCTGCCCAACGAAGCCCTCGACAACGGCGACATCGACGCGAACTACTTCCAGCACACCCCCTACCTCAACAGCTTCAACGCCTCCAACGGCACGGAGCTGTCCGTCGCGGCGCTCATCCACTATGAGCCCTTCGGTGTCTACTCCAACGACGTGACCGACCTCGCGGAGCTCGCGGACGGCGCGACCATCCTCATCCCCGCCGACGACTCCAACGAGACCCGCGCCCTGTTCCTGCTGCAGCAGGAGGGTCTGATCGTGCTGCCCGAGGACGCTGACCCCGAATTCGGCGTGACCACGCTCGACATCGTGGACGACGGCGGTTACAACATCGTCCCCGTGCAGGCGGACACCGTCCCCTCCCAGCTTGAGGCCTCCGATGCCGGCACCATCGCCGTCATCAACGGCAACTACGCCCTGCAGGCGGGTCTGCACTCCTCCGACGCGCTGGCGCTCGAGGATGCCTCCGGTGCCGCCGCTCAGACCTATGCCAACATCATCGCCTGCCGCACCGGCGAGGAGGAGAACGAGAAGATCACCGCCCTCTGCAACGCCCTGCTGACCGACACGGTCAGGGACTTCATCGCCGAGACCTACAACGGTGCCGTCGTAGCTGTGTTCTGATTAAAACCGCATATCCCATAAAAGGACACCGTTTTCGGTGTCCTTTTTCAATATTATCTTGTGATTTTCATCCGTCCGTGTTATTCTGGCAGCAGAAATATAGATATTTGGAGGACTGTACTATGCGAGAATTTCTGCTTTCCGCCTGTCCCGTGCTTGTCTGGGTTTTCTGCGCCATCCATCTGGCTTTCATCGTCATCCTGCTCGGGCAATACAAAAAGACAAAAAATCCGCTGTTTTTGCTGTCGGGGCTTGTGGCCGTCGGTCTGTGCTACGACGCGCTCATCCTGTCGCTGGGCACCGTGATGCGCGAGGGCGCGGCTCTGAAGGCTCTCAGCCAGGTGCGCTACATCAGCCACGGCGCTCTGATCCCGCTGCTGCTGCCCATTTGTGCTTATGCACTCGGATGGAAAAAGGTCGGAAAGACTGTTGTCTGGGTCATCACCGGCATCCTCATCGCACTGGGCATAGCCTCCGGCATCACCACCGTCACCTATCCCGAAAACGTGGCGCTCGTCCGCTACGCCTGCGACGGCACCCTCACCCCGGGCTGGTCGTACACCGTCAGCACCTCCGTTCTGGCCTACGGCATGGTCATCCCCCTCGTTCTCGCCGGCATCTGGGTCTGGATCAAGCAGAAGACCCCCAAACTCTTTCTGTCCGGCTTTCTGATGTTCGCTTTTTCCGCGCTGGGTCCCGCCACGGGCAACTTCGACCTGATCTTCTTCATCAGTATGATAGGTGAGGTTCTCATGGTGCTGTTCTTCTGGCTGTACGCCAAATTCAACGAAGCGCATACATAATTCAAATCAATGTGACCGTTTCCGGCGGACTGCCGGAAACGGTTTTTTGTCTTGTCAAGCTACTATATCTATGTTACAATCATGACATCCATACTAAATGTTTGACAATAGGAAAGGAGTCACCTATGAAACACAAAAAGCTTCTGGCGCTCGTGATGAGTCTGTGCCTGCTGGCAGCGCTCGCCGCGCCCGCCATGGCCGCCTCGGGCGAGCCTGCCGGCCGCGTCATCACCGGCGTGACCCTCGCGGAAAAGGATGCCAACTACGTCGATTCCGCGCTCTACAGCCAGTACGAGACCGTCACCTTCTCCGACGGCACCAGCCACAGCATCAACGTCGATGCCCAGACCTTCGTTCTGGTGAAGGATGGCTGCGTGGTCGAGCTCGCCGACCCCGCCAACTGGACGGCGGATGCCGAGCTCTACATCATCGACAAGAGTATGTCCGACACCGTCGCCATGGGCATGAACACCGCCAACTGGGGCCCCTTCTGGTTCACCGGCGTTCTCGACTTCGAGGGCGGCCGGTATGAAGCCTCCCGCTCCGTCCCCGCCGCGTTCAAGGGCGGCGTTGTGAGCGATGAGGGTGTCAAGGGCGGCATCATCGACATCGATGCCAGCTACATCTCCGGTACCTACGTCTACAACGAGGACGGCTCCAAGGTCACCGTCGAGGATACCGTCATCAACTCCTCCGGTCTCGGCGGCAACGACTTCGGCCAAAACGGCGCGTGGGGCGCGGTCATCAGCGCCGCCGGCTCCTCCGAAATGGACATCAACAACGTCACCGTCAACACCGAAGGTCCTCTCCATGACGGCATCTGGGCGGGCGGCAGCTCCGTCGTCAACGTGAACGACTCCGTGGTCTTCGCCGTGGAGAACGCCGAAAAGTGGGACTTCAAGCCCTACAGCTACGACCGCTTCATCATCGTGGACGAGATGCCTCTCAGCTCCGGCGAGATCGTGGAATACGGCATCTCCGGCGACTACTACGCCGAGGAAAACTGCTCCCTCGCCAGCGGCAACACCCGCTACTACTACTTCAACGACAACTATACCTCCAACTTCTCTGCTCCCATGCTCCAGTGTGTGCCTCTGGCGCTGGGTCTGTACGGCTCCATGCGCGCCACCTGCTGCTACGGCAACGGCACGCTGAGCTTTAACGACTCCCTCGTCGTGTCCGATGTCTGGGCGGTGCTGTCCACCGACTCCGGCAAGGGCACCCTCAATGCCACCGACACCTACGGCATCATCGGCGTGCAGACGGAGAACGCCAGGAAGGCCGACCTCACCGTGAACGTCGGCGGCAAGGACTACGCCATCGACACCTACGGCACCGCCGACGGCTGCGGCTACGTCACCTACTGCGACGGCTTTGACGACAACTTCTTCGGCTGCCACTTCTACGCCCCCGACTACCTCGCCATCCTCACCGGCGGCACCTTCGACTTCGTGAACTCCGACGCGCAGCGCGGCTTCGGCTGGTCTGACCGCATCGGCTTCATGTCCCACGGTCAGGCCTACACCGCCAACATCGCCCACTCCGACTTCGATGTCGGCGACGCGCTGTTCGCCGTCATGTCCAAGGGCGGCGTGGATATCACGCTCGACGATGTCACCGTGGCGTACCACAAGGATAACCCCTGGGGCGGCGTGCTGTTCCAGTTCATGGACACCGACGACACCGGCACCAACGCCAATGACATGGAGATGGACGTGGTCGATCTGACCTTCGAGGAATACGCCTCCAACGAGCCCGCCAGCGAAGGCACCACCAAGACCGTCACCATCAAGAACTCCACGCTCGAGGGCGACATCTACAACTCCACCGGCTCCTCCAACAACGCCTCCACCCTCACCAAGTACGACGGCAGCACCAATCTGCTCTCCAAGTGGAGCACCTCCACCGTGGCGCTGACGCTCGACAACTCCACCCTCACCGGTGTCATCTCCACCAGCTACGCCCAGCACTGCGACGAAAAGGGCGAGCCCATCGTCGGCCAGTTCTTCTTCAACAAGACCGGCGAGCCCATGGACGGCACCGCCGACAACACCTATAACTACCTCGCCGCCCGCCGCGTCATCAACACCGTCGCCTACAACGGCATCGGCAAGATCGACGTGACGCTGACGAACGGCGCGGTCTGGAACGTCACCGGCGAATGTATCCTGAACTCCCTCAACGTGGGCGCAGGCTGCACCGTCAACGGCACCGTCACGAACAATGCCGACGGCACCGTGACCGTCACCCCCGCAAAATAAGTTCTTCCGTAAATTTCCAAAAGCTTCCGGCTTCGGCCGGAAGCTTTTTTTACCGCAAAAAGCTCCTTATGCACCTTTACTTTTTTGTCGAAATATACTATTGTATAAGGTAAGGAATTTTTTGTATGGAGGACAACCATGAAACGAACTGTATCCCTGCTTCTGGCGCTCACGCTCGCGCTTTGCCTGTTGGGCGTATCCGCTCTGGCCGGCAGCGGCACGGTCGGCGAATACTACGATGAGATCGTCGCATCCGTCTCCGAAGGCCAGTACATCGACAACTTCAACGCCTCCGGCTCTGTGCCGGCGGGACTGGAATTCGGTCTGAACAGCAATCACAATCAGATCCGCCTCTACGGCACACCCACCGCGGCGGGCTCCGCCACCGTGACGCTGAACTACACCGTCGTGACCGAGGCAACCGGTGAATCCGCGTCCAACAGTGTCTCTGTCTCCGTGTCCATTCAGGCCGCCGCACCCACGCCCGACCCCTCCAAGGCTCCCAAGATCACCAAGAGCCCCACGAGCGAGACCCGTCCCGAGGGCGGCGACACCCTGTTCATTGCCAAGGCGGAAAACTACGATAACTGCTACTGGCAGTTCATCAGCCCCGACGGCACCGATATGTCCGCAGCCGAGTTCCAATCCAAATTCCCCAACGTCTACATCTCCGGCAGCAACACCACCACGCTGGCGATCTCCGGCTTTGAAAAGGCCATGACCGGCTACAAGGTCATCTGCGTGTTCGACGGCAAAGGCGGTCGTGCCGTCACCAACGCCGCCACCATCACCGTCACCGAGAAGCCCTCCCCCTCCGCGAAGCCCTCTGCCACCGCCAAGCCCTCGCCCTCGACCTCCCCGTCCCCCTCTGTCTCGCCCGACCACGAACACAAGTTCGACAAAAACTGGAAGTTTGACGAGACCAAGCACTGGCATGAGTGCGAATGCGGGCTCAAGGCGGACGAAGCCGAGCATACCGTGACCGAATGGGCGACCAAGGCCGACGGCTCTCAGCAGGGCATCTGCACCGTCTGCGGCGCTGTGGCGACGAAGGCGGCTGCGCCCACGCCCGTCCCCGCCGCCGAAAATACTGCCAAGTCCGGCTCCAACACCCTGCTCATCGTCATTCTCGTGATCGTTCTGCTCCTGCTCGCCGTCGTGGCCGCCTTCCTGTATGGCCGTATGCGCGCAGCCAAAGCTGCCGCCCCCGCCGCGCAGGACAGCAAGGACAACTACAACCCCCGCCATGACGGCATCCACGACGAGGAAGACCGCGCCGAGTATTACCGTCAGCAGCTTAAGGATTACGAAGACAAGAAATAAACCGCTTTTCAGCCTCCCCTGTGCAAGGGGAGGGGTTAACCCCCTCAGTCGCCTGCGGCGACAGCTCCCCCGAGGGCGCCTTGGTCTGTGCGTCATCTAAAGCCTCCCTTGGGGGAGGTGCCCACGCTAGTGGGCGGTGGGGGTTTGCCCCCTTTATACAAGGGGGTCAATATGGAATAGAACTAGGAGACACACATGAAAAAGATACTTTCTCTGCTTCTGGCGATGCTGCTGCTCGCCGGTATGCTGAGCGTCATGGCCTTTGCCGACAACGACGCTCCGCAGGACGATCCGCCCATGGACGAAGCCCCCTCCCCCTCGCCCACGCCGAATCCCATCATGACCAAGGTCGGCGAGCCTCTGGAGATTCTCATTTTCCGCGCCCTGTCCGGCGAGGTCGTCGATATTGATGTCAAGGGCGACTATCCCCCCGGGATGCGCGTCGCCGCCGAGAAAGAGGGTGTCGGTCTCGTGCTGACCGGCACACCCACGGAGGCGGGAACCTACTGTTTCACAGAGTTCTTCCGCGTGGATGAAAAGGATGCCGAGGAAAAGGGCGAAAAACAGTCCATCGACGTAGTCGTGATCGTGGAGCCGGGCTCCGAGCCCACGCCCGCTCCCACACCGGCACCCACACCGGCACCCACAGATGCACCCACGCCCGCTCCCACCGCCACGCCTGCCCCCAAAACGCTGCCTCGGGTCACCAAAAACCCCACCGGCGAAACGCTGAAAGCGGGCGAGCGCTGCGTTTTCATCTCCCGTGCCGACAACGACGACAGCCGCGAATGGTTCTGCAAAACGCCCAACGGCAGCACACTGACCATGTCCGAGGCCAAAAACCAGTACAGCGGTCTGACCGTCAGCGGCGACAAGGATGAAAAGCTGATCCTGGACAAAGTCCCCGCCGAAATGAACGGCTGCCACATCTACTGCGTCTTCCGCAACGAGGTCGGCGAGGCCTCCAGCACCGCCGCCGTTATCACGATCCGCAAAGCCCCCGATCCCTCGCCCAGTCCCTCCCCCACCGCCACCGCCGTCCCCTCGCCCACCGCTACGCCCGAGCCCGAGCACCGGCACGTTTTCTCCAAGAGCTGGAGCTATGACGAGACCACGCACTGGCACGAATGCGAATGCGGCGAGAAGCGCGACGAAGCGGAGCATCTGGTCACGGAATGGGCTGTCAAAGAGGACGGCTCGCGTCTCGGTATCTGCCGCGTCTGCGGCGCGGGCGTGACCGAGGAAGCGGATACGCCCATCGAGCCGGTCGAAAAGAACGCCGGTACCGGCTATGCGATCCTGATGATCCTGGTCGGCGCGATCGTGGTCGTCGCCGCCGTGGTCGTGTTCCTCGTTCTCCGCACCAAAAAGAAATAATCGGATATAGCAAAAGGAGGAAGTCCCGCGGGACTTCCTCCTTTTTGTTATGGGTTTTACAGTCCGAGCAGCGCCAGCAGCTCGTCGAGCTTCACGAACTTCCCGCCGTCAAACTCGAACACGGCGAGCACGCTCTCCGTCGGCTCGACGGTGATCGCGCCCGTCCACGTGCCGCCACCGGTCACGTCGGTCTCGACACCGTCCACATAGACCGTGCCCTCGATGACACCGCCCTGCTCCACGGTCAGCGTATCCATATCGCTCGCGCCCGTGACCTTCCACACAGAGCCCGCGCCCACGGTCAGACCCGTGACGGACTCGGTGCCGAGGTTATAGACCGCCTCATCCAGCAGCCAGTAGCACTTGGGGTCGGCGGCGCAGTCCGCGCTCCACACGGCATCCCACTCGTCCTTGTCCCAGGTGCGGTACGCGCCCGACCACACACTGTCCTCCAGCGTGACGGCGCAGCTTCTCTGGTAGTCGTAGGCGCAGACATCGCCCGCGATGTCGCAGTCCGTGAGAGTCAGCACCGTGCCCTTGCCGGTCATGTCGTGGGTGTTGTAGGCGAACACACCCATGGAGTCGGAGTTCACCGCCGTCATGAGCAGCACATCGGAATAGCTCTCTGCCGTGCAGCGCGTCAGATGGATGTTCGCGGACTGGGACTTAACGAGGAAGTCCGCGCCACTCACGAAGTCCACATACTCACCCAGTGCGGGACCGTAGTCCTCGTACCAGTCCACGAGATTCGCTTCCTTGTTGAGCTCGAGGCTCGTCACGAAGTCGGTGTCGTAAGCCTCGACCACGCCGACCTGATTGCGCGTCGCGCCCTTGGATTCCTCCGGCGCGTGGAGCTGGAAGCAGTTGCGCCCGCCGATGACCGTGCTGCGGCGGTCGGTCAGCTCGATGTCGTCCTTGGTATAGCCTGCAAGCTCGAGCCCCGCGAACATCGTGTCGTCCGCGTCCGCGCCGGACCAGAGCCGCACCGCGCCGTTGTTGGAGATGATCGCGCCGATCTCCGCGCCGGAGAGGGTGCAGCCGTAGAAGTAGTTGGAGCAGCTCGTGTCGGCGTAGGTGCCGTAGCCGCCGTGCTCCGCGATGCCGTCGGAGTTGTAGGCGTAGAAGCGGACGGAGCCCATGTCGGTGCTCATGGCAGCCCACGCCTCGGTGGTGACGGTGGAGCCGTAGTAATAGGTGTCGCCAAGGCCGAGAGACATACTCGCGCGGGCGTAGCCGGAGATGGACAGCGCCTCGTTGGAGGGCGGGTCGATGACACCGGCGGTGTAGCCCTCGGGGTCTCCGGCAAAGCCGGTCTGCGTGATGGCGGAGTTCAGCACCACCAGCTTGCCGACGGAGGAGCACTCCACGGGATAGTCGTCGTACATGATGCCGCCCTTGCCCGCGCAGGTCAGCGCGGAGTCCTTGATGACGAGCAGCCCGTCCGTGACGTGGGCGATAACGCCGCCCTTGGCGTTCGGCACTTCGCTGACACCCTTTTCGATGATGCAGTCGTTCAGCTCGTAGCGCCCGCCCTCGACCGCGACGACGTTCATATAATAGTCGTCGGTGGTCATACGCACGCCCGTCATGCCCTCGTCGGTGATCTCACCGGCGGTCATATCGAACGCATAATCCTCCTCGTTCACCACGGTGCCGTCGGCATCCACGCGGACCATCGCCTCGATGGGCCCCGACTCGCCGGACGCGCCGCCGGATGCGCCGCCGGATGCCTCGCCGGACGCGGCGTAGCCGCCGAGCGTGAAGCACATCGCCAGCGCGAGAATGAGGGATAAAATGCGAATTTTCTTCATAGAAATCTCTCCTTTTCTCAGGATTATCCATGCCTTTCCGCAACGGAAAGGAGGTCTGTGCCATGATAGCACAGACCCCTTTATTTTACAAGGGAATGCGTTTAGACATCCTCGGCGTAGAAAATCTCGCCGCGAATTTGTTTGCCGATGGAGCGTCCGCACTCGCGGCCGAGGCAGACCGCCATGCCGATGGAAACGCCCATCATGGGGGTGAAGTAGTCGCGTCCGAAGCGGCCGGAGGTGGTGTTGCCCGCGGCAAAGAGACCGTGAATGGGCTTCCAGTCCTGCCCGAGCACGCGGGATTCCCCATCCGTCCACAGTCCGCCCACCGTCACCATGAGGTTGCCGATGGTCGCCTGCTTGTCGACGACCTGCACATAGAACGGGCCCTTGTCCAGCGGGAACATGACCTTCGGGTCGCGTCCGAACTGCTCGTCGCGTCCGGCGTAGCACATCTCGTTGTACTGCTGCCAGCTCTCCAAAATGTTCTCGCGCACGCGGCTGTCGAGGTCGGGGATGCAGTCGAGGCACTCCTCCACGGTATCGCCCGCGTAGACGAGCATATTGTAGCCGCCCATCTCGCCGGAGGAGATATCCGCCCCCTGCCCCTTGTTGGCGTAAGCCTCGTCCATCTTCTCGCGGATGGCCTGCAGCGTCGAGCCGGAGGGGTCGGTGGAGCCGTGCGCGGGCGCGACGAACTCCATGGTCTCGGGCAACTTGTCGTCGTAGACGCAGTACATACGCTCGCGATTCATAAAGAGCATCGGGAAGCAGCGGTGCTCCAGCGTGCCCCAGAACTCGTTCATGAAGCGCTTGCCCTGCCAGTCGAGGAAGATGCCCTGCGGATGACCGGGCGCGGAGGACAGACCGGGCGTGCCGCCCAGCCAGGGCTGGCGACCGTCCATCGTGGGGATGCCGCCGAGCTCCACCTGTGCACCCGCCCAGCTCGCCATAGCGATGCCGGAGCCGTCGCGGTCCGCGCCCATCTGCGCCATGGTGTCCTGCTCCTGAAGCTGCGCGTAGAGGTCGGGCAGCAGATCTTTCATCATGCCCTCGTTCGTGCCGAAGCCGCCCGTGGAGATGACGACATAGTCGGCGTTTACTTTGAAGTATTCCTCGGTGTCGTTGTTGAAGATGACCGCGCCGCAGACCGCGCCGTCGTCGTTTTGCAGGAGATATTCCGCGTGGCAGCCGTAGAAATACTGCGCGCCCTGCTCCTCGCAGAAAGCACGGTTGGCGCGGTAGACCGTCCCCTGCTCGGGGTGCAGCGTCGGGGCCCAGAACTTGAGCCCGCCGATCTCGCCCAAGACGTTCGGGCGGACCTCCTCATTATTGTGACTCCAGAACTTCACCTGCCACGACTGCTTCTGCGCCTCCGTGCAGCGGGAGATGTGCCAGTCGAGGCTCTCGCCGCCGTTCTGGGCGTATTTCATCACGAGCGCGGGGTTGGCGTAGTTCTGGCAGTTGAGCATCCAGTTGTTGTAAAACTCGATGGGATCGACCTCGGGCGCGCCCCAGAATTCCTGACAGAATTTGGAGTTGATAACGCCCTCATCGCCGCCGCGCAGCTCATAGCTCGCCTCCGCCTGATTCTCGACGACGGTGACCTGATAGCCCTCCTCGCAGAGCTCGAGGCAGGCCGCGTTGCCCGCGTAGCCGCCGCCGATGATGAGCACCTGCGTGGTGTATTCTTCCTTGATCTTGCTGTCCTTGATGGCTTTGGGCGCGATCTTCCAGTCCTCAAGCTGACGGATGAGGTGGTTTTCGTTGATGGGCTCCTGCGAGCTTCCGCCGCCCGGTCCCCCGGGACCCCCGGGACCTCCGGACGCACCGCCCGGCTCACCCGAGCCGGCGAAGGCATCCAGCCCGAAAAAGCCAACAGCCGCCGCGCCGACACCGAAGGCACCGGCGCTTTTCAGAAATTGCCGTCTTGTCAGTTCTTTTTCCATAAAAAGCTCCTTTATGGGTCTGAAAAAAGCACCCGTATAAACGGGTTATACGGGTGCCTTATGGGTATCAAAAATTACTTGTGAGCCTCGTACCACGCGTCAAGGTCGATGCCGTAGCTCTCGAACTCCTCGCGGGTGGGACCGTAGTTGGGATCGTCAAAGCTCCAGGTCTCGTAGGGCGTGGGGATGAAGATCATCATGTCGGCGCGCAGACGGTCGTGGCTGAATTCGTAGTACTGGGTGGAGTACAGATAGTCGTGCTTGGTGGACATCTGGCTTCCGCCGTAGCCGTGCCAATCGCCCTGCTCGTCGTCCGCGGGCTCATCGGAGCTCTCGCCGGACGCACCGCCGGGGCCTCCGGGACCGCCGGAAGCGCCGCCTTCAACCGCGCCGCCGAGGGTGATGTAGAAGCCGCCCATGAAGTCGGTGAACATATGCAGATGCCACAGCTTCCAAACGCCGTCTTCCTTCACGAAGTCCGCGCCGTAGGCTTCCCAGATGGTGTTGCCGGTGGTGCCGGACTCGGCGATCATGCCGGGGGAGTACCAGTAGGCCTTCGCGGTCTTGCCGTCCTCGGCGACCTCGATGCAGGCCGTGGTGGTCACGTGCAGCAGAAGCTGACCGACACCGCCGTAGACCTCAAGGATCTCTTCATCGGTCCAGTCGGACACGTCGATGTCATTGCGCTCGCAGTAGCTCTTCGCGCTCTGGAGCCAGCTGGTGTCATGGTTTTCGCCGTAGGCTTCCAGGATGGAGTCATAGCCGACCATGAAGCCCTGGTTCTGGCCGAAGGACGCAGTGGCGCGGTTTTCATACTCCTGCACCCAGATGTTCTCCAGCTCCGCCATGTGCTCGCCCCAGCAGTGGTACATCACGTGCCAGGTCATGATGTTCTGGATCTCCTGCGCGTCGAGCGCACGGCGTGCCATGGTGTAGATGTCCTCGTCCTTGACACCCTTGGGGATGTCCATAGCGAAGGCACCGGCACCCAGAGACAGCACCATAGCCGCAACGCAGGCGATGCTCACGATGAGTTTCCAAGTTTTCTTCATTATTTTTCCTCCTTAAAAAAAGTTTGTTTATCGGCATATCCCTTTCGTTCAACGAATCAAAAAAGGGACAACAGGCGCGTCCCCGCAGCCTATTGTCCCCACTGTAGCACACATCGGTTAAATGAACGTTAAAGTGTAGCAAAAAGTCATAGAAAATTCAAAATTTTTATTTAATTTGCCAGACTAACTTATTTCACAGCTCCAAAACAAAGCAGTTCTGCCCGTTTTCATACTCCACGCTGATCGCGCCGTTCATGGAATAGACGATCTCATGAGCGATGGAGAGCCCGAGCCCCGCGCCGGCTTTGGTGCCGTCCACCTGATAGAAGGGCTTGAAGATCGCCTCCTTGATCTCTTTGGGAATTTCCTCGCCGGTGTTGGCGCACACGATGCGCACGCTCCGCCGTCCGATGCCGGCCTTTTTCGCCGCCGTGACCCGGATGCTGCCGCCCTCGGCACCGTATTTGACGGCATTTTCGAGCAAAATGTCAAAAAGCCGCGTGAGCTGCGTTTCATCGCCGCGCAGCGACAGCCCCTCCTCGGCATCGAGCGTCAGCTCCAGCCCGTGGTCAAAGGCAACCACTTCAAAGCGCAGCGTCTCCTTTTGCAAAAGCCGCGTCACATCCACGCGCTGCTGCAGTCCCATGCCGCGCCGCGCGGGCAGCGCCGTCAGCAGCATGGCATCGACCAGCCCTGTCATGCGCTCGCACTCGCTGCGGATGTTCTCGCAGCCGAACTCAAAGGCGCTCTCATCCTTTCCTTGGCTCTGATCGATGAGGTCGATGTTCGCCCGCACGATCGAGACCGGCGTTTTCAGCTCGTGCGAGACCTTGGAGATGAAGCGGCGCTGATCCTCGATGGCATCGCGGGCGGGCTTGGCGTACCAGCCGGACAGCGGCAGCGCGATCACAAACAGCAGCGCCAGCGCCAGCAAACCAAAGGTTACAATGCGCTGCAGGAGACTGTTGAGTGTGTTTTGAATATAGGAAACGTCAATGAAGGCGATGCGGTGGGAGTGCTGCTGTCGAATGCCGTTGAAATAACGCACCTGATAATCTTCCAGCACAGCGCTCTCTGCGGTGGTTCCGATCAGCCGCAGCATCAGATCGCGCACGCTGATGCCCCGATCGGCCAGAAAAAAACGTCCCAGCACGACCTTGGCGGTGTCAGCGATGTTGTCGATCTCCAGAACAAAATAGGGCGGGTAGCTCGCCAGACGCATCCAGCGATAGCCGTCCTGGTTTTCAAAGTTGTTAATGTCGAGCAGGTAGACCATGCAGTTGTATTCCAGATCCTTTTTCTGCTCTAAATAGATGGCGGCACCGACCGCCACCGCCACAAACAGCATCGCCGCCATGAACACGGCGATAAATTTGATGCGCAGCTTGCGGATGACGCTCATACCCTTTCCTCCTGCAGCTCCAGACAGTAGCCGATGCGGCGGAGGCTCGTGATGGATACCGTCGAGCCGATAAAACTCAGCTTCTTACGCAGAAAACTCATATAGGCATCCACGACGTTGGATTCCGGCGAAGTGTCGATGCCCCAAACCTTTTCCAGCAGCAATTCGCGCGTGACGGTATGCCCGCGGTTGCGCATGAGCATACGCAGGATCTCAAACTCGCGCTTATTGAGCTGCACATCGTTCTCCCCGCAGGAGAGATTGCCCGTTTCAACATTCAGCCGCAGGTCGCCGAATTCCAGCTCCGAGCTGTCCAGCTCCCGCGGACGGCGCAGCAGCGCCCGTATGCACGCGAGCAGCTCCCCCGCCGAAAAGGGCTTGGCGAGGTAATAATCCGCGCCGCGGTTCAGTCCCTCGATGCGCTCCGCCACGGACGAACGCGCCGTCAGGATCAGCACCGGCACCTGCACGCCCTCGTCCCGCACCGCCTTGAGTACGGAGAAACCATCCAGCTTCGGCAGCATCACGTCCAGAATCACAAGGTCGTAAATGCCCGAAAGGATGCTGTCCAGCCCCTGCTCGCCGTCGGAGGCGATGTCGGAGATGTAGTTCTGGTTTTTCAAAAGGCTTCGGATGGTCTGCGCCATACGCAGCTCGTCCTCTACGATCAGAATTCGCATGATCGCTCCTCACCAAATCATGTTTTTCTTCATTTCATCCCGCAGCTGATCGCGGAAATCGGGATGCGCGATGGCGATGAGCTGCTCCGCCCGCTCGCGGATGCCGCGCCCGCGCATATACGCCACGCCGTATTCCGTCACGATGATGTCCGTGATGTCGCGCCCGATGGACACGCCGGAGCCGTAAGAAAGCCCGGGCTGTATGCGGGAGATCGTGCCGTTTTTCGCGGTGGACTGGATGCAGACGATGCCGCGCCCGCCTTTGGAATTGAACGCGCCGTTGGCGAAGTCCGTCGCGCCGCCCGTGCCGGAGAACATCCGGAAGCCGAGGCTTTCCGAGCAGACCTGCCCCGAGAGATCGATCTGCAGGGCGGTGTTCACGCTCACCATGTTGTCGTTCTGCGCGATGGTCACGGGGTCCGCCACCCAGCGCACCGGACGGAACAGCACCTTTTCGTTCTCGTGGAGGAAGCGGTACAGCCCCGCATCGCCGTAGGAAAAGGCGGTGACGGATACATCAGGGCATAGCGTCTTGCGCTTGTTCGTGACATTGCCGCTCACCATCAGCCGCCCCATGGCGGAGCCGAGCATCTCCGTGTGGATGCCGAGGTCTTTTTTGTCGCCGAGCTTCGCCGCCACGGCATTGGGCAGCGTCCCGATGCCGAACTGCACCGTGTCGCCGTCGCGGATGAACTCCGCCACATAGTGCGCGATGGCAAGCTCCTCGGGCGTTGCCTCCGCGCTGTCGTCCAGCGTCAGCACATCGCCGTCGGCGCGGACAAAGGCGGCGACCCTGTCCCGATGGATGCGCACGGAGCCGTAGGTGCGCGGCAGATTGGGGTTGATCTCGAGGATGATCTTCTCGCAGCTTTTGCTCATCTCGTCCTCGACCTGATCGGACAGCGGCAGGCAGACATAGCCCTCCTCGTCCGGCTCGGTACACGCCGCCATGAACACGTTCGGCACATGGTGCGCTCTCATGACCCACGCGAGCTGGTGGAGGTTATCCGGCACGAAGCTGATGCGCCCCGTGGCGTGCTTCTGACGGAAGGAGGCGTTGTAAAAGCCGGAATAGACAAAGAAATTCTCCATCCCGACGAAGGGATAATCCCCCGAGGGATTCGTCACCCAGACCGTGATATTCTCGCGGTCAATGGTGTGCAGCCGCCGCAGAATCGAGACCGGCTGACAGCCATACAGCCCCACGGATAGAATATCGCCGTCTTCGATCAGCGCCAGCGCCTCGTCCATACTCGTATACTCGACCATTTTCCAATCCTTTTCCTTGTTTTTTCTCAGTATAGCACCTTTGCCTTGCGTTTGACAATAAAATAAGACAGCGTGTCCGAAAACACGCTGCCTTTGCAGTTTACATAATTCTTATTTCGTAATAACGATCACGCCGGTGTATTCGCCCGGGACAGCCTCGACCTCGACACCGTCCACGGTGAGCGTGCCGTTCAGCTCACAGCCCTCGCCGATCACAAGACCGGAGAGAAGGCTCTCGCCCGTCACGTTCCAGACCGCGCCGTCCGCCAGCGTCACATACAGACCGTGGTGGGTCGCGTAGCTCGCGTCGAGGCAGTAGTCGGTGAAGCCCTCGGCGGCGGAGACCGCGTTCCAGTGCTCGCAGTCGTATTCGTTCATCGCGCCGGTCAGCTCGGTGTTCGAGAGCGTGAGGTAGAAGTCGCGCTGATAGTCCTCATGGGCGATGTCGCCCGCGACGCTCATATCCTTCATGGTGATGACAACGCCGGGGTACTGCTCCCCGTCGGGCACGGCGTTCATGAACATGGTGTCGTTGTTGTAGACCGTCTGGACGAGATAGCCGGTGCCGGCTTCGTCTGGGACGATCTCGCTGTTTTCCAGCGTCATGTCGATGTTCGTGGACTTGACGAGGATGACGGAGCCCATCGTATGGTCGATGTAGGCCTGCTTGCCCGCCTCATAGGTGATGCCCTTGTCCAGGCTCATGTCGGTGCGGAGGACGGAGTCCTTCACGCTGACCGCGGTGGAGTGCAGAGGGCTCTCCTCCTGCGAATAGCCCTCGTAGACCCAGTAGGGCGGCAGATTGACGCTGTGGAGCATGATGGCGTTGCGTCCGCCCTCGATGATCGAGCCGAGCGCCTTATCGCCGCGCAGCGCCTTGTCCGCGTCGGTCAGCTTCGCGGCAAGCTCGGCATTGGCCTCGCCGTCGGCGATGGTGCCGACCGTGACCGCGCCGTAGGTGCCGGAGATGATGCCGATCTCAGCCGCCCGGATGTGGCTGCCGTAGGAATAGAGGTTGCAGAACAGGTCGGAATACGCGCCGTAGCCGCCGTCCTGCGTGATCGCCTCCGTGCCGTAGGCGTAGAGGCTCAGCTCCTTTTCGCCGTCCTCGAGCGCGGGGGTCGCGCCGTCCGTGGACAGCGCCGCCCAGTTGCGGGACACGATGGTGGAGTTGATGTAGTAGCCCTGCCCCTGCCCGAGTGCGAGGGTGGTGCGGATGTTGCCGCCGATGAGCAGGTTGCCGGGGTTGCCGGCGAGGGGCTCGGTGGAGGCTTCGGTGTCGCCGCGGATGTAGGAGTTGCGGGCGACGACGGTGGATTTGCCGGAGTTCTGCACCGCAGAGCCCTCCCACACAAAGAGCTGCTCGCCGTCGAGCACCATCTCGTCGGAGGTGTTCACCGCGTCGGGAGAGGCATTCGCCTCGTCAAACTCGCCCTGATAGCCGTAGGCGGCATCGGCGGAGGGGGCTTCCTGACTCTGCTTATCGCCCAGACCGAGCATATCCATGAGGTCGCTCAAAAGCACATACAAAGCGCCGTCGTGCTCCACGGTCTCGAGCGCAGCCGTCTCGCCCTCGACGAGAACGACGTTTACATAATCTCCGGCATCCAGAGCATCCATTTTCTCGCCGGTAGCTTTATCCAGATAGCCGTCCGCGCCGAACTCGCAGTTGACATAATATTCACCCGCGAGCACCTGCGCGCCCTTTTCGACGGTGAGCGCGAGCACGCTGCTCTCGCCCCTGACCGTCCACGCCGCGCCTTTCGCCACGGTCATGGAAACGCCGAACACGTCGGTATAGGCGCTCGCGTCCTCCTCGCGCACGAGGCAGGAGCGGATGTTCTGAACGGCCTCGCCGGTCAGCTCGAATTCTTTGGTCATGCCGCCCTGCTCCAGCAGCGCCGCAAGACCCTCGACTGACCACTGCTCGTTCCACGCGGTGATCGAGCCGGTGGTGACCCTGCCCTCGTAGTCGGCATCCACGTTTATGACCATGTTGCGCTGATAGTCGGTGTGGAGAATGTCGCCGCAAACGGGGGTCTCGATGTTCACGGTGACATCCTTGAGCTCGAGCGTGCTGCCCGAGTCGCGGTAGATATTGCCCGCATCGGAGTCGTAGGCCAGCATGGTCTGCACAAGCACGCCGTTCGCGGGCTTCAGCTCCGCGCCGTCCTCAAAGGAGATGTTGCCGCCGTGGCTGCGGGTGGTGATGAGGCTGCCCTTGCAGCTCTCCATATAGAACCACGCCTCGCCGAACTTGATGGGGCTGAGCAGATAGCTGTCGAGGTCGAAGCTCAGCTCATGACCGAAGTCGGACTGCAGATCCTCCGGCATGGTGGACAGCGTCGCGTGGCGGACGATGAGATTGCCGGGGTCCATCACACCGCCGTTCACGTGGAACACGACCGCGTTGCAGCCGCCGACGAGCAGCGAGCGACCGTTGCCGGTGACGGAGTCGGAATAGTCGAGCTCGCGGCCGTACTGCATGGCAGCATCGTCCGCCTGATCCATGCCGTCAAAGAGCGCCGTGCCGGAGCCCATGATGAAGATGCCGTACTGCGGGGAGACGAACTTGGAGCCGTACATGAAGTTCTCGATGCCGTTCAGCGCGTAGAGAACGTAGCCGCCGTCGTAGGTCTCGGCGTAGTTGTTGACGGAGTAGAGCTGGATATCGGTGGTGTTTTTATCGTGGCTGATCGCGCCCCAGTCGCGGGCGATGAAGGTGTTGTTGTACAGCCAGATATCCTCGCCGAGCAGCAGGGTATCGCGGGCAGAGCCGACCATGAGCTTGAAGTCGGGCATGAAGCCGCCCTCGGCACCGTCGGCGATGAGGGTGCTGTTTTTCACGATGAGATTCGTCTCATGCTCACCCTCGGGGGTGTAGATGGGGCTGGCGCGGAAGCCCTCGGTGTGGAAATAGACGTTGTCCACGGTCATCCAGCCGCCCTGAGAGGTAAGACCCACGCCGCTCCAGCACTCGTTGTTGGGGTCGGCGGAGGGACCGTTCACCTCAATAACGGAGTTGAAGGCACCGTAGCCCTCGACCTCGTAGAAGTCCTCCTCGCCGCCGAGCGTGAACGGCGCATCGTCGTCGTCCACGGAGACATAGATGCCGTTCGACTGATCGTCCGCGCCCTTGATACGGATGCCGGAGATGCCGTCCGCGGCGAGCTTACCGCCGTCCGCGAGCTCAAAGCTGCCGCAGTCGGGTCTGGTGGTGATCTTGCCGTTCTGGATAGCGACCACGCTGTTTTCGTCGTTGGTGAGCCCGTACATCTGGTCGCCGCGCATCGCGCCGGATGCCTCGCCGGAGGCGGCCAACGCGCCGCTCATCAGACCGAAGCAGAGCATCAGCGCCAGCAGAATACTGATCGTCCTTTTCATGTGCATAGCTTCCTTTCCATCGTATTATTACCGTTTGTTTTCTTCCAGATAATCCCCGCGCACGGCGAGGTCAAAGCGCCCGACGAGCTGCCGCAGCGCGTCATCGGAGATGCCGCCGTCATGGGGCAGCGCCGCGATGTCAAGCCAGATGCCCGCCGCCTTTTCGGCGGTCTCCACCGTGCCGAAGGCATCGTCGAGACTGCGCCCCGCGCCGTACACGCCGTGCTTTTCCCAGACGACAAGACGGCTCGTTTTCAGCTTCTCCGCCGTCGCCTCGCCGATCGCATTCGTCCCGCAGAGCATCCACGGCAGCGTCGCCGCGCCCTCGGGAAAGGCGAGGATCGCCTCCGTACACATCTTCCAGAGCGTGCGGGTGAACGCCCGCTCGTCCATCGTATGCACATGGGTCATGGCGATGAGCTTCGGCGGGTGGCAGTGCAGCATCACGCGCTGCGCGGGGTCAACAGAGAGCCTTGCGCGGTGTCCCATCAGATGCGCCGCCAGCTCCGAGGTGAAGCTCCCGCCATCCGAAAAGCCCCAGAGCAGCTCCGCCACCCGTCCGCCGTCCGCGAGGCGCAGCAGACCGATGTCCTGCTCCGGCGTGTGGGCTATGTTTTTGAAATACTTCCCCGTGCCGGTCACGAGCACATACCGCCCGTCCAGTTCCGGACAGGAAAAGCCCGTTTTCATCCGGCGCAGCACCGCGGCGTCCGTATAGGGCGCGACTTCGTCCGCCGTCAGCAGCAGACTGAGATTGCCGCCGTTGCGCTCGTCCCAGCCCTGCTTATACATATCCGCGCCCATGCGGATAAACTCCCGCAGGAAGGGCGCATCCGACATTTTCATTCCGTCACTCTCCGAGCATATAATCGACGTATTTTTCCGCCATAAGCCGCCAGTTTACGAGCGATTCGCCCATGGACGCGCCGCAGGATTCGCGGTACAGCGCCCAGACGAACCAGTAATACGCGATGATGGCGACGTAGGCCATGAAGTGGAAGCGTTTCTGCTCCGTGTAGTCCGCGCCGAGGTACTCCCGAACGAAGCGCTCCGCGGTCTCGAAGTCGTACATGGCATCCACGATGTAGTAGCCGACATCCACGCCGGGATCGGACATACCGGAATACTCCCAGTCGATGAGGTAGACCTCGCCGTCGGGCTTGAACATCCAGTTCGGCTTATAGGTGTCGCCGTGGCACATACAGCGCTCCACCCCGTCGCCCACAGTCATGGCATAGAGCCGCCCGACCTTCTCCTTGAGCGACTCGTGCATACGGAAGCAGGCGGGGTCTTTCCCGCGCAGCAGCTTTTCCATCTCGAGCGCATCCTCCCACGGGCGCAGCCCGTAGTCCACCGTCACATCCGCACTGTGCAGACGGCGCAGGACGGCGAGCACCTTTTTGGAGTCCTCAAAGTCGGCATAGTCCGGCTTGCGGTAGCCGTGGACGAACTCCGAGACCTTCCAGCCCTCGTTGACATCCATATAAATATAGGTGGGGTCGAGCCCGAGCTGTTTGGCGAGGATGAGGGTATTTTTTTCGTTGCGGCGGTTGATGATGCTCTCTGTGCCGTCACCGGGGTGGCGGTAGATGTAGTCCGTGCCGTCGATCTTGAAGATGAACGAGGTATTGGTGAGTCCGCCCTTGACGTTGCGGAAATCGACCACATCCTCCTCGTCGCAGCGGAACAGGAGCTTGATGTTGCGGATGATTTCGCTGTGCGAATGCGCCAGATACTGCGGGTCAAACTTCCGCAGATCCTCGAAGCTGTCGAACTCGTAAATGGTGTCCGGGTCGAACTCGCGGAAATACAGCGGGGCATCCACCTCGTCCAGACACTCCATGAGCATCCATTCCCAGAACAGGTTGTTGTATTTTCCGACGCTGCGGTCGGCCTCGACCAGACGGAAGAAGTCGCGGGCGAAGTCCGGCTGCCAGTAGGAGTGACCGTAGATCATCTTGCCGCCGTCGCGTTCCCGCGCCAGACGCACGATGCGTCCTTCCTCGTCCGTGTCCGCAAAGGTCTCGCCGGTGGGGCTGTCCACCGTCATGCCGGCGTAGAAGCTCTCGTATTCAAACTCGTGGAAGGGGTTTTCGGTAAAGTAGCTGTCGGACACACAGATATAGCTCGCGCCGATCTCCTCCCGCACGCGCCACAGGCTCTCGATGTTGTTTTTGACATTGAAAGCATCGTTGATGACAAAGCGGACACCGTATTTCTCCGCGAGATAATAGAACATCTCTTTTTTGTAGCCGAGCACCAGCACGATATCGCGGATCCCGGCGGCCTGGAGCTGCTGGATCTGACGCTCGATGAGCTTCTCGCCCTTGACCTCCAGCAGTCCCTTGGGCTTCTCCAGTGACAGCGGAATAAAGCGCGGCGACGCACCGGCGGCGAGGATCACCGCGTTTTTCACGCGGTAGGGCGCAAGCTCCTCCCGTCCCGCCTCCGTCAGCGTCAGGCTTTCCGCCTCGACCAGCCCCCGCCCGATGAGTGAGCGGAGCACCGCCGGATCGTGACGGGCACGGCTGCGCTCGCGGTCAGCCGGACAGGATGCCCGTCCCAGACTGCCGCTGTAAAGGTCACTTAATACGTAAAACTCATCTTTTGTCAAACTCATATCCTTATGCCTTCGCGTGGGATGTCAGTCCCCGCAGCACGGCCTTCGCCATGCTCTCCATGCAGCTTTCATAGGGCTTGCCGCCCAGAATAAGCTGCTCTGTTTTCAGATTCCCGATCTCGCTCTTGTCTATGGTATAGGGGTCGGCGGAGAGGATGACCATATCCGCCGTCTTGCCGACCTCGAGGCTGCCGCGCTCTTTCTCGTCGAAGCTCGTCCAATAACCGTTGTAGGTACACATCCTGAGCGCATCCTGCACGCTCACCGCCTCGCTTTGGTTGGGGTTGTTCACGGCGCGGTCGAGCCACACGATGGGGTCGGGCGTGGTGCAGGGCGCGTCCGAGCCGAAGGACACGGGGATGCCCATGCCGTGGATCGTCCCGATGGGGTTCAGCTGCGCGCAGCGTTCCTTGCCCATGATGCTCTCCAGATACTCGTCCGGCTCCTGCTTCCAGTGGATGAACGCACTCTGCATGGGCAGCTGGATGCCGTACTCGGCGCAGACGGCGAGTCCCTTCTCCGTCGGGAGGCAGGCGTGGATGATGCCGTGACGGTGGTCGGGGCGGGGGTAGTCGTCCAGCGCCGCCTTAATTCCGCGCACCGCCTGCGCGAAGGCTCGGTCACCGATGGCGTGCAGCTCGATCTGAAGCCCCAGACGGTTGGCACGCTTGCAGAATTCCGCGACATCGTCGTCGCCGTAGTACAGAACGCCGTCGCCGCCCTGCTCGTCGCAGTAGAGCTGATACATGGCGGCATCGTGCGAGCCGAAGCAGCCGTCCAGCGCACACTGGAAGCAGCCGCCGATGCGCGGCAGATGCCGCCTCGTCGCCACAGACGTGTTCATGGACTGCGGGAACACGCGGAGCTGGAAGCCGTTTTTGAGTCCCTTGGCGAAGATCTTTTCCGTGGTGATATCGAGGTTTCCGATGAAACCCACGCCGCTGACCGTGTGCACCATGCCGATGCCGCGGCTCGCCATGAAGTCCACCGCCTTCTGCATATTCCCGAAAAGCTCGGGAATGGAGACAGAATTCGTGATGTAGTCGGAGACGGCGAAAAAGGCCTCCTGATTCATCTCGCCCGTGTCGGGGTGGAAGCCGCGCTTCATCGCCAGCTTCGGGCGCAGGTGGCTGAGCAGCTTGGAGTTCACGATGCAGGCGTGACCGTCGTACTTGACGACCATGATCTCCCTGTCGGGACACACGGCATCCAGCTCCTCGCGGCTGATGAGCCGCCGCTCTTTGACGGAATAGGGCGACGCGCCGAAGGCGATGAGCGTATTGGCGTTCGATTTCTGCACAAACTCGCGCACCATCTCCGCGATCTCGGCGTTGGATTCCGCATCCATGACGTTGAGCCCCGCGTGGAAGATGGAAAAGGAGGCGAAGTGCTGATGGGTGTCACAAAAGGCGGGGATCAGTGCCCTGTCCCCCAGTTGTATTCTCTCTGCGTTCTGATAGGCGGCGGGCAGTTCGTCGCCGACAAAGAGGATCTTGCCCCCGTCCTCCACCAGATAGTGAAAGACGCTGTTGTTTTCATCGACCGTCAGGATGCTTCCTTCATAGCATTTCATCTGTTTTTCTCCATACGGCCGCAGGAGTTTTCACGCATACGAGGGGTCGAGGATCTGAAGCTCGGAATAGTTGTCGATCTCCATGATATCGGACTTTTCGCAGGGTCTGACTTCTACGGAATAGGTTTCGCGGCACAGGACCAGCGGGATGAACTCCCAGAACAGGTCTCTGCCGTCCGGCTGCTCATAGGTGTGTTGGAAGTCCGCCTTTAATCTCCTGCCGTCTTCTTCCGTCCAGTAGGAGATCCCGTAATAGTTGTAGCAATGGGTATTGCCCTTCTGATATTGTTCAATGTGCCCGCCCGCATCCATGCGGAAGCTCCAGTCGTCGGTCTCGACGGAATAGGAGCCGAGGATGTTGCTGGCATACTGATACTTGGTGATGACGCGGGGGTTGGTGATGTAGAGGTCCGCCTCGCAGAGATAGCCGCCGAGCTTGTCGAGTGCGAGCATCACGGAGGAGATGTTGTTGGTGCGGTCGTATTTGTCGTTGTCCACGAGGGTCAGGAAGGGGTATTTTTCCAAAAGCTCGTCGAAGCGTTCTTTCCTATAGCCGCGCACCACGGTGATGTCCGTGATGCCGACGGCGACCAGCGCGTCCAGCAGCGTGTCCAGAATACGCACGCCGTTCACGGTCACGAGGGGCTTGGGTCTGTCCGCCGTGGCGGGCATCATGCGCGAGCCGAAGCCCGCGGCGAGGATCAGCGCCCGCTTCACGCGGTAGGGCTCCAGCGCAGCAAGCCCCGCCTCCGTCAGCGAGAGAACGCCGCCCGCGCGGCGGATGCAGCCCCGCGCCTCCAGCGCCTCCATCGCCTCCGTCAGCGCGGACGCGGAGATCTTCAGCGTATCGGACAGCGTACGCATCGAATACGCCCCGTCCCCCTCGCGCTCCAGCCACGCCAGAAATTCAAATTCGTACCGCGTCAGTCCCATAACCGCTCTCATTTCTATAAAGCTATACAGATTAACTTTACAATACCCGTATCAAAAATGCAAGAATCTTTGTCGGGCTAAAAAAGTCCCGATGCGGCAAAAACGCATCGGGACGGAATGGAATACAGAATTGTTCACAGATTTTTTACAGTCTCCAGAATCTCATGCCGGAGGCCTTGAGCTCTGCCATCGGGTAGATGCTCTTGACATCGAGCAAAACTTTCTCGTTGTCGGGGATATCGCTGCGGAACATGGCCTTGAGCTCGTCGACGGAAAGAGTCTCAAATTCGCGGTGGCTCACCGCCACGATGATGCAGTCGGCATCCTTCACGTCCTCGAGGGGGGTCAGGGTCACGCCGTATTCCCGCATGGCATCCTCCGGCGTGCACCAGGTGTCCACCACAAGCGGCTCCACGCCGTACTCACGCAGGCGGCAGAGGATGTCATTGACCTTGCTGTTGCGGGCATCGGGGCAGTTTGCTTTGAAGGTCAGACCGAGAACGACGACCTTGGAGTTTTTGGGGCTTTTGCCCGCCTGCACCATGTTTTTGATCGCCGCGTCCGCCACAAAGGGCCCCATGCTGTCGTTGATCTGGCGGCCGGCGAGGATCACAGGACAGTGATAGCCGAACTTCTCCGCCTGATAGGTGAAGTAGTAGGGGTCGATGCCGATGCAGTGACCGCCGACCAGACCGGGCTGAAAGCCGAGGGCGTTCCACTTGGAGTTCATGCCCTCCAAAACCTCTCTGGTGTCGATGCCCATGAGGTCAAAGACCTTCGCCAGCTCGTTCATAAAGGCGATGTTGATGTCGCGCTGGGTGTTCTCCACGACCTTGACCGCCTCGGCGGTCTTGATGTTGGACACGGGGACAGTGCCGGCGGCGATGACGATGTCGTAGACCTGCTTGATGATGCGGGCGGATTCCTCGTCCATGCCGGAAACGACCTTGCGGATGGTGGTCAGCGTGTGGACCTTATCGCCCGGGTTGATACGCTCGGGGCTGTAGCCCACCTTGAAGTCCACGCCGCAGGTGAGACCGGATTCCTTCTCCAGAATGGGGATGCAGATCTCCTCGGTGCAGCCGGGGTAGACGGTGGATTCGTAGCAGACGATGGAGCCGGGGACGAGGTTGCGTCCCACGATGCGGGAGGCGTTCTCCACGGGCTCGAGGTCGGGGATATTGTCTCTGCCGACGGGCGTGGGCACCGCCACGATATGGAAGCGCGCCTCGCGCAGACGGGTTTCGTCCGAGGTGAAGTCCACGGTGGTCTCGCGGATGGCCTCGTTGCCGACCTCGTTGGTCGGGTCAATGCCGGCCTTATACTGCTGGATGCGGTTTTCGTGGTGGTTGAAGCCGATGACCTTGATATGCTTGGCAAATTCCACCGCGATGGGCATACCCACATAGCCCAGTCCGATCAGCGAAAGCTTCTCGCTGCCGTTCAAAAGTCCCTCATACAGAGTGTCGAAATGTGCGTCCTGCATAGTGTATCTTCTCCGTCAATTCCCAATTTTTCCTATTCAAATCGTTTTATCTTACCACATTTTTCCGAAGGAATCAACTGATTTTTCCAATTTTCACTCGGCGTTTTCTTCGGATTGATCCTGCGCGCGCGCCGTCAGGACCCGCGGCACCATACGCAGCACCAGCGGCAGCGCGACCAGCGCATACAGCACGACCGCAGCCGCCCCCGTCACCACAAGCCGCAGCAGAGGTCTCCATTCCGCCAGCAGCCGATTGCCGCCGAAGCAGACCAGCGCACAGACCGCCCCCGCCGCCAGCAGCAGCGGCAGCCATTTGAGGATCAGGCAGTAGTTCAGATATCGGTTATGACGGCGCGCCGTGATAATGTTCATCACACCGCAGATCACCACCGAGACGCTGCTGGCAAAGGCAACGCCGAGCACTCCGTAACGAGGGCACAGCAGGATGCTCAGCCCGATGTTGGCCAGAATTCCGATCGTGCTGTTGAGCATGGGCCACTTGGAATCCTGATAGCCGTACTGGACACGGCAGTAAACCTCGCGCAGCACCATCGGCGCAAAGGAGACGCTGTATCCGACCAGTGCCCGAGCGGTGATCTCGACCGCTCTTGCATCAAAGGCACCGCGCCCGAACACCACCTGCACGATGTCCTTCGCGCAAAAGCCGAAAACGACCGACACCGGCAAAAACACCATAATCATCAACAGCGCGGTATTGTCCGCCAGCTCAGCCGCTTCCCGGTCGTGTCCCGTCGAAATGTGATCCGTCACATACGGGAACAGGATAGAGCCAAAGGCCGCAATAAAAGTCGTGACCAAATTGGACAGGACGCTGCCGTAGCCGATGGCCGTCACGCTGCCGGCATCCAGTCCGGATACCAGCATCTTTGCCACCAGCTCATTGACATAGACCACGGAGTAGCCGATCATCAGGGGCGCGATCATCTTCAGGAGCGCCCTGACCGAGGGGTTGCGGAAGGGATTGCCGCGACTGCGCCCCCAGTAGCGGCGGGATGCCACACCGAGGAAGACGGTATTATAAAGGGTATAGACAAAAAAGGCCAGCACCAGTGTCCGGATCCCGAGCCTATCCTTGAACAGGAAGATGCACAGGATCAGCAGGACGCTCTGGTTGAAGCCCTCGAGCTGTCCCGGGATGAAACGCTTGTTGGCATCCAGCGTTGAGGCCGAGATCGCGATGAACACAAAAAGCAGCAAAGCCGGTGCAAATATCCGCAGATACCGCGTCAGCACGGTCGACAGCTCCGCGGAATAGCTGGGGGCGATCAGCCGCGCCAGCCACGGCGCAAAGAGCTCCACCAATACCACGACCGCCGCCGTGACCAGCAGAAACACCTTGGCGGTATCCGCCGCAAAGCGTCGGGAGCCATCCCTGTCCTTTTCCTTGGCGAAAATATAAACGGAGACAAAGGAGGTGGCCAGCGCCGACATCAGCACATACTGGAGATTGGACACAAAGGTCTGCGAGAGGTTGACGAGGTCGGTCTCGATGCTGGCTCCGAAAGAAGCTGCCGTAAACATCTGCTTGAAGAAGCCAAACAGCTTCGTCAGGAGAATGACACCGGTCACCGAAAAGACTTTCCCGATTATTCTGTTGTTTTTTGATTTCTCCAAACGCTGTCCCGTCCGATCATTCTTTTGGTGAGAGGCTCTGGCGTGACCACGGCTGCGCCAGCGCAAAGCCGACCGCCAGCTGCAAGCCCTCACACATCCACATAGAGCCGTTTATCAGATACTGTATCACGACAAAGCTCAGCAGCATCAGCACCTGCGCCACGCCGTCATCCCGCCGTCCGAGGATGAACAGCTTCACCAGACAATAGGCGACCACCAGCAGGAGCACAACGCCGACCAGCCCCAGCTCGCACAAGGCCTCCAGCGGCAGACAATGCGGATAAATGCCGTATTTATAGCTGTATGTTTCCGCGCCGCCGAGACCGCGCAGCGGATCGTTCCGAAACTCCGCCCAGGCGATCTTATACATCAGCACGCGGTCACCCAGACAGAAGTTGATATCCGCCAAGGTCTCCGGTGTCAGTTCAAAATCGAGTTCTTGGGGCGAAATGACCGCGGCGTCCCCCCGCCGCATGATGTGCCGGTCGTCCGGCGATGCCACTGCAAGCTCCACGAACCGATTTTCCTCCACGCCGTAGTCCTCCGGCGTATACAGCTCCTCCGCCGTGGTGAATTCGCCGTTCTTCCATACGGTCAGCGTGCCGCCGATCCGTTCCATACCGGACCGCATCCCGACCGGACAGTACACAAAAATCAGAAACAGTGTCACCAGCACCATCGCCAGCGCCAGCAGCGAAAGACGACCCACCTTCTCCCGCCGCACGAGGCGATAGAGGATGGCAAAGACCGCGAAGCCAAGCACCGCCGGCAGAGCTCCGCGTGTGCCCGAGGCGAGAATGTCGACCCAATAGACAAACATACACAGACCGCGCACAAGCTGCGCCCGCCGGACCGCACCCCCGATCAGCGGGAGCTTCCACGGCTTGCGCTCCTGAAAACCGATCATGTGACTGATCAGAACGGGCGCAAAGCCGTAAGCCATGTGCATATAGCTGAGCACGCCGAAGTCCCGCCCATAAAAGCCGAAGCAGTTGAAGATGGCACCGAAAAAGTAGATGATACCCGCCGGAAGCACGAAGAAGCTCAGTTTCTCCATCGTCTCAAAAAGCTCGTTTCCCAGCTTCTTGCGGGCTCCGATGATGCCCGCGAGGAAGGCCGGCAGGCACAGCGCCGCGAACTGTTTGACGGAGGACACCGCATGGATGCCGTCGGGACGCAGCACATAGGCAGAGAGGATATTCCCGACAAAAAAAGCCAGCCACAGCGCCAGAAACGCCACCCGCCACCAGCTCATCCGATACTGCCTGAACTGCTTCAGAAACAGCAGTCCGCACAAAAGGACGAACAGACCGCAGAGAAGCATGAAGCCATACTGCCGTGCCGGCGTTTCCACATACGCCATGCCGAGATAAAACAGCGCAATGTTGGCGAGAAAGCCCATCCGCAGCGCACAGGGCATCAGGTATTTTTCAAAGGGATTCTTTTCAAAAAAAGCGCCGATCGCAGACAATCGTTTCAAATCTCAATCCTCCCGGAACAATGCTTCTTCGGAATCCAAAATCACCTTCACCAGCTCATCGTAGCTCGTTTTTCGGTCAAAGCGTTCCTCGGCGCAGCGGCGGGCGTTGTGTCCCATTTCCCGACGCAGCTTCTCATCCCGCACCAGAACGGAGAGCTTATCCGCCAGATCCGCCGCGTCGCCGTTTTGGCAGTTGAAGCCCATGCGGTACGTCTCCACCAGCGCCCGGTATTCCGCGCTCTCCTGCGTATTGAGCACCGGCAGACCCGAGGCGGCGTAATCGGCGTGTTTGTTGATGATGCTCCCCACTGACCCTCGGATAATGGGGTTAACCACGATATCACACGCCGCGAGCTTCCCGCACATCTGCGAGTAGGGCAGCCGTCCGGTAAACACGGCATTCACGCCTTTTTGGGCGGCATAGCTCTCAAACTGCTCCCGCTGCGGGCCGTCGCCCATCACGATGAATTTCGGCGGCGTAAGCCCCGTTTCTTCCGCGAGCTTCAGCGCGTCCAGCACGCAGGTCAGATCGTAGCTGGCACCCAAGGTGCCGCAGTAGCCGAGCCACAGCTCACCCGCGGGTTTATCCGTGACCGCGTTTTCCTCAACGTACCGGTCGAAGTCCTCCAGACGTGTGCCGAGGAAAACGCTGTGCCCCTCCGCGCACTTCGGATTGACCGACAGCGCCCGATCCGCATAGCTCTGCGACACCGCGCAGACCGCATCCGCGCGGCGGTATATCCCGTTCGCCATAGCGCGGAAGGGCGCGAAAAGGATCCGGCTCAACACCGGAACATGGAACACCATCTGAAATGCCTCCGGCCACAGATCCTGCACATCCACGACGAAGCGGACACCCTCCCGACGGCAATACTTCGCAGCCGCCAGCGGTCCCGTCAGCGACGGCACGGCGCAAAAGATCACGTCGGGCTTTTTCCGCCCCGCCAGATAGCGGCGGACGTTTCTGCCCCAGACGAAATGGCTCCAAAAGCGCTTGAGGCACACATTGCGGGAATACCCGGGCTCATGGAGGAGGGTACCCTTGAACGGTGACTCTCCGCTTGATTTTTTCTTCGGTGCTTTCGTTGTGTGGCTGAAATCGGTGGTGACGATCTCGACCTCATGATGCTTCGCCAGCTCAGCGGCAAGATACACGAAGCGTCCGTTGTCGTTGGCTGTGACGGCACTGCCGCTGAAATGTGCCAAAATCAGAATATCCATATCTTTCATCCCCTGTACTGCGGGAAAAAGCCGCTGTTGACCGGCTCACGCAGGGCGAGCAATTCGTCGTATTTCTCCGGCAAAAAGGTCTTGCGACCGATGCAGAAGCGGAATAGCTCGTCGCCGCGGTAAAAGGCCTTTTTGAACTTGAACAGACTGTCCTCCCCGCTGCCGACACCGCCGCCGAGATACAGGGTCTTACAGCCGTTTTCGCAGCCCCACAGCGCCGCCTCGTACAGCAGCAGATTCGTCGGCGCGAGGTGGGCATACTCCCGCAGCGAGCCGGAGAGGTGGTAGTTCATCCGTCCGTTCGCCGTCAGCATAATGGACGCGGCGATGATTGTGCCGTCCAGCTCGGCGTAGAAAAGCTGCGCGTTGTCCGGCAGATCGTTCAAAACACTCTCATAAAAGGCGGGCTCAAAATAGTAATACGCCTCCGCCCGGTCCTTGTCCATCGTGCCGTTGTAGATCACGCGGAAGGCTTCATAGAGTTCCCGGGAACGTCCCCGCCGGATCACGATGCCGTTTTTCTGCGCCTTGCGGATGACGTTGCGGTTTTTGCTGGTGATGTTCGCCCAGATCGTCTCCGGCGAGGCGAGATCGAGCGTCACGGTGTTGCCCAGCTCCAGCACATCGTAGGACTCGCGGCAGGGCTCGTGGTTTTGCAAAACCGGATGGAAACGCACGAACTCGCTGATGATGCCGTTCTCCCGCGCCCATGCCTCGTACTCCGCGAACAGAGCGGCGGTGTCACCGCCCTCGATGAGCCAGCCGCCGTAGCCGTAGGGTGAGGCGATGTCGAAATACACGCCCTCGGGCAGCTTTCCTGCGAAGCGCGCATCGCGCGCCACGTCCCGCAGCATCACGACATTGATGCCGCGCGCGCCCTCCGTCTCGGCGTAGATGAGCCGCGGCTCTCCGTCGCCGTGGAGCTGAAACGCCCGCACATAGCCGCTCAGCCAGTATGTATCGTAGTCCGCGAAGGAGCGCACGAGCGCATCCCACTGTTCACTTTGTGCCAATCGGTATATGGTCAGCATAGGTTCTCTTTCCTGATTTCTCTCATCATTCCGGAACACGACCGAGGGCGTATTCCCTGGCCATATCCGCACAGCCGGACAGCATGGAAAACTGCGGCTGATAGCCCAATACATCTTGACTTTTTTGCAGATTCAGAGATCTGTGGAACATTTTTTCCTGCCCGTTTTGTACATAGAGCAGTCCCGCCTGACTTCCGAAAGCCAGCTGATGCGCCTTGGCAAGCTCCTCCACCGAAACCGGCCGTCCGCCGCCAATATTAAATGCCCCACTCTCTCCGGAGTGTATCAGTGCCTTTTCCATGCCCTGTACCACATCCTTGACATAGACATAATCCTGAGAAGTTTTTCCGGTATCGAACACGGTGATTGCCTCGTCCCTCCGACTTTTTTCGACACAGATTCTTAAAAAAGGAGAGCGAATCCGCTCGCGGGCTCCATACACCTGTGCAATGCGGAGGCTTTTGATCTTCATTCCATACTCTGAATTCATATAGTCCGCCACTTTTTCGGTGGAAAGTTTTGCGACACCGTAGATAGAATTCGGTCTGCAATTCTGTTCCTCGTGATACGGTTCCGTTCCCTGATTGCCGTAAACCGCGATGGAGGAGCAAAAAACGACATTGGTGATTCCGGAATGCAAACAAGCATCGAACACAGACTTAGAATACAGTATATTCTCCAGACTTGCCCTTTCCATATCCGACGCTTGCACGGAATACGGGACAGACCCTCCCAAATGCACAAAAGAATCCCCGGGCTGCAGGCAGGATCGTACCCCTTCGTAGGAATAGTCACAATGCTCATATCGGATATTGTCGCCGGAAACGAGTCCTTCGGTCTTCGTTCGGTTGGTCAACACAACAAGCTCGGCGTTGCTGTCCAACAAATCCCGCAGCAAATACTGCCCCAAAAAACCGGTACCTCCGGTCACGACGACCCTTCCCAAATTGATCTCCCGCATGATTTGAACGCCTCTATCTCCAATAGTTTTCTATCGTTTTTCTATCCACCCGACTGCGGAGCATATCCTCGCCCCTGTCGTTTCGGACATCCAATGCCGCATAAACGGCATCCATGGTTTCCGCCAATGCCTCGGGTGAATCCGCGGTCATATTGATCCTGGCAAAGTTCTGATTCATCGCGCCGCTGTCGGGCACCTCGCTGCCTTCCCCATAGAACAGGCGGCAGCTCAGCACACCCGGGAGCTCTCGGATCGCCTCCGGATCGCCGACGTGTCCGACCGTGCCGGGGACGGCGGTCGGCGTAAAGTTGCAGGCGACGCAGGGGAAGTCCGGATCGTCCTTTTCCGCGGCGTTCCAGCCCTGCATCCGTCCGGTCAGACTGTGCGCCAGCATCATTTTCATGTAGTTGATCCCGTTGACGGCCTCTTCGATCTCAAAGGTCATGCCGCCGCCCAGACGGAAGCCGACATCAAACACGCAGAAGTCTTCCCCATCAAAAAACATGGCGAACTGAAACATACCGTTCTCAATCTTCAGCTCATGAAGGATGTCTCTGCATTTTTGATCCGCTTTTCGGATAAATTCCCCCTGGAATTTGGACGGCATCAGCCATGCCTCCGTGAGATGGATGCCGCCCTCTTTTTGATAGCCGTGGATGGCATCCGAGGTCAGCGCCAGCGTGGCGATGCCGTCCTGGATCACATAGGTGGCATTCACCTCGGTGCCGGTCATCCGTTTTTCCGCCACCAGAGAATCGGATTCGGAAAAGGCTCTCGCCTTGGCGATGGCATCCATCAGCTGCTCCTCGTTGTCGCAGATCGAGATGCCCCGCGAGCCCGCCGCGTCACTGGGTTTCACGACGACCGGATAACGGATCGCCCGCAATTCCTCCTCCGTCGGAGCGACGGACAGCTTGTATTCCTCGGGGACGGGCATACCGTTCCGGCGGCAAACGAGCTTCATGGTCGCCTTGTTTCGCGTTGTGTTCAGCTGCTCCAAGCTCGCGTAAAAGGGCAGCCCCAGCCGCTCACAGAGGCGGATCGCCGCTTCGACGCAGAACTCACTGAAGCCCGTAAAGACTCCGTCGACCCCCGCCTCACGGCATTTTGTCTCCAGCGTGTCGATGTCGTTCCAGCTGATATCCCACGCCTCATCGGCGATCCGCTTGCCCGGGCTGACGGAATAATCGGTGTACATATCCGTGGCGATGGTATAAATGCCCATATCCTTTGCCGCTTCGATCACCGAGCACATCAGCGCACCGCCGCTGAGCAGCAGCAGTTTCTTCCCTTTCAGCTCCTCAAACATGATATAAACTCCTTTTTCAAACCGTGACAGGCGCATCGGATGAACGATGCGTTTTCTTCCACTGCTTTATGAGTTCGACCATACGCAGCATATCCTGCGTATCGTAGCGCTGATCGCAGATCAGAGACAATTCATAGGGCTTGATGCCCGGCTTCGTTCCCAAGACCTCCGGCCAGTGAATGGGACAGAAGACACCGTTTTCGATCAGATGATCGCGCAGTGAATTGCGGTCTTCGTTCGGCAGCAGGATCGGAACGAACAGCGGACAGCCGCTCTCCGCTTCCTCGCGGGAGAACAGCGGCGTGATCGTATCATCCTCCTCCAGACAATCATACAAAACATCGGCATTCCGACGACGTTTCTCCGCGAGCGCCGCCACGTCCAGCTTTTCCAGAATCCCCGCCGAACGGGTGTCGAGCACTGCGTCATGAACATAGTTCAGCGAGGCTTCAAAGCGTTGGCTCAGCTCCAGGAAGCGGGTCTTGTCAACATCCTTTCCGTCCAGATAATCCTGCTTCAGGCGCATGGATTCGATGCGTCCGGCGACGGCATCGTCGCCGCTTTCACAGGGCTTTTGGTCGAGCTTTCCCTCGCGCTTCAGCAAAAAGCCGCCCGTGGGGATGGAAAACCATTTCCGCAGGCTCGCCACCGCATAATCCGAATGCGCCGAAACGGGCTTTGTATGCAGCAGCGTGTGCGTGATATCCTCCAGCACGGTCACGCCGCGGGACGCGAAGTGTTCGATCGCCCGATCCATTTCCTCCCGCCGCACACCGAAGTAGTTCATCGCAAAGAACAGGTCGCATTTTTTGTCGTATTGTATATCGAAGCGAAGTCCGTTCCGATAATCGACATCGTAAAAGCAGCACTCAATGCCCTGCTCGAGGAAGGGCGAGATCATGGAGGTGCAGCAATAGGAGGGGATATACGCCCTTTTGACCGTTTTGTGCGCGGAGATATCCCGCAGCGCCCACAGGATCGCATCTCTGCCGGAAAAGGTATAGACGGAATCGTCGCCCTGCGGAAGCCAGCCCGCCGGTGTCATGGTCTCCGTCCGGTATTCGCCGCTTTCAAAGCAGAAAAAGCTGCCGATCTCCTGCGAGGGTAAAATATCCTTATTCATACGCTCCGCCTCCTCTATCATGCGATAGACCGCAAAGTCTCTGTGGTCTCCCTCTCCGCGCACGCCGATATTGTCATGCTTGATCATCTTCAAAGCCGACAAAAACACGATCCGAAGATCGAAGCGGAAGCTCACATTCTGAACGTACTCAATATCGCAGCGGATACGCTCCGGCCAGCTGGCATCGTTGCGCCCGTTGACCTGCGCCCAGCCGGACAGCCCCGGCCGCAGTTCAAAGCGTTTCCGTTCTTCGTCGTTGTAATATTTCAGGTCGGTATAGTTCCACGGGCGCGGCCCGATCACGCTCATATCGCCCTTCAGAATGTTCCACGCCTCCGGCAGCTCGTCCAGACTGGTGGCGCGCAGGATCCGTCCGAACTTTGTCAGCCGCTGCGCGTCGGGCAGCAGATCGCCGTTTTCATCCCGTGCATCGGTCATCGTGCGGAACTTGCACAGCGTGAAAATCCGCTCGTCTTTTCCGGGTCTGTTCTGCTTGAAGATCACCGGCTTGCCCAGCTTGATCCGCACCAGCAGCGCCAGGATCGCATAGAGCCAGCAGAACACGAGCAGAGCCGCCAGCGCGCAGAATATATCCAGTCCCCGCTTCACATAGCGGGCGTAGATGCCGTCTTTTGCTTTTTTCATGCCAAACACCTTCTTATCCCCTCTCTGTCCGCCGTTGCTTCCCTGCGGGCATCCGCAAGCGCCCGGCAGACAGAGGGCGTGAGCTCGCTTTTCTTCCGCCGGCTCACATCTCCGCAACAAGCTTCAAAACCTCATTCCGGCAGCCGGAATGAAGTGTCATCTGCTGCCCGACAAATTGACCGTCGGGATTTCCCTCGACCACGACCCAGCCCGCGTCTGTATGCGCGAAATCCCATCCGACATAACGGGCATCCGGATCGATCTGCATCAGCTCCGTCGTCAGCCCGACCACCTGATCCCAGTCGGGGATCTGAAAACCGACGTAACACTTTCCCGAATCGGGATGGTGCAGGAATTCATAGCCCAGTTCATCGATTCCCAGTGAAATGACAAGGCCGGTATCCGCATCGATCGCGGCAAAAGCGCCGCCCGCTCCGGCATTATCGACAACGCTTCCACCCTGACCCGTCCGCAGGAAGGGACGGTGGATCACAACGCCGTTTTTCAGCCGATACGCCGGTATACGGATCGTATTCACGCTCCCGGGATGGAACGCCGCCATAATGTCAGACTGGCGGATGAACTCCTCCACGATGCAGGTCTCTTTTCTGGTCTCGAGATGCCGCACGGCTTCCTCTATGTCCGCCTCGCCGTTGGTCCGGAGCAGCTCGACCCCGATCCCGCAATAGGCATCGTCGGGCTTGACGATGGCGCTTCCGTATTGCCGCAGGAACGCACGCAGACTGTCGTTGTCCGCCGCGCCGGAATACAGCATGGCTTCGCGTTTGAAATACTCCCGATATTTGCAATAGGTCTTGAATTTACTGTCGAACAAGGCCATGACCTCGGGCGTATTGCATCGCTCATAGAGTTCAAAGCGGCTGTGATTCGTAATGAAGTTTCTTTTTGCGGCATCCTTGTATTTCCAAAATTGAAAAACGAAGTACTCATCCACATCGACTCCGTAGATCATCTTGCAGCCGTTATAATGATGCCGCCGCCGCGCGCTGAGATCGCCGTCCCTGGCGTGTTTCACATAGTCGTCGTATTTCTCGCGCCCCTCTTTCAAAAGAGACGGCCGCGCAAGCTTGAGCAGAAGCTCCGAGAAGCAGCCGACGGCGCGGATCAGCCCGTCGCTGTCGGTATGGATCCATGTAAAAAACTTGTAATAATATTTGCCGAATCTCGAAACTTTCTCCATTGTATATCCTCCGTAAGAATATATTATTCTTCGTACCGATCTGTCTGCTCAAGCTCCGCGGTCTCCGCCCGACTCATCCCGCTGCCGCAGAACATCAAAGCCGAGCTGCGCGTCCTCGCCCTGCCCGATACCCTCGCGGACAAAGACTTTTTTCACCGTTTGCAACAGGATCTTCACATCCGCGGCAAAGCTGATATTTTCGATATATTGCAGGTCGTATGCGAACTTTTCCTCCCAGGAAATGCTGTTGCGCCCGTTCACCTGCGCCAGCCCCGTGATGCCGGGACGGACATCGTGCCGGTGATGCTCCCGCTCGGTATAGTAGGGCAGATAACTTTTCTCAAAGGGGCGCGGCCCGACCAGCGACATATCGCCCTTCAGCACGTTCCAAAGCTCCGGCAGCTCGTCCAGACTGCTGGCACGCAAGGCGCGCCCCAGCTTCGTCAGCCGCTCCCCGTCCGGCAGAAGCTCGCCGTTTTCGCCGCGCGCATCGGTCATGGAGCGGAACTTATACATCCGGAAGATCTTCTCTCCCTTTCCCGCCCGTTCCGCGCAGTGGATCACGGGCTTGCCCATGCGGCAGCGCACCAGAACGGCCAGGACAAAAAGAAGCGGCGAAAGCACGATCAGCGCAAGCGCCGAGAGGATGCTATCCAAAAACCGTTTCCAAAAATGCCGATACATGAAGGCACTCCGTTTCTATAGATTGAGGAGAGACGTATACCCCTCCACTCTATCTTGATATTACATTATATTACATTGTCTTCCGCATTTCAATAGAATTTTGGATTATATGTAAATCAAAAACCGACAAACCAAAACGGTTTGTCGGTCTCGATTGTTGTGTTTCTTCAGCCGAAGCAGCGGCGGATCACGTCGATCACGGAATCCTGCTCCTTCTCGGTCATTTTGATGTCCGAGGGCAGACAAATGCCGCGGGCGAACACGTCCTCGCCGCAGCCGGTGGACACAAAGCCGCAGTCCTTGTAGATCGGCTGCAAGTGCATGGGCTTCCAGATCGGGCGGGTCTGGATGTTCTCCGCCGCGAGCGCCGCGGCGATCTCATCGGGGCAGCTTTTGCCGCTCTGATGCGTCCACTCGGTGGTGCAGTCGGTGCGCCGCTGGGGGCACATGGCATCCGCGTCCACGGTCAGGCAGCTCAGCCAGAAGTTCGGGCGGGAATCCGCGAGATAGGGATTCATCGTCACGGGCAGACCCTTCAGCCCCTGCTCATAACGGCGGTAGATCTTCTCCTTCAGCGCCCGATGCTCCTCCAGATGCAGAAGCTGACCGCGCCCGATGCCCGCCACGACATTCGACATACGGAAGTTGTAGCCGAGCTCCTCGTGCTGATACCAGGGGGCTGCCTCGCGCGCCTGCGTCGCCCAGAACATCGCCTTGCTCCGCTGCTCGGGTGAGCGCGTGATGAGCATACCGCCGCCGGAGGTGGTGATGATTTTGTTGCCGTTGAAGCTCAGCGCCGCCATATCGCCGAAGGTGCCGCAGAAGCGGCCCTTGTAGGTGCTGCCGAGTGCCTCCGCCGCGTCCTCGATGAGGATCGCGCCGTGCTTTCGGCACACGGCCTCGATCTCATCCATCTTCGCGGGCGTGCCGTACAGGTGCGCCAGCATGACGACCTTGGCCTGCGGGTATTGTTCAAAGGCGCGCTCCAGCGCTTCGGGGTCCATGTTCCAGGTCTCGTATTCGCTGTCCACAAAGACCTGCTTCGCGCCCTCGTAGCTGATCGGGTTCACCGTGGCGGCGAAGGTCATATCGGAGCAGAGGACGGTATCGCCCGGCTTCACGCCCGCCAGCTTCACCGCCAGATGCAGCGCCGAGGTGCCGGACACCGTGGCAAACAGATGCCGCTCGCCGCCGAGGTAGTCGTTCATCTCCTGCTCAAAGCCGTCGCAGTTGAAGCCCAGCGGCGCGATCCAGTTGCGGTCAAAGGCCTCCTGAATAAACCGCATTTCCTCTCCGTGCATTGTGGGGGACGCCAAAAGAATCTCTTTGTTCAAAGTCTGCCTCCCGGTATCAAACCATGTTCATTTCTCTGGCCCCGGCAGCCAGCGCGTTGACTTCCTCCGCGGGACGGAAGGTCGGCACCGTCTGTTGCAAGGTCTCACGGACTGTTTTATCATCTTCGGATTCAACGGACTGTGCCAATCGGTCAAGGCTTGCAAACAGTTCGTTTTCACTCAGCGCCTCATCCTTTTCGATAAAGATGAGGCTGTTGTCGGTTTTGGTCAGCGTCTCGCTCTGCACCAGCAGCTCCTCATAGAGCTTCTCGCCGGGGCGCAGACCGGTCTCCACGATCTGAATGTCGTGATAAGGCTCGAAGCCGGACAGGCGGATCATACTCTCCGCCAGCTCCAGGATCTTGACGGGCTTGCCCATATCGAGCACGAACAGCTCGCCGTTTTTCGCCATGGCGCCGGATTGCAGCACGAGCTGACTCGCCTCGGGGATGGTCATGAAGTAGCGGATGATGCGCTTGTCGGTCACGGTCACGGGACCGCCCGCGGCGATCTGGCGGCGGAACAGCGGAATGACCGAGCCGGCGGAGCCGAGGACATTGCCAAAGCGGGTCGCAGAGAAGGTGGTGTCCGTTCCCATGCGGCTGTAGGTCTGCACGATCATCTCGCACATACGCTTCGTCGCGCCCATGACGTTGGTGGGATTCACCGCCTTGTCGGTGGAGACCATGATGAAGCGTCCGGTCTTGTATTTGACCGCCATCTGCACGGTGTTCAGCGTGCCGAAGACGTTGTTTTTCACCGCCTCGCAGCAGTTGTGCTCCATGAGCGGAACGTGCTTATGTGCCGCGGCGTTGAGCACCACATCGGGGCGGTAGGTGTCGAAGACCTTTTCCAGCGCCCGCCGGTCGCACACGGAGAGGATCTCGACCTGCAGATCCAGTGCCGCGCCGTAGACCATTTTCAGCTCCTGCTGCACATCGTAGGCACCGTTTTCGTACACATCGAGGATGATGAGCTTCCTCGGCTGCATCTTCGCGATCTGGCGGCAAAGCTCACTTCCGATACTTCCGCCGCCGCCTGTAATCATAACGACTTTATCTTTGTAATATGCCCGTAGCCCTTCATCCGCAACGATGATCTGCTTGCGGAACAGCAATTCTTCTATGTCAAATTCACGCATGGAGCGCTTCCCGACTGCCTGTGCCATGACGGGCGCATCATACACCTTGACCTTGTATCCGGCATCCCGATAAAAATCATAGAGTTGTTTTTTGTTTTCGGCGCTCATCTGCGGGATCGCAAAAACAACTTCCTGAACTTCATGCTCCTTTAATCTCTGTATGATCGTTTCGTCTGCGGAAATGATCGGAATATCATGAATCTCACGACCGATTTTCGATGTATCTCTTTCAACAAAGCAGCGAGGCACATATGCGGAATTATTATTGTTCAGAAGTTCCTCGGCAAGATTGACGCCGACGCTTCCCGCACCTATAATCGCAAT
>JAZUEL010000092.1:0-6334 GCA_045640125.1 Oscillospiraceae bacterium
CATCTCCGACTCCGACTTTGTCGCGTTCGGCAAGGGCGGCGACGACTTCACCGGCGAGGGCTGCGCGGTCATCGCGAGCGGCGAGATGAAGCTCACCGTCGAGGATTCCACCTTCGTCACCGGCGGCGCTCTGCGCAGTGCCATCTGGGCGGGCAGCAAGGCGGACGTCACCGTCAACAACACCTATATCCAGTCCTTCAACGACGAGGAGCTCGTGCCCTACAGCACCGAGGACAACTACGCCACCTCCATGATGCAGCAGTGCCCCTTCGCGCTGGGTCTGACCGGCAATATCCGCGCCACGCTCGACTGCGGGCAGGCGACCATCCGCTTCAATGACTGCCTCGTGGCATCGAACGGCTGGGCGGTCCTGTCCACCGACTCCGGCAACGGCACCATGATCGCCACCGACACCGTGGCGGTGCTGGGCGAGACCGAGGTCGCGGACGGCGAGTATGACGAGACCTTTGAGGTGGGTGGCGTGACCTACGGCTTTGATCGTCCCAAGGCGGGCGATCTGAGCGGCTACATCGCCTACTGCGACGGCTTCACCGACTATGCCTACGGCGGCCGCTGGTTTGTCCCCGACTACCTCGCCATCATCACCGGCGGCGAGTTCCATGTGGACGAGAGCGAGAACGCCCGCTTCTACGGCTTCTCCGACCGCATCGGCTTCATGAGCCATAAGACCTCCAAGAGCGCTCTGCTCGAGGTCAAGAATGCCGACTTCGACGTGACCGACACCTTCGCCATGGTCAAGGATGCGGGCGGCAACGGCGAGACCATCAACCTTGAAAACGTCAGCATCAACCTCACCGGCGAGAATCCCTGGAGCGGCAAGCTGCTCAGCTTCATCGACACCGACGACCTCGGCGGCGGCCCCGGTGCCACCACCTTTGTCATCCCTTACGGCGACTATGAATCCTACCTCAACGCGGGCTCCAAGGGTGCCAGCGGCGAGATCATTCTGAATGTGACCGACTGCGAGCTTACCGGCGATGTGTATGACTCCGTCGGCAGCTTCAACGGCACGGAGTTCTATGAAGATTCCGTCACCGTGAATCTGGTCAACTCCTCTCTCGAGGGCGTTGTCTCCTCCTCCTACGGTGTCCACTGCGACCCCGAGGGCAATCTCCTCGTCGGCGACATCACCGTGGACTCCTACGAGCGCGAGGGCACCTATAACTATCAGGTCATCGGCCGCATGATCGACTTCGCGGCTCCCGCCGTGAATAACCCCGTCTCCCTCAATCTCGAAGGCTCCGTCTGGACCGTCACGGGTCTGAGCTACCTCAAGAGCCTGACCCTCGATAAGGACAGCGCCGTGGTCGGCGACCTGTATCAGGACGGCAAGCAGATCGAGGCCAAGGCGGGCAGCTATGAGAACGTCGTGGTCGTGCCCGCGGGCGTGGCTCTGGCGGATGCCGAGGCTGGGGCTGTCGCCGCCATCGAGGACGCTACCGCCGCCGGCATCGTCCCCGTGGATGCCTCCGGTCTTGTCAACAACGTCGATATGGGCGGCATGGGCGCTTCTGCCGAGCCCGCTGCCGAGGAAGCCTCTGAAGAGCCCGCCTCCGAGGAGCCTGCCTCTGCCGAGCCCGCTGCGGATGAGTCCGGCTACCCCCACTTCGATGAATACCGCGACTATGTGGCGGAGTTCATTCAGGCGGACGACTTCATGGCGAGCACGCCCGCTATGGAGGACACCTACGCCGCGGCTGACCCCTACCACGAGCCCTTCATCGACATCAACCCCGTGATCGGCTCCATGGACTACGCGGACTGGATGGCCGCCAACTACCCCGGCGAGACCTTCCCCGCGGAATAATAGAACATCAAAAATATGAAAATGCGGTGAGCCTCGGCTCACCGCATTTTTGTTTCGGTTCAGAAAATGTGTTATAATATAGAAAATGGAAAAACAGGGAGATACTTGAATGAACGGGCAGACGGTTTGCCTTTTGAATGATTCCTTCCCGCCGGTGATCGACGGCGTGGCCAACGCGGTGGTCAACTATGGCCGCTATATCCCCGCCTGCGGCGGGCGCGTTCTGATTGCGACACCGGCTGTGCCGGAGGCGGATGACAGCGTCTTCGATTTCCCAGTGCTGCGTTATCCGAGCGTGGATGTGCGAAAGCAACTCGGCTATGTGGCGGGCTATCCCTTTTCGCCGGCGTTGGTGGCGCGGGCGCGGGAGGATCAGACGGCGCTGCTGCATACGCACTGTCCTATCAGTTCCTGCTTACTGGCAAGGTCTCTGCGGGAGGAGTTGGATGTGCCGGTCGTTCTGACCTACCATACCAAATTCGATGTGGAGATTGCCAAAGCACTGCGCGGAAAGCTGCTGCGGGACGGGGCGGTACACGCGTTGGTGCAGAATATCGAAGCCTGCGATGAAGTCTGGGTCGTGTCACGCGGTGCGGGGGAGAATTTGCGCTCGCTGGGTTATGAGGGCGACTATATTGTGATGGAAAACGGTGTGGATATTCCGCGCGGGCGGGTGAGTGACGCGCAGCTCAAAGCAGTCTGCGGCGTGTATGATCTGCCGGAGAATGTGCCCGTGTTCCTGTTCGTGGGGCGGATGATGTGGTATAAGGGGCTGCGGATCATTCTGGACGGGCTGAAAATGCTGGGAGAGGACTTTCGCATGGTATTCGTCGGTGACGGCGCGGAGAGGCAGGAGGTGCAGGACTATGCCGAAAAGCTGGGTCTGTCGGAAAAATGCGTGTTCACGGGTGCGCTGACCGATCGGGAGAGTCTGCGCTCGTGGTACAGTCGCGCCGACCTGTTCCTGTTCCCGTCCACCTTTGACACAAACGGCCTTGTGGTGCGTGAGGCAGCGGCCTGCGGCACGGCGACGGTTATGGTGGCGGACTCCTGCGCCGCTGAGGGTGTTACGGATGGACAAAACGGTTTTTTGATCGAAGAGAACGCCGAAGCTCTGGCGGCCTGTCTGAAACGTCTGTCGGCCTCGCCGGAGACTGTGCGGCGGGTGGGAGAGAATGCCTCGCGGGAGCTGTATATCTCGTGGGAGGATGCTGTGGCACACGCCTGTGAGCGTTATGAAACGGTCATCGACAACTATCGGTGCGGTCTGTATGTGTCGCGTCGTCGTCCGATGGACGGATTTTTTAAGGTGCAGGGCGAGCTGATGGAGACGCTGGCCGATGTGCGAAGTGAGCGCCGTGAGCTGCAAAGTGAGCTGGAAGCGGTGCGGCATGTATGGCAGAACGGATTGGATTTAGTGCGTCATGAAATGCGGAAGGAACTGCGAACGGTAAAACAGACATTTTGGGATAAAATCGACCGATACCTATAAGAAAAAGGCTCGACCGTGTTCGGTTGAGCCTTTTTCTTATAGCATATCCTCATACAATTTCGCGTAGTCCGCCGCCCATTTCTCGCAGCCGAAGTCGCGGCTCATGCCGCTTTTTATCAGCCCCGCCATGACCTCCGGCTTTCGGTAGCAGTCCAGCGCGTAGCGGATGGCGGCGAGCATATCGTCGGCGGCGTAGCGGTCAAAGACAAAGCCGTCGCCCGTGCCGTCGTATTGATTGTAGGGCTGGACGGTGTCCTTGAGCCCGCCCGTAGCGCGGACGATGGGGACGGTGCCGCAGCGCATGGCGATCATCTGGCTGATGCCGCAGGGCTCAAAGCGGCTCGGCATGAGGAAAAAGTCGCTGCCCGCGTAGATGCGGTGGCTCAGCGATTCGTCGTAGCCGATGTAGGCTTTAACGTGTCCTTTATAGCGGTGCTCCGCCTCGCGGAAAAAGGACTCGTATTCCGCCTCGCCGTTGCCGAGAATGAGCAAGTTGACATAATCTGTAATCAGCTCGTCCAGAGCCTCCATGACGAGCGTGATGCCTTTTTGCTCGGCAAGGCGCGTTACCATGGAAATCAGCGGACGTTCCGGCTCGGAAAAAGCAAACTCGTCCGTCAAGGACTGTTTACATAATTCTTTACCGGCGAGATCGTCGGCGGAGAAATTCGCGGGCAGGAGCGGGTCGGTCTCGGGATTCCAGACCCTCCGGTCGATGCCGTTGACGATGCCGCCGAGTGCCGCGCCCCGCGAGCGCAGGATGCCGTCCAAGCCCTCGCCGTATTCGGGCGTGGTGATCTGCGCGGCGTAGTAGGGGGAGACGGTGTTGACGCGGTCCGCCATGACGCAGCCCGCCTTGAGGAAGCTGGCGCGGTCGCCGTAGCGCTCCAGAACGCCGCGATATTCGTCGGAAATGCCCATCCAGTCCGAGGTGAACTGGAAGTCGCAGAGCCCCTGATAGGCGATGTTGTGGATGGTGAGCAGGGTCTTGACGGAGGCAAGCGGTGTGTCCGCGTACTGCGTCTTGATGAGCAGCGGCGCGAGCGCCGTGTGCCAGTCGTTCAGATGCAGAATGTCGGGAACGAAGTCCAGCCGCTCCATCGCCTCCAGAAAAGCGCGGGTGAAATAGCCGTACTGCTCGCACTCGATCGCGGGCATATACAGCGCCTGCGAGAAATATTCCTCGTTTTCGATGAGGTAGACTTTCACGCCGTCGAGCTTCATTTCATGCACGCCGACGAAGCGCTCGCGCCAGCCCATCTTGACTGTAAACGAGAAGCGGTATTTAATTTTTTTGGCGTATTTTTCCTTGATGACGCGGTGGTAGGGGAGGATGATGCGGGCGTCGAAGCCGAGCTTGTTCAGATACTTCGGCAGCGTGCCGACAACGTCCGCGAGCCCGCCCGTCTTGCACAGCGGGGCGCACTCCGAGGCGGCGAACAGAATCTTGGTTTTCGGGGGCTTTTTGCTCATGGCTTGTCCTCCTCGTAGAGATAATAGCGCGCGCAGAGCGGCGGCAGGTCAACAGAGGCGCTGTAGGGGTACTCGCGGAACGCGGATGCCTCTGCCTCGACCGGCTCCATCCCCGCGCCCGTGCCGCCGAAGCGGTATTCGTCGGAGTCGAGCAGCGGCACAAGCCGCCCCGCCGCAGGTAATCCGCACTGCCAGCGCTCCCACGCGACGGGCGTGAAGTTGAACAGGCACACGATTTTTGCGCTTCCGTCGGACGGGCAGCGCAGAACGGCGGCGCTGCTGCGGTCGCGGTCGTCGGGATTGAGCCAGCGGAAGCCCTCCCAGCCGTCTTCGATCTGCCACAGGGCGGGATAAGTTATGTAAACTTCACTCAGCGCGGCATACCAGCGCTGCATCTCCTGATGCGCGGGGTAGTCCAGCAGCAGCCAGTCGAGCGGCTGTTTGTAGTTCCACTCGATGAACTGCCCGAACTCCGAGCCCATGAAGCCGAGCTTTTTGCCCGGGTGGGCGAACTGGAAGCCGTAGAGCGCCCGCAGCGAGGAGAACTTGTCCCTGTATTCACCGAACATCTTGTCCAGCATGGAGCGCTTGCCGTGCACGACCTCGTCGTGCGAAAAGGCGTTGACGTAGTGCTCGGAAAAAGCGTACATCATGGAAAAGGTCAATTTATTATGTAAACTACTCCGCAGCACGGGATCCGCCTCGAAATAGTCGAGCGTGTCGTGCATGAAGCCCATGTCCCACTTGAAGGTGAAGCCGAGGCCGTCCTCGGCGGTGACACCCGCATAGGCGGTGGATTCCTCCGCCACGGTGAAAACGCCCTTGTATTTGCGGCGGATAACGCCGTTCAGCTCGCGGAGAAAATCGCGGGCATCGTAGTTGATGTTGCCGCCGTCGCGGTTGGGGAGCCACTCGCCCGGCTTGCGGGCGTAGTCGAGATAGAGCATGGAGCTGACCGCATCGCATCGCAGCGCGTCGATGTGGTAATGATCGAGGAAAAAGCAGGCGGGGCTGATGAGGAAATTCCGCACGTCGGGGCTGGCGTAGTCGAACACCAGCGTGCCCCACTCCGTATGTTCGCCGAGGCGCGGGTCGGCGTATTCGTAGAGCGCCGTGCCGTCGAAGCGGGCGAGCCCGTGCTCGTCGCGGGGGAAGTGGGCGGGGACCCAGTCGAGGATCACGCCGATGCCCGCGGCGTGGAGCGTGTCGATGAGCGCCATGAAGTCCTCCGGCGTTCCGTAGCGGCTGGTGGGCGCGAAATAGCCCGTCACCTGATAGCCCCAGCTCCCCTCAAAGGGGTATTCCGTGAGCGGCAGCAGCTCCACGTGGGTGAAGTGCATTTTTTGGCAGTAGTCCGCGAGCTGCGGCGCAATGACGCGGTAGTTGGGGTAGGTTTCCCCCTCCGCGAGAGCCCACGAGCCGAGATGCAGCTCGTAGATATTCACGGGCGCACGACGCCAATCGGTCGCCGCGCGGCGCGTCATCCACGACCCGTCCGTCCAGGCAAAGCCGTCCGTGTCCCAGACTCTGGAGCCGGTGGC
>JAZUEL010000093.1:0-43764 GCA_045640125.1 Oscillospiraceae bacterium
ATCACTCCAGAATTTCGATGCGGTCGTTGTAGTTGCCCCAGAAGTAGTCGGCGATGAAGGTGCCGTATTTGTTGCGGGCTACCTGCACCCTGGCTCTGGGCGCGACGTTTTCAAACAGATCCTTGCCGGGCACGAGGATGTTCTGTCCCTCGTTGTCGATCTGAATGGAGGTCAGGGCGGGGCAGCCGTCAAAGCCGTTATTCAGAACGCGGGTGATGTTTGACTGGATGTAGATCGTCGTGAGCTTATTGCAGCCTTCAAAGGTGTTGCCGCCGAGCTCGGTCACGGTCATGCCGTCGATTTCCCACGGCACTTCCAGTTCTTTCAGAGCCTTGCCCTCGTCCGTCACACCGATCGTGCGGAGCGTGCCGTCGCCGACCTCCTCGGTGAGGAAGTATTGCGCATCTTTGCTCGAGCCCTTGACGACGGGCGCGGGCGTGGCGGCGACTTCTTCGGTCTCGGTCGTGTCCTCAGTTTCTTCCGCATCTTTTGGCGGCTCGTTGCTCGGGTCGTGCGAGGGCTCCAGCGAAGTGCCGTCGGGGCGCGTCAGCGGCGCGTCGAGCTGCATGACGACCTTCTTGCCCTTGCCGATCATATTCATGATGTCCTGCGTGAGATTCGCCGTATGGACGGACACGCCGCGGGTGTTGACGTGGTAGTTGGTGTCGTAGAAGTAGCCCGGCCAGAGGATATAATCGTCGATGTTGGAGATGATCGGGCAGTCCAGATGTTCGGCGAGGTAGCTGGCGTATTCGAGGCGTTCCTCGTAGGTCTGCTGGACGGCGAGAATGTTCATGGGCGGGTAGGACCAGTAGACCGTTGCGCCGTGACGCTCGCAGTAGCGGACATAATCGTTGACGTAGTCGATGAATTCGTCGTCGATGATCTCGGTTTTGAGGTTGATGAGGACCTCGGAGTCAAACCAGTCGTCCATATCCACATCGCGGCGGTTAAAGACCATGTCGCCGCGCTGGTTGAAGGAGCTGTGGGAGTAGACATCGTTGGGCTGCGCCTTGCCGTAGCGATAGAAGTTGAGCTTCTTTTCCGCGTATGTCCAGAAGCTGCCGAGCATTTCGCCCCATTTAGAGAAGGGCAGTTTGAACAGCATGGTGAAGTCGGAGTCGCAGCACTGCCAGAAGCCCTCGCCGTTGAAGGTCATGCCCATGGTCTGCTCGTCGCACTCGGGAGCGAGGATGACGATGTCGCCCTCGTGGATGTGACCCTTGGTGAGGTCCATCATGATGGTGGTGCCGAGCGGGCCGTAGAGTCCGAAGTTGACCACCGGACGTTCGAGGTAGTCCTCCATCATCTGGGAGTTGACACCGAAGGCGACGGAGGAGCCGCCGATGATGATGATCTTGTTGTCGCCTGCCAGACGCAGGCGGTCGTATTTGTCCGCCATCTCGCCGAAATAGACCTCGTCAAAGCGCTCCGGCATAAGCAGCACCGCGCCGACGATGATGTCCAGTCCGAGCAACACGGCGATGAGCAGCGCGAGAATGGTGATAACAGTTTTTTTCATTCGTCCGCCCCCTCAGAACTGGAAATAGATGAAAGCGGCAGCGCCGTCGCCTGCCAGCAGCAGCACCCATGCACAGACGATGCACAACACGAGCAGCGTGACGATCTCGCCCTTGGCGAGCAGCCCGCCTTTCGGCGAACGCATCGGCCAGTCCTGGATGAAATAGCGGTCGAGCAGCGCCATCATGAACAGGGAGACCAAAACGATGATGACATCGATGGTCTGCATATTCAGCTCCGACAGCAGGGCATTAAAATGCCAGTTGGTGAACACGTTTCCGAGCAGCACGCCGAGGTCGGAGACGGAGTTGGCGCGGAAGAAGATCAGCGCGAAGTTGCACAAAAGGAAGGTCACGACCCGCTGATAGAAGGCAAAGCCCTTGGACTCGGTGTTGACCTTGCGCTTCGCCCAGAAGGCCTTGCGCTTTTTATCCGTCAGCCGCTCCACGACCTGATAGAAGCCGTGCATCGCGCCCCAGAGAACGAAGGTCCACGCCGCGCCGTGCCAGAGACCGGAGAGCAGAAAGGTGATGAACAGCGCGAGACACTGGGGGAACTGGATGGCGAAATTGCGGTTGTTGTGCTTCTTGCCGAAGGCTCGCGCCTTGCGGGAGAGCTTTTTGTTGGTGGCGATGGGGTAGAATATGTAGTCGCGGAACCAGCTCGTAAGGCTGATGTGCCAGCGCTCCCAGAACTCGTGGATGCTCCGCGAGGTGAAGGGCAGGCGGAAGTTCTGCATGAGCTTGATGCCCATGATGCGTCCGCAGCCGACGGCGATGTCGGTGTAGCCGGAAAAGTCGCAGTAGACCTGGAAGGTGAACAGGAAGGTCGCCAGAATGATGGCGGGGGCGGAGGCGTTGATGTTGTCGTTGTAGACGGCGTTGACGTAGGTGGCGAGTCCGTCCGCCACGACGACCTTCTTGAAGAAGCCGGCGAGGATGCGCTTCATGCCGACGTAGAAGTTGTCCTTTTCGAAGTGATGCTCCGTGCGGAGCTGGGGCAGCAGGTTTTCGGGACGCTCGATGGGACCGGCGACGAGCTGCGGGAAGAAGGACACAAACAGGGCATAATAGCCGAAATGATGCTCGGCGGAGATCGTGCCGTGGTAGACATCCAGCACATAGGACAGGGTCTGGAAGGTATAGAAGCTGATGCCCACGGGCAGAAGCAGATTGAGTGTGTAATCCTCCACGGGAATGGTGAACAGGCGCAGCAGCCCCGTCACGGAGGTGGAGAGGAAGTTGAAGTATTTGAAGAAGAACAAAACGCCGAGACAGGCTATCAGTGTTACGATCAGATACGCCTTGCGCTTTTTCTTATCCTCGCAGCTCTCCAGCTTCAGCCCCGCCCAGTAGCTGACGGCGGTGGTGAACAGGATCAGGAACACCAGCGCGGGATTCCAGCTCATATAGAAGTAGTAGCTGGCGGCGAGCAGCCACATCCAGCGGAAGCGGAAAGGCAGCAGGAAATAAATCACCGAGACGATCGGGAAATAGATCAGAAACTGGATGGAGTTAAAGGTCATTTCCGCTCACCCCCTATGCACAGATAGCTCAGCGCGACGGCGGCGGAGATGAGATAGAACAGAAAGACCTGCTTGTCCGTCAGCGCGCAGAAATAGCACACGGGCAGCGCGGCGGCAAGCCAGAGAAAGCATAGAACGGTACCTAAGCGGTGCAGCGGGGTGAAGACCGCCAGCGCCAGAACGCCCGCGGACACCGCGCATAAAATTGTGATGATGAGAGTGGATGACATTCCTGTCCTCCCGAAGTGTGTTTTTTATTTTGCCTGCTCGGCGAACCAGGCGTTGAGGTCGTTTGCGAGCTGCTCGGAGTAGCCGAGGCGGGATTCATAGCAGAGGTGATAGTCGTCGTCGAAGAAGTGATCGGCGGTGTAGAAGTAGTCGTGGATCTCGGAGATCATGGGGATGTCGAGATTCTCGTCCACGTAGGCGATGAAGTCGTCGATCTGCTGCGAGTCGGGCTTGTACTGCATGGCGTTGATGTTCAGCGGTGTCCAGCCCATGAGCGGCGTTCCGCCGTTGTAACGGATGGCATCGTAGATGTAGTTGCAGTAGTAGACCATGTAGGGGTAGAGGTAATCGCCGCAGATGGTGATGGTGCGTCCCGACCAGAAGGTTTCGCCGGTGGAGTTGGCGCGGACGTGGACGTTCAGACCGCCCTGATCGTCGTAGTAGCCGTTGGGCGCGAGCGAGCAGACAAAGTCCTCGTAGCTCGTGGGGTCCATGTCGCGGCGGGAATCGAGGAACTCGCAGAAGCAGTCCAGCAGCTCATAGAAGCAGCGGCCGTCCACCCAGCTGAAGACGTTGTAGCAGCCCTCGAAGGAGCGGAAGGTCTCCCAGCGGCAGATAACGCCGCCGAGCTGCCACGCGGAATACTCGGGAATCTGCAGGACGATGTCGCCCTCGTTCATGTATTTCATGACCCACCACGCGGTCATGTTCCAGAGGTTGGCACCGTTGGTGCCCATGTTGATGACCTCGTAATCCTCGGTCAGCAGGCTCTCGATCAGCTCGCAGTCCACGGCGTAGGTCGTGGAGGAGCCGCCGACGCAGATGATGCGGGGCTTGTCCGCAGTGAAGTAGGAGTGGGCGAGCACCTCGATCTTTTTGGTGTGGTTGTTGAACCATGTGGTGAAGCGGGGCGCGGTGGCGGCGTTGAAGTAGTATTTGGCGAGCGCGGTGCAGTTTTCAAAGGACGCGTCGGAGATATAGGTGAGGGAGTCGAAAATATAGAGGTTCGTGAGGTTTTCGCAGTCGGTGCAGCAGCCGTCCTGCACGAACTGATAGCCGTCGGGGATAACGAGCGTGGTCATATCCGCGCCGCAGAGCGCGCCCTTGGTGACACCGATGACCGGCTGGTTTTTGTAGGTCTCGGGCAGGCAGAGAGTCTCCTCGTGACCGGAGTAGGAGGCGATGAACCAGCCCTGATAAGCGTCGCTGTATTCGAAGGTGAACTCGGACACATCCGCCTGCTTTGCCCAGATGCAGTAGACATCGATGGTGCGGTTGGTCTCGATGAGAATTTTGCCGCCGAGATTGAAGGCCTCGCCCGAGCCGTCCGGCATGGTGTTGTAGCTCATGAGCGTATAGCCGTCGCGCTTGAAATAATCCATGCTGGCGAGGGAGTTGGGGTAGAGGTAGTATTCCAGCGAAAACTGCTGCTCGTACAGTTCCGCGCCGGTGTCCGCGACGGTGCCGCCGTTGGTGTGGTAGCGCACCACGGCATAGCTGTCGTCCTTGAAGTTGGCATAGAGCCAGCAGTCGTCGGTGAGCTCAAAGGTGTAGTCGGGGTCGTGGCTGATGTCGATGCCGCCGTCGGCGAGATAGCCGCCCAGCGTCCAGCACATGAAGTCCAGCCCCTTGCTGCCCGTGGCGTGCGCGGTGGTGGTGGTGCCGACGGGGTAGTAGCCGTCTTTGCTGTCCGACCAGGCGTTGCCCTGGGTGGAGTCGTAGACGATGTCGAACACACACTCCGTCTTGGGCTGCTCCAGCGTCACGGTGCAGCCGCAGACGCTCAACAGCATGGCGAGTGCGAGCAGGAGAAGAAGAGTTTTCTTTTTCACGGTGGCATGAACCTCTTTTCGCGTGGTATCGTAGACCCCGCTTTTCGGCTTTCAAGCGGGTATTGTATAGAATACGCTTTTTTTGTCAAGTTTTCAACTATATTTCTATAGTAATAAATCCTATTTATAAAAGTTTGGTAAATGTTCAGTAAAAGATCTATTATTTTTTTAACAAATTGTGAACAGATGCTTGACTTTGGCAGCGCTTTCCACCATAATGTACTTGGCTTTTTATGCCGCAGAGGTGACTATGAAAACGAATGTGATCGACTATCTTGATATCGCCGCGCAGCAGTGGCCGGATAAGATCGCCGTCAGCGACGGAACTTCGGCTCTGAGCTTCGCCGAGCTGCGCGATCAGGTCTATGCGCTGGCGCATACGCTGATGGATAAAGGCTATTCGCACGAGCCTGTCGGCGTGTACGCGGGCAGAACGGTGGACTGCATCTGCGCCATGCTGGGCGTGGCGGCGGCGGGCTGCTGCTATGTGCCGCTCAATCCCTCCGTGCCGGCGGATAAAAACCGCAAGATTTTGCAGGATTCCGAGGCGAGACTGGTGATCGGTCTCGGGGAGGAATACGACGCGGCGGATCTCGGGCTCACCTTTATGCGCCATGACCATACGATGCTCGCGGGACGCCGCGACCGACCGGACGTGACGATTCAGGGCTCGGACAGCCTGTTCCTCATCTATACCTCCGGCTCCACCGGCGCACCCAAGGGCATTCGGAAGAGCCACGGTGCCATGGTGGACTTTCTCGAAGCCTACGTCCCCGCGCTCGGCTTTTCGTCGGACGAGATCATCGGCAACCAGTCGCCCTTTTCGGCGGATGCGTCCTCTAAAGACTTATATCTCATGCTGGCGACGGGCGCGACGCTGGAAATCATCCCGACGCAGATGTTCTCCTTCCCCGTGCAGCTCATCGAGTATCTGAATGAGAAGAAGATCACCTTTATCTCCTGGGTGCCGTCGGCGCTGGCGATCGTGGCGCGTCTGCGGACCTTTAAGGACGTATTGCCGACGACGCTCCGGCGCGTGGCCTTCGTGGGCGAGGTGTTCCCCGCCAAAGACCTCGCAACCTGGCGGGAATATGTGCCGGAGGCGGAGTATATAAACCTCTACGGCTCGAGCGAGATCGCGGGTATATGCTGCCTGTACCGCCTGCCCCGGGAGGGCGCGGTCGCCGATCCGCTGCCGATGGGTTATCCGCTCGGAAACTGCAAGATATACCTCGGCAAAGACGGAAAGCTCTCCGACGACGGCACGGGCGAGATCATGGTCGAGTCCGCAGCGCTGGCGGATGAATACATTAAGAATCCCGAAAAAACGGCGCAGACCTTCTGCGAAATCGAGATCGACGGCGCGATGCACCGCGTCCTGCGCACGGGCGATTTTGCGCGGCTGGACGAGGAGGGCAAGCTTGTCTATCTCTCCCGCGACGACGGCATGATCAAATACAAGGGCTACCGCATCGAGCTCGGCGAGATCGAAGCGGCGGTGAGTGCGCTGGACTGCGTGGTGCGCTGCTGCTGCGTGTATAACGCGCTGCGCGAGCAGATCACCGTTTTCGTCAGCGGCCCCGCCAAGGATATGAAGCTGCGGGAGTTGAACGGAATGCTTTCGGACAAGCTGCCGGACTATATGATGCCGCGCAAGCTTATCGTGATGGACGAGCTGCCCCTCAACCCCAACGGTAAGATCGACCGCGCGGGGCTGAAAGCGCTGCTGTGAGGTAAGAATATGGAAAAAGAAAAGCTTTTGAAGCTGGCAAACGAATATCAGACCCCGCTGTATGTCTTTGACGCGGACGCATTCCGAACGCGCCTGAAGCTCGTGAAGGAGGCGCTGGGGGAGAAGATCCGCCTGTGCTATTCGATGAAGGCAAACCCCTTTCTGCTCGCGTGCCTGCCGCCGGAGCTGGGAGCGCTCGAGGTCTGCTCCCCGGGGGAGCTGACCGTCTGCGAGAACGCGGGCGTTGACCTGCACCGCATCATCTTTTCCGGTGTCAACAAGACGCAGGACTGCGTGGATCGCGCCGTGGAAGACGGCGTGGAGGTCTTCACGGTCGAGAGCTATCTGCACATCGAGCGCATCGAAAAGGCGGCGGCGGCTGCGGGGACGACGGCGGATGTGCTGCTGCGGCTGACGAGCGACAACCAGTTCGGCCTGGACGAGGAGCTGCTGGTGAAGATCGCGTCCGAGCGGGCAAACTATCCCCATGTCAACATCGTCGGTCTGCACTACTTCTCCGGCACACTCAAAAAGCGCACGAGCCTCATCGGGCGGGAGCTCGATAAGATGGCAGCGCTGGCGGACAGACTGAAAGAGGAATGCGGCCTCACGCTGACCCGCATGGAATACGGTCCCGGACTGTGGATCGACTACTTCGGCGACGAGCCCTATGCGGCGGAGGAAGCTCTCTTAAACGAAGCCGCGCCGCTGCTGCGTGCGATGGCGGAAAAATACGAGCTGACCGTGGAGATGGGACGCTTCTACACCGCCCCCTGCGGCAGCTACCTCACCACTGTCATGGACAAGAAAAGCAACTGCGGCTTCTCTTACGCCATCGTGGACGGCGGTCTGCACCAGATGAACTACGACGGTCAGATGAAGGGTACGCAGGTGCCGGAGATCCGCAATCTTTCCTCCGACGGCGGCGAGAGCGGAACGTGGTGTCTCTGCGGCAGCCTCTGCACGCCGAACGATGTTCTCGTTCGCGCGGCGGAGATGAACGAGCCGGCGCTCGGCGATGTGCTGGATTTTGAGCGTACCGGCGCATATTCCATCAACGAGGGCTTTGCCTTTCTGCTCAGCCGTGATCTGCCCGCCGTGGTGATCGTGTCGGAGGAAAAGGGTGCGGAGCTCGTGCGCGGTCACATTCGCCTTGACCCCTTTAATACACCGCGAGCGGTGCTGCAATAAACAGACGGAGGATTTTTTATGGATATTGCGTATTTTTCCAACCGCGAGCTGCGCGAGATGGGCTTTAAGCACATCGGCAAGCGCGTTCTGATCTGCAAGACCTGCAAGATCTACCACGCCGATCAGGTCTCCATCGGCGACGATGTCATCATCGACGACTTCACCGTGTTCAACGGCACGATCAACGTCGGCAACCATGTCCACATCAGCTCCAACTGCGAGCTGTATTCCGGCAAGAGCCACATCGACATCGCGGACTACTGCGGCATTTCGTCCCATGTGTCCTTCTACGGCATCACGGACGACTATGTTGGTCCCTATATGCAGAATCCGACCATCCCGCCCCGCTTCCGCAATCTGACGGAGGAGCCGGTCGTTCTGGATAAGCACGTTCTGATCGCCACGCACTGCGTCATTCTCCCCGGTGTCCACATCGGCGAGGGCTGTTCCTTCGGCGCGATGGCGATGATCAACAAATCCACCGAGCCCTGGGGTGTCTATGTGGGAGCCCCCGCCCGCCGCATAAAAGAACGCGACCGCGGTATCTTGGAGGTCTGCAAGCAGCTCGAGGAGTCCGAGGCGGGACGGAAAAAAGTGTAAGCACAATAAATTTTTATACACGGAGGAAAATGAAACATGAGAGAACGAGTTTTGGAAATTCTGCTGGATGTTGTCCCCGATGTGGACTTTGAAAACGAAACGGCGATGATCTCCGACAGTGTCGTGGATTCCTTTGCTGTCGTGGCGATGGTGAACGAGCTGAACGACGAGCTGGACATCGATATCCCCGCTCGTGAGATCCTGCCCGCGAACTTCGAGACGCTGGATGCGATCGTGGCGCTGGTGGAAAAGTATTCCTGATTTTTGAGGAAAAATACAAAGCAAAACCCCCGCACGGCGTAGTACCGTGCGGGGGTTTTTCAGACTGTCAAAGAAATAGAATTTCGTTTGCGAAGCGCGGTCAGCGCGAGCCGCCCGCCGGGGCGGGCGCAATCCGCAAGGGGCGAATGCCCCGAGGATTATGCCGGGCGAATTCACTTCGCCCGAGCAGATCTAATTAGATCGTGCCGCGGGCATCCTTATCGACATACTTGGCAAAGGTCATGATGCCGAGCAGGCAGGCGAGGATGATGTAGGAGACGTAGCGCGTCACGACCACTCCCGTGGCATTGCCGACGATGAGGAAGGCGACGAGCCCGATCACACGCAGAGCGACGGCGATGCCGCAGAACACATAGGAGCGCTTTTTGCCCTGATTGAGGCTGAAGGTCATATAGAGGATGATGGCGAACACGATGGCATCGATGATCACGAACAGTGCACCGATTCCGCTGACGCAGGAGCTGATCAGCGTAACGAGACCGGACAGTGCGGCAAAAGCGGCAAAGACTTTATAGTACTTCGCGGCATTCTTGCTGTATCCGCCGAGCATATAGTAGGCGGCAGCCAGCATGGCCAGAATGATGAAAACGGCATCCAGCGTAAAGGCCTTGCCCGGGTTTTCCACAAACATACTCAGCGCCGCGGCAACCAGGCAGAAGACGATGCACAGAAGGTTGAAGACAACGACGGCTTTATAAAGCGGTTTTTTGGTTTGCAGCATGATACTTCACCTCGTCAGAATACTTGGAATATGTGTTCCATAGAAGAAAAATAGCACATAAAAAATCAAAAGTCAACGAAATAAAGTGATAAAGAAGCTCCGCCCGCAAAAAACGGACGGAGAAAGGTTAGCGATTGAGGATCCATACAGCGCGATTGAGCACCGCGGCAAAGATGCACCAGAGGATGTAGGGGAGCTGGAGCCATCCGGCGAGCCGGTCGCTTCTGGCAAATTCCAGCGCCATCAATGCTATGGCGACGATCAGAAGCAGCAGCCAGAAGAAGGCGAAGCCGTAGGCCTGCAAGCCGAAAAACCACACGCTCCAAAGGAAATTGATGACGAGCTGCACGCCAAACACGATCAGCGCCCGCATCCTCCGCCCGCCGCCGCGTGTCCATACCCGCGCCATGCCGAAGCCCATCAGGATGTAGAGGATGGTCCACACGATGGGAAAGAGCACGGACGGCGGCGTGAACGAGGGCTTGATCGCCCGCTCGTACCACGGCATACCGTTTTTCGTGACGATGCCGCCGAGTGCGCCGACGAGCAGTGCCGCGCCGATGAATACGGCGTAAGGGATCCATTTTTTCTTCTTCATGTTCATCACCCGCTTTATTGTATGGCGGGTGCGGGCGGAATATGAAAGACGGGCTTTGACAAGAGAGGTGTTTTCGAATATACTCTGAATATCAAGGGAGTTGCAAGGTTATCCATTGATCTGAACAACGGGAAACTAATTCAAACAAATCTCTGGAGGGGCGAATATGGTTAATATGTCAGATGAATCCAGACGGTTCCTCGAAAGAGAACTGCCGGATGTTGTGAATGCGGAGACCCCAAATGAAATTCTGAGGCCTTTGTACGATCTCATTATGTATAAGGGATTCATATCACACGAAGAGGGCTATAATGAGTTTGGCGAAGAAGCACAAGATGTGTATGACGACATCTTTGACAGCAACTTCGATGACTGAACGAAGAACGCGAGGCATTGTCAGCGTGGCGAGTGGAAATAAGGGAACTTGTAGTTTTTTGGTCACATAAAAACTGTGAGGAGGCTGAATGCTTATGACATTGCATGATGCCCACGGAAAAAATGTTCGAGTGACATTGTTGAGTGGTGATATCTATGAGGGGCTTGCGTATGATTACACCTCGGCTGAAGATAATGACCCGGATCCGGAAAGCATATCCATTGACCATTTTGAATTGTTTGCGCCGGAAATTGAAAGTATTGAGCTCATTGGATAAGACCGGCTTTAGAGTGCGATATACCGGTGAAGATGGTGCTGAAATCCGGAATGGCGATGTTTATGATGCGATTGATATTTCGGATCACGCCGGAATGTACGGCGTAAAAGATTTGTCCGGCGAGTACTATGCCTATCCCAAATCATTGTTTGAGAAAATCGAAATGTGCAATTCGGCGGAGCAGAGCCGGAGCGTAAAGTGAAGTTTGCCCTTGTGGGCAAGTGAAGCGGCTTGCGCCGTGAAGTATTGCGGCTATGCCGCAAAGTGAAGCGAAGTGTTCCGCTTGCAGCGGAACACTTCGTTCAACAAAAAACACACTTGCGAAAGCAAGTGTGTTTTTTGTTGGTGCGGGAGATGGGACTTGAACCCACACGTCTATGGTTGGACACAGGCACCTCAAGCCTGCCTGTCTGCCTATTCCAGCACTCCCGCAAGGCGCTACGCTATTATAACAGATTCGTTTCGTTTGTCAACTCTGTTTTTTCATTTTTCTCAAAAGATCGTGCGGTGAACAGAATACCGAGGACGAGCGCGACCGCCATGGCTAGACCGCCCCAGCGCATTGGCAGCAGATAGCGCATCTTCAGATAGGCGTGATAGCCGAGCAGTGAGCCGAAGCTCACGCACGCCGCGCCCGCGGCTTCCCACGGCACGAGTACTGCCGCGGCAAAGCTCAGAATGTCTGCGAGGAAGAAGTAGCGGTCGTGCATATGCGGCAGGAAAAAGGGCACGCCGATGCAGAAGATCAGCGCCATGCCGAGCAGCACGCGGTCGTTGAGCCCGTCCCGTTTGAGCCACGCCCAGACGAACACGGTGATGCACAGCGCGAAGGCCAGCGCAATGCCGATGGCTCCGGCGCTCGATTCCGGCAGCGGGGCAAAGCCCGTGACGGAGTAGAGCGAGGCGGAGTTGTAGTTCAGCCCCTCACCGATGGAACCGGTGTTGTTGTAGTAAAGCAACAGCAGATCGAGGAAGCTCCGTCCGGCGAGCACGGCGGGCAGGAGCGTGGCGATGTAGGCGGCGGGGAAGACGAAAAGCTGCCAAAACCTGATTTTCTTCGCAAAGACCAAAACCAGAAAAACCGGCAGGAGGAAGATGGCCTGCAATTTGATGGAAAAGCTCACGGCGGCGGCGATCACGCCCGCGATCGGGCGGTCGGACAAGGCCAGATAGAGGCTCAGGACCGCAAAGGCGACGTAGATGCTGTCGCACTGTCCCCAGCACGCGCCGTTGAGCAGAACGGTGGGCAGCAGCAGCACGCCCAGAAACGCGATCAGCCGCCGGACGGGGCTTTCCGTGAACAGGGCAATGAGCTTTTCCGTCCACCATGCCAGCAGGATGTCGAACAGGATGGAGAGCAGCTTGACCAGATAGAGATCCTTGACGGGAAACAGGGAGATGAGGGCGAGGGCATAGAGGTAGGGGACGTTGTAGTTGCACGCCCAGAGCTCCGTGCCGAGGGTCTTCCACGCGCCGCCCTCACGGAAATAGCCGACCCAGCGGCTGATCCAGTCGATGTAATCCAGTGTCTCGTGCCCGAGCAGGATATAGCGCAGCGCGAATGCGGCGGCGAGCGCCGCCAGAGAAGCGATGACGCTGCCCCGCGTTCGGAGCAGACCCTCATGCCATGCGATCCAGAGGGCGAATACCAGCTCGGCAAAAAAGAGAACTTGGATAATAAAGGGCATAGGAGCCTCCTGAAAACAAAAAAAGACGGCAGTGCCGTCCGAAGAAAATTACCCCGAAGGGCTTGACAAATAAATAAAGGAATGATAGAATTACTTGCTTTATGCTTGAAAAGATGGGCACAAACACCCATCTTTCGACCTTGTGTTTATTTTACCACACTCTCCTCCAAAATCAATAGGGGAGAATGAAAAAGAGACAACGCATCCCCGCGTATCATTTTCCGAAGGAGTGATAGACTTAATGCCAAAGGATGTCTACTACGGCAAAACACTGCGCAAAAGTTTTGCCCGCTACGATGAGATCCAGGATATGCCGAACCTGTTGGAGATCCAGAAAAACTCCTACAAGTGGTTCCTGGAGACCGGTCTGAAGGAGGTCTTCCGCGACACCGCCTCCGTCACCGACTATTCCGGCAATCTGGAGCTTTCTTTCGTGGACTATTCCATGGACGAAAAGCCCAAATATTCCGAGCTTGAATGCAAGGCGCGCGATGCCAACTATGCGGCACCGCTGAAGGTTTCCGTGCGCCTTCGCAACAAGGAGACGGAGGAGATCAAGGAGCAGGAGATCTTCATGGGCGACTTCCCGCTCATGACCGCCGGCGGCACCTTCATCATCAACGGTGCCGAACGTGTCATCGTCTCCCAGATCGTCCGTTCTCCCGGCGTCTATTTTGCTAAGGATGTCGATAAAAACCAGTCCGCGATCTACGCCGCGACCACCATCCCGTATCACGGCGCGTGGCTGGAGTATGAGACCGACGCGAACGACGTGTTCTACGTCCGCATCGACAAAAACCGCAAGCTGCCCGTCACCTGGCTGCTGCGTGCCATGGGTCAGTACGACCCTGCCAAGCCCTACACCTGGCTGACCTGCGTGGCGGATACCGAGGCCGGCTGCATCACCGATGAGGCGCTGACCGAGGTCTTCGGCGCGGATGAGCGTATGACCGCCACGCTGGAGCGTGACACCTGCCACAACCGCGACGAGTCCCTGCTCGAAATCTACCGCAAGCTGCGTCCCGGCGATCCTCCCACGGTGGAGACCTCCGAGGCTCTGCTGGACGGTCTGTTCTTCGACCGCCGCCGCTATGACATGAGCATGGTCGGCCGCTACAAGGTCAACAAAAAGCTGGCGACCTGGAGCCGCATCGTCGGCCGCAAGCTCGCCGCCCCCGTCACCGATCTGCAGACCGGCGAGATCCTTGCCGACGCGGGCGAGGTGCTGACGCGCGAGCGCGCGCTGGAGCTGGATGCCCACGGCCTGCTGGAGGCGTGGGTCTTTGATGAACACGAGAACACTGTCCGCGTGTTCGGCAACGGCATGGTGCCGATGAACGGCTTCGTGAGCTTCGACCCCGCGGAGTGCGGTGTCAACGAAAACGTCCGCTGGCTCGTCCTCCGTCAGCTTCTGGAGCAGTACTCCGGCGACGAGGAAGCTCTCAAGGCTGCCGTCGAGGAAAACATCGACGTGCTCATCCCCAAGCATATTATAGTAGACGATATTTTCTCGTCCGTGAACTATCTCAATTGTCTGGCGCATGGCATCGGCGAAGCCGACGACATCGACCATCTGGGCAACCGCCGCGTGCGCAGCGTGGGCGAGCTGCTTCAGAACCAGTTCCGTATCGGCTTCAGCCGCATGGAGCGCGTCATCCGCGAGCGCATGACGCTGCAGGATCTCGACGTGATCACGCCGCAGAGCCTCATCAACATCCGCCCCGTGACGGCGGCGATCAAGGAGTTCTTCGGCTCCTCGCCTCTGAGCCAGTTCATGGATCAGACCAACCCCCTCGCCGAGCTGACCCACAAGCGCCGTATGTCCGCCCTCGGTCCCGGTGGTCTGAGTCGCGAGCGCGCCAACTTCGATGTCCGCGACGTGCACTACAGCCACTACGGCCGTCTGTGCCCCATTGAGACACCCGAAGGCCCGAACATCGGTCTGATCTCCTATCTCGCTTCCTATGCCCGTGTCAATGAATACGGCTTCCTGGTCGCGCCGTATCAGAAGGTCGATCCCGACACGCACTGCGTGACGGACAAGGTCGATTACCTCACCGCCGATCAGGAGGATCGCTTCGTGGTTGCGCAGGCCTCCGAGCCCCGCGATGATGAGGGTCACTTCGTCAATCCGCGCGTCACCTGCCGTCACCGCGACGAGATCATTCAGGTCCCGCCCGAGCAGGTCGATTATGTGGACGTGTCCCCCCGTATGATGGTCTCCGTGGCGACCGCCATGATCCCCTTCCTCGAGAACGACGACGCGAACCGTGCTCTGATGGGCGCGAACATGCAGCGTCAGGCCGTGCCTCTGCTGACGACGCAGGCACCCATCGTGGCGACCGGCATCGAGCACAAGTGCGCGGTGGACTCCGGCGTGTGCATCCTCGCCGAGGGCGAGGGCACCGTCATGGAAGTCGATGCTACCCACATCCTTGTTAAATATGACGACGGCGAAGTCAAGGACTACTCCGTCATCAAGTTCCAGCGCTCCAACCAGTCCACCTCCATCAACCAGCGTCCCATCGTGAACGCCGGCGACCGCGTCAAGGCGGGCGATGTTCTGGCGGACGGTCCCTCCACCTCGCAGGGCGAGCTGTCCCTCGGTAAGAACATTCTGGTCGGCTTCATGACCTGGGAAGGCTACAACTACGAGGACGCGATCCTGCTCAACGAGCGCGTGGTCATGGAGGACGTGTTCACCTCTATTCATATTGAAGAACACGAATGCGACAGCCGCGACACCAAGCTCGGTCCCGAGGAGATCACCCGTGACATCCCCGGCGTCGGCGAAGACGCGCTGAAATATCTGGACGAGCGCGGCATCATCATGGTAGGCGCGGAAGTCCACTCCGGCGATATCCTCGTCGGCAAGGTTACGCCCAAGGGCGAGACCGACCTCACGGCGGAGGAACGTCTGCTGCGAGCCATTTTCGGCGAAAAGGCGCGCGAGGTGCGCGACACCTCGCTCAAGGTGCCCCACGGCGAAAGCGGCATCGTGGTCGATGTCAAGGTCTTCACCCGCAAGGCGGGCGATGAGATGTCCCCCGGTGTCAATCAGGTCGTGCGCGTCTACATCGCGCAGAAGCGCAAGATCTCCGTCGGCGATAAGATGGCCGGCCGCCACGGCAACAAGGGTGTCGTGTCCCGCATCCTGCCGAAGGAGGATATGCCCTATCTGCCCGACGGCACCCCGCTCGATATCGTCCTGAACCCCCTGGGCGTTCCCTCCCGAATGAATATCGGACAGGTCCTGGAGGTCCACCTCGGCTATGCCGCGCAGGCGCTCGGCTGGAAGGTCGCCACGCCCGTGTTCAACGGCGCGAACGAGATGCGTATTCGCGAGACCCTGCAGCTCGCCGGTCTCCGTGAGGACGGCAAGATCGAGCTGCGCGACGGCCGTACCGGCGAAAAGTTTGACAACGATGTCACCGTCGGCTATGTCTACTTCCTCAAGCTGCACCACCTCGTCGACGATAAGATCCACGCCCGTTCCACCGGCCCCTACAGCCTCGTCACGCAGCAGCCTCTGGGCGGCAAAGCCCAGTTCGGCGGCCAGCGCTTCGGCGAAATGGAGGTCTGGGCGCTGGAGGCTTACGGCGCGGCTTACACCCTGCAGGAGATCCTCACGGTCAAGTCCGACGATGTCACCGGCCGTGTTCGCACCTACGAATCCATCGTCAAGGGTCACAACATCCCCGCACCCGGCGTACCCGAGAGCTTCAAGGTCCTCGTCAAGGAGCTGCAGAGCCTGTGTCTGGACGTTCGCGTTCTGGATGCCGAGGGTCAGCAGATCGAGCTGAAGGACGACGAGGATGAGGACTACGTCAGCTTCGCCTCCGTCGAACGCAGCGAGTACCGCCGCGACGATCAGGAGATCGAGCAGTCCGGCTTCTCCATCGAGCAGGTGGACGAGGACGACCTCGAGCTCGACCTTCCCGATGACGAAGGCAGCTACGCCGACGACGATTATACCGACGATCTGTATGACAGAAAGGGGGATATGGAAGAATGAGTTACGCTCCTTTTGACGCTATTCAAATAGGTATCGCCTCTCCGGAGATGATCCTTTCCTGGTCCTCCGGCGAAGTCAAGAAACCCGAAACCATCAACTACCGCACCCTCAAGCCCGAGCGCGACGGTCTGTTCTGCGAACGTATCTTTGGACCGACGAAGGACTGGGAGTGCCACTGCGGCAAGTATAAAAAGATCCGCTACAAGGGCAAGATCTGCGACCGCTGCGGCGTGGAGGTCACCAAGTCCAAGGTGCGCCGCGAGCGTCTGGGTCATATCCAGCTCGCTACGCCGGTCAGCCACATCTGGTACTTTAAGGGCATCCCCTCCCGTATGGGCGTGCTGCTCGATCTGACCCCGCGTATTCTGGAAAAAGTCCTGTATTTCGGCGCGTATATCGTGACCGACCCCGGCTTCTCGCCCCTGCAGAAGTGCCAGATCCTCACCGAGCGTGAGTATCGCGACATGAAGGAAAAGTATGAGGACGACTTCGAGGCCGGCATGGGTGCCGAGGCGATCAAAAAGCTGCTGGCGGACATCGACTGCGAAGCGCTGTCCGTGCAGCTCCATGAGGAACTGAAGGATGCCACCGGTCAGAAAAAGGCGAAGATCGTCAAGCGGCTCGAGGTGGTGGAAGCCTTCCGCCAGTCCGGCAACCGTCCCGAGTGGATGATCATTGACGTTCTGCCCGTCATCCCGCCCGAGATCCGCCCCATGGTGCAGCTCGACGGCGGCCGTTTCGCCACGAGCGACCTCAACGACCTTTACCGCCGCGTCATCAACCGCAACAACCGTCTGACACGCCTCATGGAGCTCAATGCGCCCGACATCATCGTTCGCAACGAGAAGCGTATGCTCCAGGAGGCGGTGGATGCCCTCATCGACAACGGCCGCCGCGGTCGTGCCGTCACCGGCGCGAACTCCCGTGCGCTCAAGAGCCTGTCCGATATGCTCAAGGGCAAGCAGGGACGCTTCCGTCAGAATCTGCTGGGCAAGCGCGTGGACTACTCCGGCCGTTCCGTTATCGTGGTCGGCCCCGACCTCAAGCTCTTCCAGTGCGGCGTTCCCAAGGAAATGGCGATCGAGCTGTTCCGCCCCTTCATTATGAAAAAGCTGGTCGAGGACGGCGTTGCCAACAACATCAAATCCGCCAAGAAGATGGTGGACAAACAGCGCACCGAGGTCTGGGACGCGCTCGAGGTGGTCATCAAGGAACACCCCGTTCTGCTCAACCGTGCGCCCACGCTGCACCGTCTGGGCATTCAGGCCTTCGAGCCGGTGCTGGTGGAGGGGCGCGCCCTGCGTCTGCATCCGCTGGTTTGCACCGCGTTCAACGCCGACTTCGACGGCGACCAGATGGCCATTCACGTTCCTCTGAGCTCCGAGGCGCAGGCGGAAGCCCGCATCCTCATGCTCTCCGCGAACAACCTCCTGCGTCCGCAGGACGGCAACCCCGTCACCGTGCCCACGCAGGACATGGTCCTCGGCTCCTACTACCTCACCTATATCCGCGAGGAAAAGGGAACCGGCAAAGCCTTCCGTTCCTCCGATGAGGCGCTTATGGCGTATCAGGCGGGCGAGGTGGGCATCCACAGACCCATCAAAGTCCGCATGACCAAGCTCATCGGCGGCGAGAAGCAGAGCAAGATCATCGACACCACCGTCGGCCGCATCATCTTCAACGAGCCCATCCCGCAGGACCTCGGCTTCGTGGATCGCAGCGATCCCGCGAACGCCTTCCGGCAGGAGATCGACTTCCGCGTGGACAAGAAGCTGCTCGGCAAGATCGTGCAGCGCTGCATCGACCGCCACGGCTTCACCATCGCCACCGAAGTGCTCGATAAGATCAAGGCTCTCGGCTACAAATACTCCACGATCAGCGCCATCACCATCGCCATCTCGGACATGGTCGTCCCCGAGGCGAAAAAGCGCATCATCGAGGAGACCGAGACCCAGAAGATCCCCTATATCGAAAAGCAGTATAAGCGCGGCTTCATCACCGATGAGGAGCGCTACCGCCTCGTCATCGCCCAGTGGGACGAGACGAACAAGGCCGTCACCGCCGCGCTCGAGGATAACCTCGACGAGTTCAACCCCATCTACATGATGGCGAACTCCGGTGCCCGTGGCTCCATGAACCAGATCCGTCAGCTCGCCGGTATGCGCGGCCTCGTTGCCAACACCGCCGGTAAGACGCTGGAGATCCCCATCAAGGCCAACTACCGCGAAGGTCTGACCGTGCTGGAATACTTCACCTCCAGCCGTGGTGCCCGTAAGGGTCTGGCCCATACCGCTCTGCGTACCGCCGACTCCGGTTATCTGACCCGCCGTCTGGTGGATGTCAGCCAGGAGGTCATCGTCCGCGAGGACGACTGCGGCACCGACGAGGGCATCGATGTTTCCGTTATTCTGGACAAGGTCGTGAAAAACCGCGCCGATGCCAACGTTCTGGCGGGCAAGTTTGCCCCGGCGGATATCTGCGACGAGGCCGGCAATGTCATCGTGCCCCGCTTCAAGGCGTTCTCGCCCAAGGACTGCGAGAAGCTGCAGGCCGCCGGCATCGAGGAGGTCTCCGCCGCGGCTGCCGCGCAGACCTTCGGTGACTCCATCCGCGGCCGTTTCCCCTCCAAGCCCATCTGCGACCCCGCCACCGGCGAGCTCCTGTTCGGCACCGACCATATGCTCATGCCTGTCGATGCCAGAGTTCTGGAGGACCACAACATCTTCAAAGTCAACGTCCGCAGCGTCCTCGGCTGTAAGGCGCACAGCGGTGTCTGCGCCAAGTGCTACGGCATGAACCTGGCGGTCGGCACGCTGGTCAATCCCGGCGAGGCGGTCGGTGTCATCGCGGCGCAGTCCATCGGTGAGCCCGGCACGCAGCTTACGATGCGTACCTTCCACACCGGCGGCGCGGCCGGCGGCGATATCGAAGATATCACCCAGGGTCTTCCCCGTGTTGAGGAGCTGTTCGAGGCGCGCCGTCCCAAGCGTATGGCGGTGCTCGCGGAGATCTCCGGCACGGTGTCCATGGAGGATGCGAAGAAAAACCTGATCTGCTCGCTCACCATCACCAACGAGGCGCTGGGCGAGACCCGCGTGTATCAGATCCCCTATGCCAACGGCATCATCGTCACCGACGGTCAGCACGTCGATCAGGGTCAGGAGCTGACCCGCGGCGCACTCAGCCCGCACGACGTTCTGCGTGTGCGCGGCGTGGACGATGACGAGTTCGGCCGCCTCGGCGTGCGGAACTATCTGGTGCAGGAGGTGCAGAAGGTCTACCGTCAGCAGGGTGTTGACATCAACAACAAGCACATCGAGGTCATCGTTCGCCAGATGCTGCGCAAGGTGCGCATCGAGGAATCCGGCAGCACCAATCTGCTGTCCGGCTCCGTGGTGGATATCAATGAGTTCAATGCTGCCAACGACGAAGTCAAGGCGCGCATCGCCGCCGGCGAGACCGAGCTGGCTCCCGCCACCGCCACCCAGATTCTCATGGGCATCACCAAGGCCTCCCTCGCCACGGAGAGCTTCCTCTCCGCCGCGTCCTTCCAGGAGACCACCCGCGTGCTCACCGATGCCGCTATCAAGGGCAAGGTGGACCATCTGGTCGGCTTGAAAGAAAACGTCATCATCGGCAAGCTGATTCCCGCGGGCTCCGGTCTTGCCTGCTACAACGATTTCAACATCGAGACCGACGACGAGATCGCCTCCGAAGCGGAGGAATACGTTGATCTGTCCGCGCTGGTGGGCCGCACCAACGCGCTGTAAACCCCAAAATCGCCATCCGCCCCGATTTTTTCGGGGTGGGTGGTTATTTTGCTTGACAAGCCTTGCAAAAAGTGCTAACATTTCACTTTGCATGACCCTATATTTTTGAGGAAAGGAGGAAAACTATGCCTACTTTTAACCAGCTCGTGAGAAAGGGAAGAAGTAAAGTCACCTACAAGTCCGCTTCGCCTGCTATGCAGAAGGGTCTGAACACGCTGAAAAACGCGGAGACCGATCTGTCCAGCCCCCAGAAGCGCGGTGTCTGCACCGCTGTCCGTACCGCTACCCCGAAGAAGCCGAACTCCGCTCTGCGTAAGATCGCTCGTGTTCGCCTTACCAACGGCTACGAGGTCACGGCCTATATCCCCGGTGTCGGCCACAACCTGCAGGAGCACTCCGTCGTGATGATCCGCGGCGGCCGTGTCAAGGACCTTCCCGGTGTGCGCTACCACATCATCCGCGGCACTTTGGACACCCAGGGTGTTGACGGCCGTCGTCAGGCGCGCTCCAAGTACGGCGCGAAGCGCCCCAAGAAATAAGCATTATCCCCAACAGAGCCCTGTTGGTTTTTCATAAAACCTCGCAGGGCGCAAACGGAAGTCGAAAGACACTTTCGAGTACCCGTGATCTCATTATTAATGAAGGAGGGAAGTTAAGTGCCCAGAAGAGGTAACGTTCCCAAAAGGGAGATCTTGCCGGATCCCGTTTATCAGAGCGTTCTGGTGACGAAGCTCGTCAACCAGGTGATGCTCGACGGCAAAAAGGGCGTTGCACAGAAGGTCGTCTATTCCGCTTTTGACATTATTAAAGAAAAGACCGGAAAAGAACCTCTCGACGCTTTCACCGAAGCACTCAACAACATCATGCCCAGTCTCGAAGTCAAAGCCCGCCGTGTCGGCGGCGCGACCTATCAGGTTCCCATCGAGGTACGGGCGAACCGTCGTCAGACCCTCGGTCTGCGCTGGCTTGTCGGCTATGCCCGCAAACGCGGTGAAAAGACCATGAAAGAACGTCTGGCGGGAGAGATCATGGACGCCTGCAACAACACGGGCGCCGCCGTGAAGAAGCGCGAAGATACGCACAAGATGGCCGAGTCCAACAAGGCCTTTGCGCACTTCCGCTGGTAATCATCAGCAAAGGATTCATTTATCATGCCGAGAGAATACCCTCTTGAAAAAACCCGGAATATCGGCATTATGGCGCACATCGACGCGGGCAAGACCACGACGTCCGAGCGCATCCTGTTCTACACCGGTGTCAACTATAAGATCGGCGAGACCCATGAAGGCACAGCCACCATGGACTGGATGGAGCAGGAGCAGGAGCGCGGCATCACGATCACCTCGGCTGCCACGACCTGCCATTGGCGCGATCACCGTATCAACATCATTGATACCCCGGGACACGTGGACTTCACCGTGGAGGTGGAACGCTCTCTGCGCGTGCTGGACGGCTCCGTTACCGTCCTCTGCGCGAAGGGCGGCGTTGAGCCACAGACCGAGACGGTCTGGCGGCAGGCGGACAACTACAACGTTCCCCGCCTGATCTACGTCAACAAAATGGACATCACCGGAGCCGACTTCTACAACGTTCTGGATATGGTGAAGCAGCGTCTGCGCTGCAACGCCGTGCCCATCCAGCTGCCCATCGGCAAGGAAGGCGAGTTCCGCGGCATCATCGACCTCGTCGATATGAAAGCCGATGTCTATTACGACGACCTCGGACAGGATATGCGCGTGGAAGACATCCCCGAGGATATGATGGATCTCGCCATGGAGTACCACAACAATCTGATGGATTGTGCGTCCGAGTACTCCGATGAGCTCATGGAAGCCGTGATGGAAGCCATTGAGACCGGCGAGCCCATCGACACGCAGCTCGTCCGCGATGCCATCCGCATCGGCACCGTCTCCAACCGCATGGTCCCTGTGACCTGCGGCACCAGTTATCGCAACAAGGGCGTGCAGAAGCTGCTCGACTCGATCGTGGAGTATCTGCCCTCGCCGCTGGACATTCCTCCGGTGAAGGGAACAGACCCCAAATCCGACGACGAGCTTGAACGCAAGCCCGGCGATGACGAGCCCTTTGCGGCGCTGGCCTTCAAGGTCATGACCGACCCCTTTGTCGGCCGCCTGACCTATTTCCGCGTTTACTCCGGTAAGTGCGAGGCCGGCTCCACCGTCATGAACACGACGAAGGGCAAGCGCGAGCGCCTTTCCCGCATCCTGCTGATGCACGCCAACCACCGTCAGGACATCGACACCGCTTACACCGGCGACATCGCCGCCGTGGTCGGTCTGAAAAACACCACCACCGGCGACACCCTTGCCGACGAAAAGCATCCCGTTGTTCTGGAATCGATGGAATTCCCCGAGCCCGTCATCCGCGTGGCGATCGAGCCGAAAACGCGTGCGGGCGAAGAAAAGCTCACCATCGCTCTTGCCAAGCTGGCAGAGGAAGACCCCACCTTCAAGGCCTACACCGACGAAGAAACGGGTCAGACCATCATTGCCGGCATGGGCGAGCTCCATCTGGAGATCATCGTGGACAGACTTCTGCGCGAGTTCCGCGTGGAGGCGAATGTCGGAAAGCCGCAGGTTTCCTACAAAGAGACCATCACGCGGCCGGCCATCGCCGATACGCGCTTTGTCCGCCAGACCGGCGGCAAAGGCCAGTTTGCCCATGTCAAGCTCCAGATCGAGCCGAACGAATCCGGCAAGGGCTACGAATTTGTCAACGCCGTCACCGGCGGCGCGATCCCCAAGGACTTCATCCCCGCCATCGACGCGGGCATTCAGGGCGCTATGCAGTCCGGCATCCTCGCGGGCTATCCCGTGGTGGATGTCAAATGCACCGTTCTGGACGGCTCGTTCCACGAGGTTGACTCCTCGGAGACCTCCTTCAAGGTCTGCGGCAGCATGGTCTTTAAGGAAGCCTGCGAAAAAGCCGGCGCGACGCTGCTTGAGCCGATCATGAAGGTCGTTGTGACAACGCCCGAGGAATACATGGGCGATGTCATGGGAGACATCAACTCCCGCCGCGGCCAGATCGTCGGCCAGGACATCCGCAACGGTGTGGCACAGATCGAATGCAACGTGCCGCTTTCCACCATGTTCGGTTACGCCACCGTCCTTCGTTCCCGTACGCAGGGACGCGCGAACTATTCCATGGAGCCGAGCCACTATGTCGAGCTTCCCGCTTCTCTGCAGGAGAAGATCCGCACAGGCAAGGACTGAGAAAAAGCTGTTGCAAAAGCCGAAAAGATAGGCTATAATATCTTTGTTTGAGTAAAAAAATTAAAATTTGATTGCTAAATAGGAGGAAAATCCCATGGCAAAACAGGCTTATAACCGCACTAAGCCCCATGTCAATATCGGCACCATCGGCCACATTGACCACGGCAAGACCACCCTTACCGCTGCTATCACCAAGGTCCTCAACATGGCGAACGCCGATTCCGCGGAAGTCATGGCTTATGACCAGATCGACAAGGCCCCCGAAGAAAAGGCCCGCGGCATCACGATCAACACCGCGCACGTCGAGTACCAGACCGAAGCCCGTCACTATGCCCACGTTGACTGCCCGGGCCACGCCGACTATATCAAGAACATGATCACCGGCGCTGCTCAGATGGACGGCGGCATCCTTGTTATCGCTGCTTCCGACGGCCCCATGGCTCAGACCCGCGAGCACCTTCTGCTTGCCCGTCAGGTCAACGTGCCCTATATCGTTGTCTTCCTGAACAAGTGCGACCAGGTCGACGACCCCGAGCTGCTTGAGCTCGTCGAGATGGAAGTCCGTGAGCTGCTCGACAAGTACGAGTTCCCCGGCGACGACACCCCCATCATCAAGGGTTCCGCTCTGAACGCCCTGATCTGCGAGTCCACCGATCCCCACGCCCCCGAGTATGAATGCATCTGGGAGCTGATGGACGCTGTTGACGAATGGATCAAGACCCCCGAGCGCGCTGCTGACCTGCCCTTCCTTATGCCCATCGAGGACGTCTTCACCATCTCCGGCCGTGGCACCGTCGTCACCGGTCGTGTGGAGCGTGGCCGCGTCAAGATCGGCGACAAGGTCGAGATCGTCGGCATCCACGAGACTCAGGAAACCACCGTTACCGGCACCGAGATGTTCCACAAGACCCTCGAGTACGCCGAGGCCGGTGATAACGTCGGCTGCCTGCTCCGCGGCATCGACAAGAAGTCCGTGGTCCGTGGCCAGGTTCTGGCTGCTCCCAAATCCATCAAGCCCCTGACGAAGTTCGTCGGCCAGGTTTACGTCCTGTCCAAGGAAGAAGGCGGCCGTCATACTCCCTTCTTCAACAACTATCGTCCTCAGTTCTACTTCCGTACCACCGACGTGACCGGCGTCATCAACCTGCCCGAAGGCGTTGAGATGTGCATGCCCGGCGATAACGTCGACATGAACGTTGAGCTGATCACCCCCATCGCCATCGAGAAGGGCCTCCGCTTCGCTATCCGTGAAGGCGGCCGTACCGTTGGCTCCGGCGTCGTCATCGAAGTCGCCGAGTAATTCTCTGCTCTAAAAAGGCTCCCGCTGTTTCAGCGGGAGCTTTTTCATTGAATGCCGATCATAAATCCGTCGAGGGCGGTCGAATGGATATCCCCGCCGACAACGCGGCCTTTCACGACATACAGCTCGGCGATGACGGTGAGCTTCGGCTCCGGCCAGTTGGTCACGCGATAGCTGTAGAGCGTGGCGTTGAGACCGGCGTAGTCCGCGAGGTCAAAGCCCTGCTGCTTTTGCAGCTCGTTGTATCGGCTCAGCACCGCGTCAAATTCCCGCGGCAGCAGGATCTCCTGCCGCTGCTCGCTGTTGCCGTCCGTTTCCCAGCCGAGCTGCCGCAGATACTCCATGCGCTCGCTTTTGTCGGTCACGATCTGCGTGTTGGTGTCGTCCCTGTCCCGCGCGATGAGCCCGACGACCAACGCCAGAACGGCGAGGGCTGCGACGATCAGCAGAGTCCTTCGTGCTGTTTTGTTGAGTGTTTTCATGTTCTATTCTATGTATCAAAGGGGTGCCGCTATGAGTGAAAGACTGGATAAGCTGCTCTCCGCCTCGGGACGCTATACCCGCCGTGAGGCGAGGGCTGCCATCACGGCGGGGCGTGTGACAGTGGACGGGCAGACGATCGTGCGCCCCGAGACAAAGGTCAGCCGCGAAAGCATCGTTCTGGCGGACGGACGGGAAGTGGACACGGCGGAATTCGTCTATTATATGCTCCACAAGCCGGAGGACTATGTCTCGGCGACGGAGGATGAGCGCTATCCCGCAGTTACGCGGCTCTTTCCCAAGGAATTGCAGGCGCGCGGCATTTTTCCGGTGGGGCGGCTTGATGCGGATGTGACGGGGCTGCTGCTGATGACCGACGACGGCGCTTATGCACACAAGGTCACATCGCCTCGCAGCGGAACGGAAAAACGCTATGAGGCGTGGCTGGACAGTCCGGTCGGGGAGGAGGACGCGGATAAAATGGCAGCGGGCATTATTCTGTCTGACGGGACGGAATACAGACCCGCGAAGCTGGAGCCCGACCCGCATGAGCCGTGTCACGCATGGGTGACGGTGACGGAGGGGAAGTACCATGAGGTCAAAAATCTCTTTGCCGTCTGCGGGCACAGGGTGCTTCGCTTAAAACGAATTTCCATCGGAAAGCTGATTTTGGACGCGGATTTGCCGCCTTGTGCATTTCGACGGCTGTCGGTGCAGGAAATTCAGCTTGCTTTGGAATAAATACCAAACGCAATATCTTGGGTTTTGTCAAAGGACAAAGCCTTTTTTTGTGCAAAATAGCGACATAAGTTACAAAGATTAAAAAAATTAACAATTTTATTTCAAAAAACTATTGAAAAATGACAAGAAATGTACTATTATGTAACAGGTTTTGTAAAAGAACATGAAACTTTATGTATAAGACTGCTGAAGGCGGAGGGAAAAAGCTATGTCGAGTCGCATCTTCCAAAGTGTGATCATGCAGATGAAAGAGGCGAGCGAGCGCTGCATTGGTGTGGTGGATGAGCAGGGCAACGTGGTTGCTTCGTCGGATCTCGCGCTGATGGGCGCACGTCTGGAGATCCGTTTTGCGGAGCAGGAGCCCTGGGACGGTGTGTTCCAAGCGGACGGAAAGACCTGCCGCTGCATCGCCGAGGGCGGTCGCCGCGGCGAATACTGTGTTTTCGTCGAGGGGGCGGACGCGCTGGCGAGCGGTCTGTGCATCGTGGCAGCCGTAGCGCTCGGAGAGACCAAGGCCAGCTATGACGACAAGCACGATACCGCCACCTTCGTCAAGAATATCATCTCCGACAACATTCTGCCCGGCGACGTATATGTGCGTGCCAAGGAGCTGCGATTCAATACGGAAGCGCCGCGGGCGGTGTTCATCATTCGTCAGCTTTCCGCGAACGACCAGTCTCTGATGGAGTATCTGCAGCAGAACTTTGCCGCCGCCGAGCGCGATTTCCTGCTCTCCACCTCCGAGAGTGACATCACCTTCATCAAGGAACTGAACGCGCCGATGGAGTCGGAAGACATTGAAAAGATCGCGCTGAATATCCAGGAAACGATCCAGAACGAGCTGGACCTGCGCACGGTCATCGGTGTCGGATCGCCCGTGATGCACCTGCGCGAGCTGGCGGATCGCTACAAGGAAGCCCAGACCGCCATCGAGGTCGGCAAGGTGTTCGACACGGAAAAGAGCGTCATCAGCTACGGCAATCTCGGCATCGGCCGCATCATCTATCAACTGCCCAATACCCTCTGCGAGATGTTCCTCTCGGAGGTCTTCAAAAAGAGCCCCATCGACTCGCTCGATCAGGAGACGCTCTACACCATCAACAAATTCTTTGAAAACAACCTCAACGTCTCGGAAACCAGCCGCAAGCTCTTTGTCCACCGCAACACGCTGGTCTATCGGCTTGAGAAGATTAAAAAGCTGACCGGCCTCGATCTGCGGGAGTTTGACCATGCCATCGTGTTCAAGGTGGCGCTGATGGTCAAAAAATATCTGGACAGCCAGAACGGACGCAATGTAAGGAAGTGATCTGATGGTCAAATTCGATAAAGTATCCATGGTCTATCCGGGCGGCGACGTGAAAGCTGTCCACGATATGAGCTTTACCATAGAGGACGGGGAATTCGTGTTCCTCGTCGGGCCCTCCGGCAGCGGCAAGACCTCCATCATCAAGCTCATCACCGGCGAGGTGGCTGCCTGCGCCGGCAAGCTTCATGTCAACGGCTTCGACCTGCGCAAAATGCCGCACCGCAAGCTGCCCGAGATGCGCCGTACCATCGGCACGGTCTTTCAGGATTTCCGTCTGATCGAGGATAAGACCATCTTCGAGAACGTGGCTTTTGCCATGCACGTGGTGGGGGCATCCAACCGTGACATTAAAAAGCGCGTGCCCTATGTGCTGGAGCTCGTGGGTCTGACCGGACGCGAAAACCGTTTCCCGCGGGAGGTCTCCGGCGGTGAGCAGCAGCGTGTGGCGGTGGCGCGTGCCATTGTCAATTCCCCAAAGCTGCTGATCGCGGACGAGCCTACCGGCAACCTTGACCCTGCGCGTTCGCTGGAGCTGATGCTGCTGATGGACAAGATCAATGAGATGGGAACGACCGTTCTGGTCGTGACGCATGAAAAGGAACTGGTCAACTCCTTCTCCAAACGCGTGGTCGCCATTGAGGACGGCCGCGTGATCTCCGACGGAATGGATGGGTATTACAGCTATGAAATCGACTAAATTCGGCTACCTCGTCAAAGAGGGTCTGAAAAGCATCGTCACACACGGTTTTATGAGCTTTGCGACGGTGACGATCATCGTGGCGTGTCTGGTCATCATGGGCTCCTTCTCGCTGGTCGCCGTAAATATTTCGAGCATGATCAAGGATCTGGAGGACACCAACGAGATCATCGCCTATGTGGAGGACACCTACTCCGAGGAGGATGCCCGCGCGCTGGAGGTATCCATCGCGACGATGCCCAACGTAGCATCCTGCCGCTTTGTGACCCGCGCGGAGGCGATGCAGGAATTTGCCTCCCAGTATGAGGATCAGAGCCTGTTTGAGGACGTGAACGAGAGTGTGTTCCGCGACCGCTATGTAATCTATCTGAACGACATCTCGCTGACGGCGCAGACGCAGCAGGATCTCTACAACATCACCGGCATCGCGAAGGTCAATGCCTACCTCGAGGTGGCGCAGGGCTTTGTGACGGTGCGCAATGTGGTCAGCGCCATTTCGCTGATCCTGATCGTGATCCTTGTCATCGTGTCCGTCTTCATCATGGCGAACACCGTGAAGCTCGCGACCTACAGCCGCCGCGAGGAGATCGCCATTATGAAAATGGTGGGTGCGTCCGACTCCTTCATCCGCTTCCCCTTCGTGGTGGAGGGTCTGATTCTGGGTCTGATCGGCGGTCTGATCGCCTACATCATCGAGTGGGCGGTCTATGACGTAATCACCAACCGCATCATGACGGGACTGGTGGGCGATCTGGTCTCGGTCATCCCCTTTGCTGAAGTAAAGCTGACCATGCTGGCGATCTTTGCGGGTGTCGGCTTTGTGGTGGGCGTGTTCGGAAGCGCCATCGCCATTCGCAATTATCTGAAGGTTTAATACCGGAGGTTACCCTATGAAATCAAGAAAGATAATCATTTCCGTTATATGTATTTTGCTGGTTGTGCTGTTTGTCGTGTCGCTGATCGCGACGGCGATCCCCGCGCTGGCGGCATCGTCCACCGACATCAAGAGCGAGATCAACGCGCTGAAGGATCAGAAAAGCGAGATCCAGGGGCGCATCGATGCCATTCAGGTGCAGATCGACGACCTCGACAACCAGAAGCAGTCCACACTGGAGAAAAAGGCGATCCTGGACGAGAAAAACACGCTGGCTCAGCAGGAGCTGGATGTGATCGAGGAACAGATCGGGATCATCGAGCGCTATATGGCCAACCGCCAGGAGGATCTGGAAAAAGCGCGTGACAAGGAGCAGGCGCAGCACGATGCGTGGCTCGGCCGCCTGCGTGCCATGGAGGAAAATTCCGACATGAGCTATCTGCAGGTCATCTTTGAGGCGAAAAGCTTCTCCGACCTGATTACGCGCATCGACACCGTAACGGAGATCTCCCAGCGCGATAAAGACCTGTTTGCCAACTACATAGATGCCCGCAAGAACGTCGAGACCCTCGAGGCCGAAGCGGAGGAAATGGCGCGGCTCAACGGGGAAAACCTCGCGGAGCTGGAGGCGAAAAAGATACAGCTTCAGGCGGATATCGACGCGGCGGATGCCATGATCCGTGAGCTGGAAAGCACGCTCGAGGGTTATGAGGAGCTGCGTGCGGCGGAGGAGGCGGATGCCAACGCGGTCGCGGCGCAGATTGCCGAAAAGCAGGCGGAATACGATGAGGCGGTCGCTCGCGAGCAGGAGGCTGCCCGTCTGGCGGCGCTGGCTGCGGGTATCGCCATCGACGGCAGCGCCGGAAACGCCAATTTCTCCGGTGACGGCTCGACCTTCCTCTGGCCGTCCTATACCGGCCTCATCACTTCCTATTTCGGTCCGCGCGTATCGCCCGGCGGCATCGGCAGCACCAACCATAAGGGCGTGGACATCGGCGCGAGCTACGGCACCGCGATCTGGGCGGCGGCAGACGGCTATGTGTCGCAGGCCGGCTGGAACGGCGGCTACGGCAACTGCGTCACCATCTCCCACGGCAACGGCTATTCCACGCTGTACGGTCATATGTCCTCGGTGGCTGTCTCCGCCGGACAGTATGTCTCGCAGGGGCAGATCATCGGCTACGTCGGCTCCACCGGCAACTCCACCGGCCCGCATATCCACTTCTCCGTGCTGCAAAACGGCAGCTTTATCAATCCTCTCGCTTATAATTACATCTACGCATAAGCAATATATCCCCCCGACGGCTGCGGCTGTCGGGGGCTTGCTTTTTCCTTGAAATAGCAGGGGAAAACGAGGGAAATGTTTCTTTTGTAACTGATTGTAACTGCTTTGATATGCTTTTGTGTCCGTTTTGGTGTAAAATATAGCCAAGTTCGCGCGGAATTGTTTCTGTGCGAGATCACCGTCGGCGTGTCTTTGAGCGGCCGACGAGAACAAAGGAGTTATAATCTGTGAATAATAAAAGTAAAACTTTGATCAGCATGGCGCTCGCGCTGGTGATGCTCGTTTCGATGGGCATCCTGCCGACCTTTGCCACCGTGTCGGGCGACCTGAACAGCCTGAACGACCAGATGGGCGAGGTCGAGGAGCGTATGGCGGAGCTGCAAACGCAGATCGACGATCTCGGCTTCCAGCAGCAGTCCGTCCTGGAAAAGAAGGCGGCGCTGGACGAGAAAAATATGCTGGCGCAGCAGGAGCTCGACATCATCGCCGAGCAGATCGACATTCTGGATAATTACGCCGCCAACCGCGAAGCGGATCTGGAGACGGCGCGTGCCAACGAAGCGAAGCAGAAGGAGCTTTGGCTCGATCGTCTGCGTGCGATGGAGGAGGACTCCAAGCTCAGCTACGTCGCGGCGCTTTTCAAGGCAGGTTCTCTCAGCAATCTGCTGACGCTGCTGGATGCCATCAAGGACATCTCCCAGTATGATAAAGACCTCTGCACCGCCTATCTCGAGGCTCGCCGCACGGTGGAGGAGCTTGAGGCCGAGGCCAAGGAAATGACCGAGCTCAACGAGGAGAAGAAAAAAGAATACGAGGAGAAAAAAGTCCAGCTCGCAGCGGATATCGACGCAGCTTGCGCCATGATCGCGGCGATCCAGGAGGATATCGAGGCCTATCAGGAGCTGATGCGGGAGGAAGAAGCGAAGGAGGCGGAACTCTCCGAAGCCATTGCGGAGCAGCTCGCGGCGTATTACGCCGCCCAGATCTCCGCTGCTGCGGTGCAGCAGGCTGCCCGCAGCACGGGTGCGGCTGTCTATGCCAGCGGCGGCGGCGGAGCCACGCTGCTATGGCCCTCCTGGAGCACCATGATCACCTCCTATTACGGTCCGCGTCAATCGCCGACAGCGGGTGCAAGCTCCAACCATAGGGGCATTGACATCTCCGGCTCCAATATCTACGGCACCGATGTCTGGAATGCCGGCAGCGGTACGGTCATTGCGTCCGGCTCCGATTCCAGCATGGGCAACTATGTTACGGTCGCCATGGACAACGGTTATACCGCGACCTATATGCACCTTTCTGAGTCCTATGTCTCTGCCGGACAGTATTTGGAGCAGGGACAATCGGTCGGCGGGGTCGGCTCCACCGGCATCTCCACCGGTCCGCATCTGGACTTCCGTATTCAGGATTCCTCGGGCAACTATGTGGACCCGACTTCCTTTGACTACGTTTACGCGAATTGACGATCGAGCAAACTATATCCGGACGGCTTCGGCCGTCCGGAATTTTCCTTTGAGGAGCAAGTGTGGATAACGAAAAATTGACAAAAATTCTATGTCTCTTTGCCGCGTTCGCTCTGGGCGTGCTGGTGATGCTGGTGGCGGTGGTGCTGCGGCTGGGCGGCTTTCAGTCCTTTTCGTATGTGACCAAATTCGCCACGGTCATGGGCATCGCCGAGCGGAATTATGTGGGCGAGTATGAGGCGGAGGACTTTACCGATGCCGCTCTTTCCGCCGCTGTCGCGTCGCTGGATGACCGCTGGAGCTACTACATGGACGCAGAGGCCTATAAGGATTATCTGGACTTCACCAATAACCGCTACCAGGGCATCGGTGTCAGCATCGTCAAGGACGAGGAGACGGGCGGCTTCCGCATCGAGGAACTGAGTGCCGGAGGCCCTGCCGAGCTGGCGGGCGTGCGTGTCGGCGAGATCATCATGGCCTGCGACGGCGTGGATGTGACGGACGGGACGAGCGCGGAGCTGAAAGCCTTGATCCAGGCGGATTTCGGCGGGGAAGCACTGCTGACGCTGCGGGCAGAGGATGGCTCGGAGCGTGAGGTCGCCGTGAGCTGTGAGCAGGTAAAAACCGACCCCGTGAGCTATGAGATGCTGCCGGACGGCATAGGCTATATCCGGCTCGAAAACTTTGAGACGGGCTTGGCGGACAGCGCCATCGGCGCGGTGGACGCGCTGCTTGCAGACGGTGCTGCGGCGCTGGTGTTCGATGTGCGGAGCAATCCCGGCGGGAGTGTAAAGGAGCTTTGCCGCCTGCTGGATCGGCTTTTGCCGGAGGGCGATCTGTTCATCCGCACGGATAAGAAAGGAAATGAAGTCGTGGAGACTTCGGATGCTGTGTGCGTGGAGCTGCCCATGGCGGTCATCACCAATGCGGACAGCTATTCGGCGGCGGAGTTTTTTGCCGCGGCGCTGCGGGAATATGAGGCGGCGGTGATCGCGGGTGAAGCGACCACGGGTAAAGCGCGCAGTCAGGTGACCTATGAGCTGTCGGATGGCAGCGCGGTGCATATTTCGCGCTATACCTATCTCACGCCGCAGCGCGTGGATCTGGCGGCAGCCGGAGGGCTTGTGCCGGATGCGGAGTGCGAACTCGGCGAGTCGGTGCCGTACTACTCGCAGGCAGAGAAAAATGCGGCGGAGGATTCGCAGCTTACGGCGGCGATCATGGCGCTTGCGTCTTGACAGAAGCGGAAACAATATCATATAATAATCACTTAATCGGATAATAATTAATTCGGAGGTATCAGCATGGCCGGTGAAGCAAAATTCAAAATGAGCCGCGAGCGTTACGAGGAGCTGCAGAAGGAACTGGAGTATATGCAGACCGTGCGTGAAAAGGAAGTTTCTGAGCTTATCAAGGAGGCTCGCAGCTACGGCGACCTTTCCGAAAACAGCGAATACGACGAGGCAAAGGAGGAGCAGGGCAAGCTTTATTCAAAGATTGCCGAATATAAATCCCTGCTTGCCAACGCGGAGATCGTGGAGCCGGTGGAGCAGCGCAAGGGCGTTGTGGGCATCGGCAGCAAGGTCAAGGTTCTCGACCTTGAATTCAACGAAGAAGAAACCTATCAGATTGTCGGCTCGCAGGAGGCGAATCCCTCCGTGGGGCGCATCAGCGACGATTCTCCCTTCGGGAAGGGACTGATCGGGCACAAGGCCGGTCAGACCGTCACGGTGGAAGCGCCGGCGGGCGAGCTGAAATTCAAGATCCTTGAGGTCAATTACTGATAACACCCCATGATTACGGAGGATATAACATGAGCAACTACCCCGAAGGCTATCGCAATGAACCCGCCGGTCTGTCCGACGAAATGCGCGTTCGCCGCGAGAAGCTCTTTGATTTGCAGGATCGGGGACGCGACCCTTATCATATCACCAAGTTTGAGCGCAGCCACTATTCCGTGGAGGTCACGAACAACTTCGACACGCTGGAGGGCAAGGATGTCTGCGTGGCGGGGCGTGTGATGGCGAAGCGCGTGCACGGCAAGGCCGGTTTTATCGACATTCAGGACGACAAAGGACGCATCCAGCTCTATGTCTCCGTCAATGAGCTCGGCGACGAGCTTGCGGAGGTCAAGACTTGGGACGTGGGCGACATTGTCGGCGCGACGGGCTTTGTGTTCAAAACCAAGACCGAGACGGTCAGTGTCCATGTGACGAAGATCACGCTGCTGTCGAAGTCGCTGCGCCCCCTGCCGGAGAAATTCCACGGCATGACGGACATGGAGCAGCGCTACCGCCGCCGCTATGTGGACCTCATCATGAACGAGGAGAGCCGCAAGGTCTTTGAACTGCGCATCAACTTCATCCGCATCGTCCGCCGCTATCTGGACGAGCGCGGCTATTATGAAGTCGAGACACCCGTTCTCGGCACCATCCTCGGCGGTGCGAATGCCCGTCCCTTCATCACACACCACAACACGCTTGACATCGATATGTATCTCCGCATCGCCACGGAGCTGAATCTCAAGCGGCTGATCGTGGGCGGCCTCGAGCGCGTGTATGAGATCGGCCGCATCTTCCGCAACGAAGGCATGGACACCAAGCACAACCCCGAGTTCACGACCGTTGAGCTCTATGAGAGCTACGCCGACTTCAACACCATGATGGACATCGTCGAGGGCATCCTCACCGAGGGCGCGAAGGAGTTGCGCGGCACCTACCAGCTGAACTGGCTCGGCCACGACATCGACCTGACCCCCGGCTGGCGGCGGCTGACGATGATCGACGCGGTCAAGGAATACGTCGGCATCGACTTCAATGCCATCTCCGACGCGGAGGAGGCCTGCAAGGCCGCCGAGGCCGCGGGCGTGGACATGGAGGGTGTGGGCCGCACCTGGGGCGAGGCGCTGTACGAGTGCTTCGACCAGAAGGTGGAGGAGAAGCTCATCCAGCCGACTTTCATCACCATGTATCCCGTGGAGGTCTCGCCGCTCGCCAAGCGCAGCCCCGCCGACCCGCGCCTGACGGAGCGCTTCGAGTGCTTCATCTGCGCCTGCGAGATGGGCAACGCCTTCTCCGAGCTGAACGACCCGCTCGATCAGCGCATCCGCTTCGAGCGCCAGGCGGCGCTCAAGGCTGCCGGCAACGACGAAGCCACCGATATGGATGTGGACTTCTGCGAGGCTCTGGAATACGGTATGCCGCCCACAGGCGGTCTCGGCATCGGTATTGACCGCTCGGTCATGATGCTCGCCGGAACGGACTCCATCCGCGACGTGATCCTGTTCCCGACGATGAAGCCTGTAGACTGCTAAAACCCTGTTTACAAGGGATTTAAGAAAAATCCTCCGATATTCGTATAAAACACTGCTGCATCCAAAATCTTTTCTTAGTGAATGATGAGAAGAATTGGCTAAAAAGTTCTTTTATACGAAGGGAGGATTTTTTTTAATAGTTTTTGTGAAGAGAGACAGACATTATGGTGAAAGAACGGAATTACGGCGTGGATCTGCTCCGGCTGGTGCTTATGTTTATGGTATGCATCCTGCACACTCTTAAGCAAGGCGGTATTTTACAAGCTTGTGAGATCGGCACTTTGGATCATAAAGTATATTGGTTTATAGAAATTCTTGCTTATTGCGCTGTTGACGGATTTGCCATTATCAGCGGATACATGGCAATCGATAAACCAAGGAAATATGAAAAATTAGCGGAAATGTGGTTTCAGGCGTTTTTCTATTCCTTTATTGTGACATTGGTTTTCACGATACTTGGCTTTCAAGAAAGTTGGACCGTAAAAGAAATCATAAAATGCGCCCTTCCTGTGACGTTTGGGAAGTTTTGGTATTTTACGGCGTTTTTTGCTTTATTCCTGGCCATTCCGATCCTTAACCGATTTATATTCGGAATCGATGAAGTATTCGCAAAGAAAACGCTTATTGTTCTTTTGGTATTATTCTCGGTTATGGGGACAGCCACCGATCCGTTCAAAACGAATGAGGGATACTCCGCCTTATGGCTCGTGGTTCTGTATTGCATAGGTGCTTTGGCGAAAAAGATAAAACTGTTTGAAACGAAAAAGAGTTCGGTACTTATTCTTGTCTGGGCCGCTTGTATTGTTCTTACATGGGGCATATATGTTTTTGTCGGAAACGATGAATTGATCAAATATGTATCGCCGACCATTTTGCTGAGCGGAATGATCATGGTCGTTCTCTTTGCAAGAATTAAACTGAAAGGGACTCTTATTTCAAAGCTCTCACCGCTGGCCTTTGGGATCTATTTATTTCAGATAAATCAAGTGATCTGGAACAACATCCTTAAAGACGCGTTCGCCTTTGTTGTAAGCAAACCCATAGCATTAGGCGTGGTATATGTTTTTGCTTTTGCGTCACTGATTTTTGTTTCGGGATTGATCGTAGAATTTTTACGAAGCAAAATTGCTAAATGGATAAGAATTCCTGATTTGAGTAAAAGAATTGTTGAGATCATCGATGAATGTATGATAAAGCTCCTTGTGATCCTGCGATAAATGAACAGATCGTATGGGAGCAATTGCAAAGGAGAGATAATATGAAAAAGATTGCAAAATATACGTCTTTACTGATGGCGGCGGCGCTGCTGATGGCGCTTCTGAGCGGCTGCGGACGCAACACGATGCCGGAGGAAATCCTCGACCGTGTGTTCGATATGGGCACCTATAAGCGCCTGAACTACAAAGCCGCGGAGAAATTTTTTGCCGAGCATAACGACAACTGGGGCGGCGGCTGCTCCGCCGTGGCGACGGTCACGGATGCGGGCGAAACGCTGGTGGGGCGCAACATGGACCTCAACATCTCCGGCAAGGCGGCGTATGTGTTCCGCACCTCCTGCCGCGGCTGCTACGATACTGTGGGACTTGCCTACACCTTCCGCGACTATTCGCCGGACTACGAAATGGTGAAGCTATACGGCGTAGACAAGGATTTCACCGATCTGCTGCCCTTCATCGCGGACGACGTTCTGAACTCCGAGGGGCTCTACATCGAGGTCAATATGCGCTACGGCGAATGCTGGCCGACCGGCGATGCCAAATTCTCCTGCTCGGGCACCAATCCCGATTCCAAGGAGCGTGTGTATATGTTTGAGCTGCCCCGTTACGTGGGGGAGCATTGCGCCACGGTGGACGAGGCTCTGGAATACGTCAAGACGCTGAACGTCTATTCGCAGGACGGCTACTGGAACTACTGCTTCATCATCGCCGATGCCACGGGACATTACGGCCTTTTGGAGTTCGGCATGGACGAGATCTTCTGGACGGACTATCAGCACGCGCAGGCGAATTTCTACGTCAACGAAACGCTGGCGGAGCTGCAGACGCTCAAATGCGGTGTCGGGCGCTACGAGCTGCTGATGAACGGCATCGATGCCGTGCAGAGTGAGGAGGATATGTACGATCTCATCCGGCAGGTCAGCTATTCGCAGGTCTACGACCCCTCCACCTGTCCCTTTGACACTCTCAGCGAAAACGTGGGAGCCTATCCCTTTGCGACCTATGATTTTGTCACGGACAAGGAATACAGCGACTTCATCATCGAGCTGGAGCAGATCAAGGGCGACTACGTTCGCAGTCTGAGTCGGGAGGAGCAGGAATTTGCCAACGAATACTGGGAATCCACCTTCACGGAAGTGATCAACTGCAACGAGCGGACGCTCTTTGTCCGCTTCTTTGAGGATGAATCCCGAACGCTCACGCTGAGCGTCGGACAGTGATAAGGATACCTCCGGAGGACAAACCGCCTCCGGAGGCTTTCTTTTGGGGCTTGCCAATACGGGCGCGATAGGTTATAGTAAAAAGTATAAAGAAATGGAATTATCGGAGGACGGTATGGAAGCGATCCGGTCACGACAAAATGAACTCATCAAGCAGTTTTCCTCGCTTGTAAACTCGGCGGAGAGCCGGCGGGAGAGCGGGCTGTTTGTCGGCGCGGGGCAGAAGCTGCTGGACGAGGCGGTGAAGGCCGGAGCCGAGGTGGCGATGGTGCTTTCCACGGAGGACGTGGACGGCTTTGCATACCGGCTGGTGACGCGGGATATATTGGATTATGTATCGCCGCTGAAAAACTCGCCCGGGCCGGTGTTCGCGGTGCGGATGCAGGAAGCCTCGGCGGGAAGCCCGCGGAATGCCATCGTGCTGGAAAATCTTCAGGACCCGGGCAATGTGGGGACGGTTTTGCGTACGGCGGATGCGCTGGGCGTTGATCTGGTGGTGCTGTGCGGTGCCTGCGCCGACCCCTACGGGCCGAAGACCGTGCGGGCGACGATGGGGGCGATCTTTCGCCAGCGATTCGTGAAATGCGAGTCGGAGGAGCTGAAAACCGTCCTCGGCGGGCTTCCGCTGTACGGTGCGGCGCTGTCGGAAAAGGCGGCGGACATCCGCGCACTGGGGACGAAGAACGCGGCGATCGCCATCGGAAACGAGGGGCACGGGCTGTCTCCGGCGCTGCGGGCGCAATGTGACGGCGAGCTCATCATCCCCATGCAACCGCAGGCGGAATCGCTGAACGCGGCGGTAGCAGCGGCGCTGTGTATGTGGGAGCTGGTGCGCTGATGGCAAAGACAAAATACTGGGTGTGGCTGTCGAGCATCAATCTCGGCTCGGCGGTGCGGCAGAAGCTGCTGGACATTTTCGGCGATCCGGAAAAGATATTCTTCGCCGAGCGGGAGGAGCTGGCGGCGGTCGGTCTGGAGCGATGGCCGCTGGAGCAGCTTTGCGACAAAAGCATGGAGCGGACGGCGGATATTTTGTCCGCGTGCCAGGAACAGGGGATCGGGATCTTGACCGTGCAGGATGCGGACTATCCCGAACGCCTGCGGCAGATCGCCGACCCGCCCGCTGTGCTGTATATAAAAGGAACGCTTCCCGAAACGGACGAGCTCGCCTGTGTCGGCGTGGTAGGCACACGTCATTGCACGCCCTACGGACAGAAAATGGCGCTGCGTCTGGGTGGACAGATCGCCGCCGAGGGCGGCGTTGTGGTGTCGGGTCTGGCAATGGGCGTAGATTCCGCGGCGATGGAGGGTGCTCTCCGCGCAGGCGGAACGGTCATCGGCGTGTTGGGAACGGCGATCAACGAGATCTTTCCGAAAAGCGCCAAAAACCTGTTTGCCGCCGCGGAGCAATGCGGCGCGGTCATAAGCGAATACCCGCCCGGGATGCGGACGCAGCCGTGGAATTTCAAGGAACGCAACCGCATCATTTCCGGTCTGTCGCTGGGTGTCGTCGTGGTGGAAGCGCCGAAGCGCAGCGGGTCTCTTGTGACGGCGCGTCATGCCCTGGAGCAGAATCGGGATGTGTTCGTCGTGCCCGGCAATGCCGACGTGCCCGCCTGCGTGGGCTCAAACGGATTGCTGCTGCAGGGAGCCCTCGCCGTGACGGACGGAAAGCAGGTCATGGCACAGTATCAGGGGGCTTTTAGGCCCGTAACGGGAAAAAAAGCACCCATACAATTAAAAAAAGAGATTGACAAGAATCCGGAGCTGCTTTATATTGACCTAGTAGAAAAAATGCAAGGTCTTCCGGAGGAGCAGAGGGCAGTCGCCGAGGCGATCGGCGGCGAATGTCTGCTTTCGGATGACATTACCGCCAAAACAGGCCTGCCTGCCGCGAAAGTGACCGCCGCGCTGACGATGCTCGAGATCGGCGGCTGGGTGCGGCAGGAAAACGGAAAACGCTATCGGCTTGTGGAGAAGAAAGGATAACGACTGGTATGGCAAAAAAAGATCTTGTGATCGTCGAATCGCCCGCCAAGGCACGCACGATCGAAAAATACCTCGGCGGGGACTATAAAGTCATCGCGTCGATGGGACATCTGCGTGACCTGCCCAAGAACACCATGGGCGTGGACATCGAAAACGGCTTTGAGCCGGCGTATCAGCCGGTCAAGGGGCGCGAGGCTGTCATTGACGAACTGAAAAAAGCCGCCAAAAACGCGCAGACCGTCTATCTCGCGACCGACCCGGACCGCGAGGGCGAAGCGATCAGCTGGCATCTGAAGGAACTGCTCGACCTGCCCGATGAGAAGGCACGCCGTATCACCTTTAACGAGATCACCAAAAACGTCGTGCGGGAGGGCATGGCGCATCCCCGCGACATCGACCAGAATCTGGTGGACGCGCAGCAGGCGCGGCGTATTCTCGACCGCATCGTGGGCTATAAGCTGTCGCCGCTGCTGTGGCGCAAGGTGCGCAAAGGGCTGTCCGCGGGCCGCGTGCAGTCTGTCGCCACCCGCATGGTCATCGACCGCGAACGGGAAATCAAAGATTTCACCCCCGAGGAATACTGGTATCTCAACGCCACGCTCACCAAAAACAGCGGCGAGAGCTTCACCGCGGCGTTCCACGGCGAGGGCGACAAGAAAAAGGAACTGAAAAACGAGGACGAGGTCAACACGGTCATCCGTGCCGTGGAGGGCAAGCCCTTCACCATCGAATCCGTGCGCCATGTGTCCAAGCAGCGTTCTCCCTCGCCTCCGTTCATCACCTCCACGCTTCAGCAGGAGGCCTCCCGCCGCCTCGGCATGACCCCGCGGCGCACTATGTCCATTGCCCAGCAGCTCTATGAAGGTGTCGATATCGAGGGTGAGGGCACGATCGGTCTCATCACCTATATGCGAACCGACTCTCTGCGTCTGAGCGAGGATGCCCTCGCCGCCGCGGGTGCGTTCATCAAGTCTCACTACGGTGAAAACTACTACACCGGCAAGCCCCGCCGCTATAAGACCGGCTCCAATGCGCAGGATGCGCACGAGGCGATCCGCCCCTCCATCCCGTCGCTGACACCGGACATGGTGCGCAAGAGCCTGACGGGGGAGCAGTACCGCCTGTACCGCCTGATCTGGGGTCGTTTCACGGCATCCCAGATGGCGAACGCCATCTACGATAACATCGTGGTCAATGCCGAGTGCTCCGGCTACGATTTCCGCGCCTTCCATTCCGAGATCCAGTTCCCCGGCTACACCGCCGTGTACGAGGAAAACAAGGATGAAGACGAGGAAAACGAGGGCAAAAAGCCTCTGCCCGCGCTGACAGAGGGCGAGCAGGTCGCATGCAAGGATCTCAAAAAAGAACAGAATTTCACCACGCCGCCCGCCCGCTACACGGAGGCGACGCTCATTCGGGCGCTGGAGGAAAAGGGCATCGGCCGCCCCTCCACCTACGCGCCGACGATCACCACCATCACCGCCCGCGAATATGTGGTCAAGGAGGGCAAATACCTCCGCCCCACGCCGCTGGGCGAGACCGTCAACCAGCTCATGGAGGAGCGCTTCAGCGACATCGTGGACGTGAAGTTCACGGCGCGCATGGAGTCCGACCTCGACAAGGTCGAGGAGGGCAAAACCCCGTGGAAAGGCATTCTGGCGGAGTTCTACGGCGGCTTCAACGAATCCCTCGACAAGGCCGAGGATGCCCTGCAGGGCATCCATCTGAGAGTGCCGGATGAGGTCTCGACGGAGATCTGCCCCAACTGCGGCAAGAATCTCGTCTTCAAGTCCGGACGCTTCGGGCGTTTTCTGGCCTGCCCGGGCTATCCCGACTGCTCCTTCACCATGCCCATCGTGGTGGAGATGCCCGGCAAATGTCCCAAGTGCGGCGGCCGTATGCTCAAGCGCACCAGCCGCAAGGGCTATCCGTTCTACGCCTGCGAAAACAACAAGACCTGCGGCTTCATGACCTGGGACGTGCCCACCAAGGACGTATGCCCCGAGTGCGGTAAGACCATGTTCAAGCTCTCCGGCAAGGGTCAGCGCAAGCCCTTCTGCATCAACGAGGAATGCCCGAACTTCCTGCCGGAGGATAAGCGCGGTTATCGCCGCCGCCCGTCTGCCAATGCGGACGGCACCGAGGCGGAAAAGACCGACGCGAAAAAGACCGCCAAGAAGACGGCTGCGAAAACGGCTGCGAAAAAGACCACGACCGCGAAGAAAAGCACAAAAAAGGCGGCGGAGAAATGAGCGTTGACATCACGGTCTGCGGGGCGGGACTTGCCGGCTCCGAGGCCGCGTGGCAGCTTGCCGAGCGGGGATTAAACGTCCGGCTCATTGACATGAAGCCGATCAAAATGACACCGGCGCATACCTCGCCGCTGTTCTGCGAGTTGGTCTGCTCCAACTCCCTGCGCGGAGACGATCTCTCCAACGCGGTGGGGCTTCTCAAGGAGGAGCTGCGCCGCATGGGCAGCCTTGTAATGCAGTCGGCGGAGCGGCACCGCGTTCCCGCGGGCGGCGCGCTGGCCGTTGACCGTGTGGCATTTGCCGAGACTATCACCGAAAAGCTCCGCAGCCATCCCAACATCGAGGTCGAGGAGCGGGAGCTTTCCGAGATTCCCGAGGGCGAGGTCATTGTCGCCACGGGCCCCCTCACCTCGGATGCGCTGATTCCCGCCATCGCTGCACGCTGCCCCGACGGAGATTTTCTCCACTTCTTCGATGCCGCCGCGCCGCTCATCGCCTTTGAGTCCATCGACATGACCAAGGCGTGGTTCGGCTCGCGCTACGGCAAGGGCGACGCGGATTACATCAACTGCCCCATGAACGAGGCGGAGTATACCGCCTTCGTGAACGCACTGGCGCAGGCGGAGGAAGCGGCTGTCCACGGCTTTGAGGATTCGGGCGTGTTCGAGGGCTGTATGCCCGTGGAGGTCATGGCGCGCCGCGGCTTTGACACGCTGCGCTACGGACCGCTCAAGCCCGTCGGTTTGAGAAACCCCGAAACGGGGGAAAACTACTTTGCTGTCGTACAGCTTCGCCGCGACAACGCCGAAGGCACGGTCTACAACCTCGTCGGCTTCCAGACGCATCTGACCTTTCCCGAGCAGCGGCGCGTGTTCGGCATGATCCCCGCGCTCGCAAACGCGGAGTATCTGCGCTACGGCAAGATGCACCGCAACACCTTCCTGAAAAGCCCCGGGCTGCTCGACCGCTATTACCGCCTGATTGCCGAGCCCCGCATCGCCTTTGCCGGACAGATGACCGGCGTGGAGGGCTATGTTGAATCCTGTGCGAGCGGGATGCTCGCGGCAGTGGAGGCGGCGCGTCGGCTGAAAGGGCTCGACCCCATCGACTTCCCGCGCACGACCGCCATCGGCGCGATGGCGCTCTACATCCAAAACGGCGCGGTCTCGGGCGATTTCCAGCCCATGAACGTCAACTTCGGCATCATCGAGGGACTGCCCGACCGCATCCGCAATAAAAAAGAAAAAAATCTCGCCATTGCGAAACGCAGCCTTGCGTTCATTGATTCCGTGACGGAAAGGAGCGACTGGATATGACGATCATTCTCGATGCTATGGGCGGCGACAACGCCCCGCAGGCCATTGTCAAGGGCGCGGTGGATGCCTGCCGCGAATTTGACGTGAATATCGTTCTGGTCGGTCCGGAGGACGAGATCAAAGCCTGTCTGCGGGATTGCGGCGCGGAGAACGAAAGCCGCATCACCGTCCGTCCTGCGTCCGAGGTCATCACCATGGAGGACGACCCCTCCACGGCGACCCGCCGGAAAAAGGATTCTTCCATGACGGTGGCGCTCAATATGCTAAAGGACGGCGAGGGGGACGCGGTGGTTTCCGCCGGCTCCACCGGCGCGCTGCTCACCGGCGCGACGCTCATCGTCAAGCGCATCCGCGGCATCCGTCGTGCGGCGCTGGCACCGGTGCTTCCGAACGGCGGCAAGGGTGTCATGCTCATCGACTGCGGCGCGAATGTCGAATGCTCGCCGGAGTATCTGCTCCAGTTTGCCTATATGGGCTCGTTCTATGCCGAGAAGATCATGGGCTGCGAAAAGCCGCGCGTGGCGCTTTTGAATGTCGGCGCGGAGGATACCAAGGGTGCGGAGCTGCATAAGACGACCAATGCGGCGCTGCACGAGGCTGCGGCGGCGGGGCGTCTGAACTACATCGGCAACCGCGAGGGCAGCGACCTGCTCAAAGGCGAGGTCGATGTTATGGTGGCGGACGGCTTTGCCGGCAATGTCATGCTGAAAACCGTGGAG
>JAZUEL010000094.1:0-54878 GCA_045640125.1 Oscillospiraceae bacterium
CCTGTATGGGTACAATCATAATCCTTACTATTAAACGCAAAAAATGACACAATGCAACAACGCACGACACAGCCTGTTCGGGCTGTGATTTTTTATGCCCAAAAATCTATTGTAAGAAAGGAAACATCCCCATGAAAACCATCAAGAAACTCTCTGCCATTCTCATGGCGCTCACTCTGCTCTTCGGTGCTGCCGTGGGCGCGAACGCCGCCAGCGTCGATGACGCGACCATCGACACCAGCCGCACCGGCTCCTTTGACATCTACAAGTACGACCTGACGAACGCCGAAAAGGACGGCGTGTGGGACAGCTCCTATGTCTCCACCGGCGTGAAAGATGCGTCCGGCGTGGAAGCTGTGCTGGGCAACTCCAAGCGCGTTTCCGATCTCGGTAACGGCGAAGAAGCCTATCGCTACGCCATCAAGGGCGTGGAGTTCAGCTACCTCCGTGTGGCGGACATCCGCACTTACACCGAGAGCGAAAACAACAAGAGCCATGTCGAAGTCCTGTACGGTATTCCCGCCAATGCAACCACCGGCAAGCTGCTGACGGCCATCGGGCTGACTACGGACAGCCGCTACAAAGCCGCCGATCAGACGGTGGACGGCGTTCTCACCTACTACTACCAGTCCGATGTTCTGATTGTCGGTCTCGCCGCCGCTCTGGAAGCAAACAGCACCACCGTCAAGAACGCCCTTGAAAACTATGTGAAGACGAACGGCGGCACCGCTATGGAGGAAACCGATTCTTACGGCCACACCTCCGCCTCCAATCTGGCGCTCGGCCTCTATCTCGTCGTGGAGACCCGCGTTCCCGAGATGGTGACTTCCACCACCGCACCTTTCTTCCTCAGCCTGCCCATGACCTCCGTGGACGGCACCAACGCCACGGACGGCGGCGAACGCTGGATCTACAACGTGACCCTGTATCCCAAGAACCTCACCGGCATTCCCAGCCTTGAAAAGACTGTCCGCGAGACCAAAGCCGACACCGGCAAGAACACCGGCTCCGCCTCCGATATCACGGATGGCTTTGCTCACACTGCTACCGCGTCGGACGGCGATAAGGTCGATTACCAGATCATCAGCACTCTGCCGTCTATCACTTCCGAAGCCTCCTATCTGAGCTGCTACACCTTCGTCGATACGCTCTCCAAGGGCATTGCGTACAGCAAGGACGATGTTGTGATCGAGTTCTTCACCGATGCTGACTGCACCAAAAAGATTGCAACCTGGACGCAGACGGACAGTACCGCCAAGTTCTCCGTCGCCTACAGCAAGGGCGCGGGCGATGCCTCCGTCATGACCGTTTCCATGACCAAGGCCGGTCTGGAGGAGATCAACAGCAGCAAGGCTGTCTACACCGCCGATGACATGGTCAACTCCGGCTACTCCGACTGCACTATGCGCATCACCTACGCCGCCAAGGTCAACAGCGATGCCACCACGGTCTACGGCGACAGCGGCAACCCCAATGAAGTCGAGCTGACCTGGAAGCGCACCAGCTCCGATTACTACGACACCCTCGAGGATGACTGCCATGTTTACACCTACGGTATCGACCTCACCAAGCAGTTCTCGGACGGCAAGGGCGATTTCAGCGCGGTGGAAATGCTCCTGCACAATGACACGGATGATTACTTTGTCACCGCCAAGCTTCAGGACGGTGTCTACTATGTGACCGGCCATGAGTCTGCCGAGGCCAAGGCCACCCACTTCATCCCCACCAAGGGGGGCAAGATCGTCATCAAGGGTCTGGAGGACGACGCCTACACCGTGACCGAGACCCAGACCGCGAGCGGCTATACACTCCTGCGTGACGACATCGAGATCGTCATCACCAGCGCCGAGGACGAGCTGTGCGACTGCTACGACGACGAACTGGGCGTGATCCAGAACGACGAGCGCTACACGCACATCCAGAAGCACATGGAGCACAAGCTCCTGACCGCTTCCGCGACCGTAGATGAAAACGATGTGAACATGGAAGCCGACAGCGGCTCTGTCAATGCGCTCGCGCCGCTCACCGTGGTGAATACCCGCGGCTTTGATCTGCCCCGCACCGGTTCCAACGGCAACTGGATGTTCCCGGTCATCGGCCTGTCCGTCGCGGCTGTGGCGGTCGTCGTTTTCCTCATCCTCCGCAAGAAAGACAACTGAGCATAAAAGGACGAGGCTCCATCATTCGGAGCCTCGTCTTTCGCAAATTGATTACTTTGTTTTTTTATGCATTTTGCACTACTATGCAGTGCAATGCAGATAATAAGATTTAGTGACTGGTAAGAACTCCGATTATGCAGAAGCCGGTTGTTTCGCCATAAAGCGTACCTTGATACACTTGAATATCTCCATTGTATTCTGAACCAAATCCGGTTTGGTTCGCATATGTCTGCCCCCCTAACCGAATTGGCGTTTCAAATGGTATTGCTCCATCATCTTCGGAAATGAGCGAAGTCACGCGGATTAGCTCCTTTATCAACGGATACAAACGGCCCGTTTCCTTATAGTAGTTAATAGTATAGTCGCTAATCCCTATTCCAACAGTTTTTTTCAAATCTGTCATGGTAAGCCCACTGTTTAGGACTGCAACATCACGCGCACTCATTTTAGAAACGACCAATGAAAGTCGCGTTAGATCTCGTCCCCTGAAAAAAGCACGGTCAAAAACGAGAAACTGTTTTTCGGAAGAATAGAAGTCATCCATAATAGGGGTTGTTTTGGTGTCGGCGTAAAGTCTAACATGCATCGCATTTTCTTGATTGACGGAAAAAACAGCGTTCAGATATGCTCTTGTGTTTTCCTCAATGGAGTATTTTTTCACATTATCCTGGAGTGCCGTTTTTTCTTTTTCCAAATGCTCAATCTCTTTTTCTATTTCAAGAATTCGTTTCTGAGCTTCTTTCAGATTCATAGTATCCCCTTTTCCCTGTTCACGATGTTAGTCCACATGATCGTAGAAATAGTCTTCGTCGTCCTCAAAGTCCCAGAAGTCGTCGTAGTGGTCGAAGTAGAAATCGTCCGGGTGGGAAGTGATCGTACACATCATAGGGGGCGGACTTTTGCGTCGTTTTTGACGAACTGCCCTACGATGAGGACGCTCTGTTCTCTGAACATGCCCTATGCCATGGCGGTTTCTCCTTTTCAGTATTTTAACATGGATAAATCTGTATGTAAATAAAAACGGGCTTTTTCCTCCGCTTCTCAGTCTGCCAAACGAGGTCTGATTATGTTGCGCAATAACAGGACTTAGACTAATTATGTAATGAAGATAATTCTGCATGGCTGCAAGAAGCGACGCAACGGATTGTTTTAGCAAAGGAAGATTAAGGATGAAAAGAAAAATCATAAGCACGCTTTTCGGCGTGCTCTGCGCCGTGATTGCCATTGGCATCACGCTGTATCCGCTCATCAGCAACGCTTTGTCCGAGCGAAACAAAAGTATCGTGCGGACAGAATACACCGAGGAAGTGGAAGCGATGGAGGACGAAAGCCGAACGATCATGCTGACGGAGGCAGAGGAATACAATACGTCGCTTTGGTCCGGAACGGTATCCGTGAGTTTTTCACGGGAAGCCCTGAACACGGCGGCAGAGCGGTATTACGACCTTTTGAATGTCAATGCCTCCGGCATGATGGGCTATGTTGAGATTCAAAAGATTGGGGTGTATCTGCCCGTTTACCACGGCACGGACAGTGATGCTTTGGATAAAGGCGTCGGACACCTCATGGGCAGCTCGCTTCCGGTTGGCGGCGAAAGCACCCACACCGTTCTGACGGGGCATTCCGGCCTTGCCGGAGAGAAGATGTTTTCCGACCTTGATCAGCTCGAAATCGGAGATGTGTTCTATGTCCATGTGCTGGACGAGGTGCTGGCCTATGAGGTGGATGAGATCAATGTGGTGCTCCCAGAGGACACCAGTCATCTAAACATAGAGCGCGGTCAAGACCTGTGCACGCTTGTCACCTGCACTCCGTTCGGGGTCAATACCCACCGTCTGCTTGTGCGCGGGCACAGGATTGCATACACCGAAGCAATCGCGGCTCCGACGCAGGAAATGGCCGAAGTCGCTGTATCCTCCTGGACACAGGAATACCTCAAGGGCATTATGATCGGCGTTCTGGCGGTTGCACTTATAGCGATTATATCCTTCATTGTCCGTCAGGAGTGCCGGTGCAGAAAGCGAGGAAACCATGAAAAAAGGTAAAGCGCTCGGGATCGCGCTTGCGGTTCTGCTGTTTCTCGGCGGCATATTCTATGCGCTCTATCCCGTCATAGCAGGACGGTATCTGTCCTATGTCTATACGAAGCAGGCCGAACATTTCTTGCAGACTTCCGAGGAACTCGCCGCCACACCTAAGCCGGATAACGCCTTGATCTGGGAAGCCAAAGACCGACCCTACGCCGAACTGTTCGATGCCATGCAAGCCTATAACGAGGCTATCTTTGCCGATCAGCAAGCGGGGCTGTGCGACGCATGGGCGTATCAGGAGCCTTGCTTTGACCTTGCGGCCTATGGCATTGAGGAGGGCGTTTTCGGTGTCGTCAGCATACCGGCGATGGAGGTGGAGCTGCCGATCTATCTCGGCGCGACCAATGAGAACATGGCAAAAGGCGCTGTGCATCTGTCTCAGACAAGCCTTCCCCTCGGTGAGACGAACTCGAACTGCGTCCTTGCCGCGCATCGAGGCTGGTATGATGCGCCCTATTTCCGCTACATCGAAAAGCTCCAAATCGGTGATACGGTCACGGTCACGACCCTGTGGCAAACGCTGACCTACACCGTTTCCGAAATCAAGGTGATCGAGCCGAATGACATAGACCAAATTCTCATTCAGCCCGGCAGAGAACTGCTGACCCTGCTGACCTGCCATCCCTACGCATCCGGCGGGCGGTATCGGTATGTGGTGTATTGCGAACGAACAACTGAATAATGTCCATTGAATGGGAGTGTAAAAATATCGCTTGCTTTTTCAAATAAAACAAGCGATAAAAATGAACTTTTTATTTGAGCCGATAAATCCGGTTTCGGTTTTCTCCAAGGGCTTCGATTCCTTTCATACTTGATAGAATGACTCTGGTTCTTGAAGCGCTGAGACCTATATAATTTGCTATTTCTGAGCAACTGGAACGCCCATTGTCTTTTAGATAATCAAGTATTCTTTGTTGATTTTGGGCCGTCTTTGTATAGTTTCTAAAGGCGTTTTCACCTGCCTTGCCGCTTGCTTTTATCGCTTGTTTTTTTTCAAGCGACAAAGTAATCAGGATGCGATCGGGGTCGAATTGCTCCTCAATAACAGGGTCCTTGAGCCCTTCATCACGCCAGATATTAACGATTTTAGGAATACCGCTTCCTGCTCGCTCACCGACATCAATTAAGTTAAACATCTTCATCAAACCGCGGTTTCTGGGATCGGAGATACCGCCGCGCATCATTTGTATTTTGCCGGTGCGACTGTAACCTGGGTTCGCGAGAGTTATTCTGTCAGCGTGTAATGTTATCACAACACCTCTGGAGCCGTAGTAATCCGTATTGATAAGGCAATTTGCCAAAGCCTCGCGTAATGCTTCGTGCATCGGAGTGTCATCAATTCTTGTACCATTAACAATTTTAAAGGGAACATGAAGCGTTTGATTTAGCTTGTTATAAACTCGAAAATAGAAATCAAATATGTTCCCGGACCAATCACCGGAGCTTGATTGAATTCGGTCTGTCCAGCGGTTGTTGGGGTCAAGTTCTGCTCGATAATCAAGAAAATAATCCGGAAATTGTCGGACAATATCGTACTCGTTTCCAAACATCAATAATCCTGCTGCGGTAGGGTGCAAGGCACTATCCTTTTCAGAGATTGCGACAGCTCCGATACTACGAAGGAATTCAGGATCATCCAATCGTAAGAAGGGATGACTGCCCTTGAGAGAGGCAAATGCGTTTCTATATCCGCGTATTGAGTCCGTGTTGAAGACATCCATGCTGACATTATCCAATATGGCCATATCGATTGTGTCATCCGCCTGATCGCGAAGCATGGTCTTAACCTGAATACGGGTACAATGGTAATCGCCTTCCCAGTTCCTTCGGAATGTACCTCCGAACATATCGTCATTGATGTATACAGGTTTCTGTTCTCTGCGGGCGGCGGGAACATGGATAACCATTATTACATCCCCGTTGTGGACATAGGTTTCAAGATCGTCTTCATTAAGAAGATTAATACTGACCTTTTTGCCATTGTTTATCGTGTCCCAGAACTCTTTTTGAAGCTTTGGGGCATTCTGGAGTCCGGTGGTTTGCCAACTGCCATCTTTGTTTTCTTTGACACCCAGAATGATTACGCCGCCATAACAATTCGCGAAAGCAGAATAGGTGTCCCAAAGTGAGACAGGTAATCCGTCACGAGCCTTCTTCACTTCGCGGCGGTTATCTTCTCTGTATGAGTCAAAGCTGGCAATATCGAATACTTCCATGATAGAAAAATGCCTCCCGGATGTTTTTCGTTATTATACCGCAAAAACAAGCGATTGAAAAGAAAAACAGGCGATAAAATTAAAAAACAAGCGATAGATTTGTACCGATTGAAGAAAAGTCAAATCCTTCGGCAAAGCAATCGAAAATACATAAAACAAAAAAGGAGGAATCCCATGTGAGCAACTGCAAAGTCATTGCCATAACGAACCAGAAAGGCGGGGTCGGGAAGACCACGACCACTGCCAACCTCGGCATCGGTCTTGCGATGGAAGGTAAGAATATCTTGCTGATAGACGGCGACGCGCAGGCGTCGCTGACCATTGCGCTTGGCTATCCCAAACCCGACGAAATGCCGATTACCCTCGCGGATGTCATGCAGGCCGAGATCGACGATGAACCTCCGCTGGAAAAGCTCGGCATCGTCCATCATCCGGAGGGCGTAGACCTTCTCCCCGCAAACATCGGGCTGTCCGGCATGGAAACCCGGCTTATCAATGTCATGAGCCGTGAGCGTGTCCTGAAAAACTGCATTGACCGTCTGCGACCGTATTACGACTACATCCTGATCGACTGTACCCCGTCCCTCGGTCTTATGACCATCAACTCTCTCACCGCTGCCGACTGTGTAATCATCCCCACACAGCCGGCTTTTTTGTCGGTCAAAGGTCTGAATCTCCTCATGCAGACCGTTGCCAATGTGAAACGGCAGATCAACCCCGACCTGAAAATCGAGGGTGTTCTGTTCACGATGGTGAACAACCGCACCAACGAAGCCAAGGACATCATCCTCACGCTTCGGACAAACTTCCACCAGAAAATGCGCGTTTTCAAGACGGAGATACCCTTTTCCGTCCGCGCCGCAGAAACCAGCGCAAAAGGCAAGAGCATTTTCGCCCACGACAAAAACGGCAAGGTTGCCGAAGCATACCGAGCATTGACGAAGGAGGTGCTGTCTCTTGAGCGCGAACGGCAAGCTGAGAGATCTCGGACTGACCCCATACGATGATCTGTTTTCGACCGATGCCATGAGAGCGGAGGCGAAAGCGCCGCACATTCAGGAAATTCCGCTCGATCGGATTGACCCTTTCCCGGATCATCCGTTTCAGGTGAACGATGACGAGGATATGACCAAGCTGGTCGAGAGCATTAAGACCCGCGGCCTTATCACGCCCATCATTCTGCGTCCCAAGGAGGGCGGGCGCTATGAGATCATTTCCGGTCACCGGCGCAAACGCGCCTGCGAGCTGGCACAGCGCGGAACGGTATCCGCCGAGGTGCGGGATATGGACAGGGATGAAGCCATCATCCTCATGGTCGAATCCAACCTCCAGCGTTCCGTTATCCTGCCCAGCGAGAAGGCTTTTGCTTATAAGATGCGTCTGGATGCCATGAAACGAAAGGCGGGAAGACCACCCCTAAATAATGCGGACCCAGTGGGTCCAAATTTAACTGCAATTCGTTCTGATCAACTTTTGGCAGAAGAAGTTGGCGACAGTGCCACACAAATAAAGCGCTATATCCGACTCACCAATCTTGAGCCGGAGTTGCTGAAAATGGTGGATGAAGAACGTATCGCGCTCCGCCCGGCGGTCGAGCTTTCATATCTTTCGCCGGAACGGCAGTCTGAACTGCTCGAAACCATCTCCTCCGAGGATGCCACGCCCTCGCTGGCGCAGGCCATTAAGATGCGGAAATTTGCGGAGGAGGGCAGGCTGAACGAGGATGTCATTTTCTCCATCATGACCGAGCAGAAGCCCAACCAGAAAGAAAAAATCTCTTTCAAAGCGGAGAATATACGCAAGTATCTGCCTGCGAATATCTCCGAGAAAGACACCGAAGCCTATGTGGTCAAAGCCCTTGCTTTCTACCAGCGCCATCTGGAACGGAAGCGAGACTATGAACGATAAACCAACATTCTGAAAGGAGTACCAAATGTCCAAAACCATTCGTTTTATTAACCCGGATTACAGCGAGCGTTTCCGCATCGCGGACGGCGACAGTATTCGCATTTCCCATCCCTACGGCGACGAAGAAATTGAACTGTGCCGCTACATCGACGGATACCATGTTCAGATCGGAGATCGCGTGTTTCATATCTGCGAGTTTGCCGAACAGATGGCCGCTCGCGGCTGTACCGTGATTCCCCTCCGTGCTTCTCTGCCCGAACGCTGTTACAGCATTCTTACCGAAACAGGCGAGCCCATCATTCTCGTGAAAGGCGAGTCCGGCTACTATCGCAGCGATGTTCAGTGTATTTCTAGGGCAGATGCCCGCGAATTTGTCAACGAACGCAATGCCGAACTGGGCGTCAGCCGTGCACAGGAAAGCGCTATGCAGGTCGGCTCCATGTTTGGCTGGGATGTGCCCGGTGCAGACCCCGCAGCCTATGACCATGATGGACGAATCCGTGTAGAAAAGCGAGAAAACGAGCGGGATGAACGCTGATATGAAACGGAGGCAAAATCATGCCGAGCAAATATGACGCCATATCGGCGCTGGCGGCACATACGGCGTATGGCATCTCGGACAGCCCGGATGCCTACATGGACTTTCTGAAAACTGCCGCCAACAACTACAAATACAGCTTCGACGACCAGCTCCTCATCTACGCACAAAAGCCGGACGCCACCGCCTGTGCCGATATCCAGACCTGGAACCGTCTTGGGCGCTGGGTCAACCGCGGAACGAAAGGCATCGCGCTTCTTGCACCGGAGGGCTCGGTTTACAAGCTGCGCCATGTGTTCGACCTCTCCGACACCAACAGCTACGCCCGTCAGAATGTGAACTTGTGGAAGATGGAGCGGAGACACGAGGGCGCATTGGCCGAGAGCCTTCAAAATAGCTTTGGCGTTGTGGAAAACAGCTTTGACTTTGCGGATTTCTTACAGAAGATCGCGGAGCAGGTCGCAGAGGACAACTACCCCGATTATCTGTTGGAGCTGAACGATGCCCGACCGGGAAGCCTGCTGGAAGAACTGGACGATCTGAACACGGCGGTCTGGTTTAAGACGATGCTGAAAGCCAGCGTAGCGTATATGCTGCTGACCCGCTGCGGCTATGATGCCGACCGCTTTTTCGGCGTAGAGGATTTCATCCATGTGTTCGACTTCAACACGCTGGAGACCATCTCCATCCTCGGCGCGGCGTCCAGCGATATATCCGAGATGCTTTTGCGCGAGGTGGAACGGACGATCCGCGACACAGAAAAGTCTCGCACATTTGCAAAAGCGAAAGAGCCGCGACATAATGAGCGTGAAAACGACAAGAATGAAAGGAGCTTTGACCATGGAACTGACTTACCGGATGCAGGGCGATTATCTGATCCCGAATCTGACCGTGCCGAAGAGCCCGAAGATCGGGAAATATGGAATGTTGCGACGGACTTATCTGCGGAAACACCGGAACGGCCTCTACACGGGGATGCTTCTCAGCGGGAAGCTGAACGCGCATCTGGAGGAGACCGACCGGCAGGCGACCGAGATGCTGGAGCGGCTGATGGCACAGCAGGCGAAAGCACAGGGCGTGACCGAGAGCCTGAAAGCCTCCGACCCGATGACATGGGTGGCGCGGATGAACAGCATCCGCAGCTCGGCGGAGGAGACGGTGATGAGCGAGCTGATCTACCGGTAATCGACGACCTCCCCACGGTGGAGGAACAACAGAATATCCTGACAGAAGCGGAGGAAGACAAAGCCTCCGCTTTTGCTATTTCTCAAGAGGATATAGATGCCGTTCTGACACGCGGAAGCGGCATCCATGAGGGCAAGTACCGCATATACGAGCAGTTTCTCAAAAAGGAATCCAAAGAGAGCAACATCGCTTTTCTGAAAAACGAGTACGGTGTCGGCGGTGCGTATCCCGCCGCACCGGATCGGAACATTGATGAAAGCCATGATGCCAAGGGTATCAAGATCAGTCGAGGGCACATCTCCGAGCCGGATTCCACGATACTGCTCAAATGGAACAAGGTCGAAAAGCGTATCGCCGAGCTGATCGAAGCCGGACGGTATCTCAGTCAGGCGGAGCTTGACCATTACCCCGCCTATCGTGCAGAGACAGAAGCGAGAACGGCACGGTGGGCGATCTCAAAGGAGTTTCGCTCCATTGTTGAAGATTACAACGACTTCGTGGAGCAGCTCAGCGAGGAAGAAAAGAAACTGAATCTTTACTATCTCTCCGCTTGCTGGGGCGCGTTCGGTGTCGGCGACAAGAAGATGCACGCCCGTGTCGCGGAGGGCGATTTCATCCTCCCCATGATGCGCGAGGCTATGAACACCATCATCGCGGACAACACACATCTGACAGAACGCTGTGAAGCCATGCTGGAATTGCTCAACAGCGATATAGCGAAGCCCTTCGAGCCGACCTATGACGAGTTGAATCCGCCGCCCGAACCGGAAAAGGAATACCGCTTTTCTCTCGGCGATACGGTGTATCTCGGAACGCAGGAATACGAAGTTCTCTCCTTTGACGAAAGCGAAGTCGTCCTGTATGACACGCAGTACCCGCTGTTCAACAAGACCCTGCCGCGGGAGGAGTTTGAAAAACGGCTCAAGGAAAATCCGCTGAACGACAATCTCCTTCACGCCGTGGAGGATGCGGGCATAGAGGACGATTTTTCGGATGTTGATCCGGAGGCGATTCGGCGCAGTCTGGAGGAGCGCGGCATCGTGAACGGCGAGTTGGTTGATCCCGAGGCTTTGGAGGCTGACCCGTTTATTCAACAGGTCAAGGCCGATGCGGAAGCGGCGGTACACGATGAGGTCGAAGAACTGGTTGGCAAGGAAATCCTGCTGGATGACCGGAAGTTTGTCGTTGAGCGGTATGAGCCGACAGGCGATGAATACTCCCTCCGCGATGTGACGTTCGAGGAAAACGCCGGCTTCCCCATAAGCCGTGTGGAAAAGGCATCCTTTGTGCGTGAACACCTGCATTCCCCGGAAGCGGAGCTTGCTCCACCACCGGCACCGGCGAAAAGGCGAAAGCTAACGCCTCATGTGCTGTACCCCGAGATCCACTCGGAGTATCGCACGAACTTCAAGATCGACCGTAATGACATCGGCGAAGGCACACCGCTTGAGAGGTTCTATCACAACAAGAGCGCCATTCAGCTGCTCAAGAAGCTGGAAAGCGAGCACAGGCTTGCACAGCCCTATGAACAGAATGTGCTGTCTGAATACGTCGGCTGGGGCGGGCTGTCCGAGTTCTTTCAGGAGGAGAATCCGCACTATACGGAGCTGAAAGAGCTGCTGACCGAGGAGGAATACGCCTCCGCCCGCGAATCCACGCTGACCGCGTTCTACACGCCGCCCGTCGTCATCAAGGCGATGTATCAGGCTCTGGAGAACATGAACTTTCAGACGGGCAATGTGCTGGAGCCGAGCTGCGGCATCGGCAACTTCATGGGACTTGTCCCCGATAGTATGAGTACCGCCAAGCTCTACGGTGTGGAGCTGGACAGCATCTCCGGACGCATCGCCCGCCAGCTCTATCAAAACGCCAGCATCGCCGTTCAGGGCTACGAAAAGACGGAGCTTCCGGACAGTTTCTTTGACGCGGCGGTCGGCAATGTCCCCTTTGGTCAATTCAAGGTCATGGATAAGAAGTACGACAAGTACAACTTCCTCATCCATGACTATTTCTTTGCCCGGACGCTGGATAAAGTCCGTCCCGGCGGCATCATCGCGTTCATCACCTCCAAGGGAACGCTGGACAAGGAAAACTCTAACGTCCGTAAGTACATCGCCCAGCGAGCCGATCTTCTCGGTGCCATCCGTCTGCCGAACAACACCTTTAAGGACGCGGCGGGCACGGAGGTCACTTCGGACATCATCTTCCTGCAAAAGCGCGACCGTCTGATTGACCAGCCGCCCGATTGGGTACATCTGGACACGGACGAAAACGGTGTCCGCATGAACTCGTATTTCGTCCAGAACCCGGATATGATCCTCGGCGATATGAAGATGGTCAGCGGCCCGTTTGGTCCGGAAAGCGCCTGCATTGCCTATGACGGTGCCAGTCTCGGCGACCTCCTTTCCGATGCCATCGAAAACATCCACGCCGAGTACACCCGACAGGAGTTCGAGGATGAACTGGATACGGAAGCGGAGGAAGGCATCCCCGCCGACCCGGATGTACGCAATTTCAGCTACACGCTGTACGACGGCAAGCTCTATTACCGCGAAAACAGCGTCATGAATCCCGTGGATGTGTCCGTCACCGCCGCCAACCGTATCAAGGGGATGATCGGCATCCGCGACTGCGTGAGAGAACTGATCGAAGTGCAGACGGAGGATTACCCGGATGTTGAGGTCAGGGCGAAGCAGGAGGAGCTGAATCAGCTCTATGACGACTTCGCCGCGAAGTACGGACGGCTGAACGACCGCGCCAACAAGACGGCCTTTCTCTCGGACAGCTCGTTCTGTCTGTTGTCTGCGCTGGAGGTGCTGGATGACGAGGGCAATTTCGTCCGTAAGGCGGATATGTTCACGAAGCGCACCATCAAGCAGCGCGTTGCCATTACCCATGTGGACACCGCCACGGAGGCGCTGGCCGTTTCCATGGCGGAGAAAGCGCGGGTGGATATGCCCTATATGATGGAGTTGACGGACAAGAGCGAAGCGGAGATCGCCGCCGATCTGCGCGGCGTTATCTTCCTCAATCCAGCGCACACGAGCGAGGAGGACGGCAAACCGAAGTATCTCCCTGCCGATGAATACCTCTCCGGCAATGTACGCGAGAAGCTGGCTCTGGCGAAGCGGAGCGCCGAAGTGTACCCGGACGACTACGCCCCCAATGTGGAGGCGCTGGAAGCTGTCCAGCCGGTCGATCTGACAGCGAGTGAAATCTCCGTCCGACTCGGTGCAACATGGCTTCCCACGGAGGTCATCGAGGACTTCATGTTCGAGCTTCTGGAGACACCACGGTATCAGCAGTGGAACATCAAAGCCCATTATTCTGCCTACACGGGTGAGTGGAACATCGAGGGAAAGAGCCGCGACAGCTATAACATCAAAGCCTATAACACCTACGGCACCGACCGCATCAACGCCTATAAGATCATCGAGGATACGCTCAACCTCCGGGATGTGCGTATCTTCGACTATGTTGTGGAGCCGGACGGCAAGAGGACACCGGTGCTCAACAAAAAAGAGACTGCCATCGCGCAGGGTAAGCAGGAAGCCATCAAGCAGGCGTTTGAGGACTGGATTTGGGCAGACCCGCATCGGCGGGACGTGCTGTGCCGTTTGTATAATGAGAAGTTCAATTCCTTCCGCCCGCGTGAGTATGACGGAAGCCACCTGAGCCTTGTCGGCATCAACCCTGAAATCGCCCTGCGGCCTCACCAGCTCAACGCTGTTGCACGAGGCCTGTACGGCGGGAATGAACTTCTTGGTCATGTTGTCGGAGCCGGCAAGACCTTTACCATGGCGGCCATCGCGCAGGAGAGCAAGCGGCTCGGCCTCTGTCAAAAGAGCCTCATCGTTGTACCCAACCACCTGACGGAACAGTGGGCGGCGGAGTATTTACAGCTCTATCCTTCCGCTAATATCCTTGTAGCTACCAAAAAGGACTTTGAGACCCGCAACCGCAAACGCTTCTGCGGGCGCATCGCCACCGGTGACTACGATGCCATCATCATCGGGCATTCCCAGCTTGAGAAGATTCCCATGAGCGTGGAGCGTCAGCAATACATCCTCCAGCAGCAGTTGGAGGAGATCATGGACGGCATCATGGAGCTGAAGCATAACCGCGGGGACAAGTTCTCCATCAAGCAGCTTGAAAAGAGCAAAAAGACCGTCCAGCAGAAGCTTGAGAAGCTGAACGACCAGAGCCGGAAAGACGACCTTGTGACCTTTGAGGAGCTCGGTGTTGACCGGCTGTTCATTGACGAGGCGCATTACTACAAAAACCTCGCAGCCTTCACCAAGATGCGTAACGTCGGCGGCATCAGCCAAACGGAGGCGCAGAAGTCCAGCGACCTGTATATGAAGTGCCGCTACCTCGATGAAATCACGGGCGGGCGCGGGGTCGTTTTTGCCACCGGTACGCCCATCAGCAACTCTATGGTCGAGATGTACACGATGCAGAAGTATCTGCAATACGGGGCGCTCAAACGCAACGGGCTTCTGAATTTCGACGCATGGGCCTCCACCTTCGGCGAGACCGTCACCGCCATCGAGCTTGCCCCGGAGGGCAGCGGCTACCGCGCCAAGACCCGCTTCGCCAAGTTCTACAACCTCCCCGAGCTGATGGTCATGTTCAAGGAAGTCGCGGACATTCAAACGGCGGATATGCTCAATCTCCCCGTGCCGAAGGCCAACTATCATAACGTCGTTCTCAAACCCAGCGAGCACCAGAAGGAGATGGTGGATTCGCTCTCGGAACGCGCCGAGCGTGTCCGCAACCGCATGGTCGATTCCTCGGAGGACAATATGCTGGTCATCACGAACGACGGGCGCAAGCTCGCGCTGGATCAGCGGCTTATCAATCCCATGCTGCCCGACTACGACGGCAGCAAGTGCGCGGCCTGTGCGGAGAATGTTTTTGAAATCTGGCAGAGGACAGCGGCGCAGCGTTCCACGCAGATGATCTTCTGCGACCTGTCCACGCCCCACGGCGACGGAAGCTTCAATGTCTACGACGACATCCGCGACAAGCTGATTGCCAAAGGCATCCCCGCCGAGGAGATTGCCTACATCCACAATGCTGCTTCCGAGGCCAAGAAGAAAGAGCTATTCGGAAAGGTCCGAAGCGGTCAAATCCGTGTTCTGCTCGGCTCTACGCAGAAGATGGGCGCGGGTACAAACGTCCAGCAAAAGCTCATTGCGCTCCACCATCTCGACTGCCCATGGCGACCGTCCGACCTCCAACAGCGTGAGGGACGCATCGTGCGGCAGGGCAACGAGAACCCCGAAGTCGATATCTTCACCTATGTCACCGAGAATACCTTCGACAGTTATCTGTATCAGCTCGTGGAGAGTAAGCAGAAGTTCATCGGGCAGATCATGACGAGCAAGTCCCCGGTGCGCTCGGCGGAGGATATTGACGAAACTGCTCTTTCGTATGCGGAGATTAAGGCGCTGTGTACCGGCAACCCGTACATCAAGGAGAAGATGGATTTGGACATCGCCGTTGGGCGGCTCAAGCTGCTGAAAGCAAACCACCTAAGCCAGAAGTACGCGCTGGAGGACAAAATCCTCAAAGAGTTCCCGCAGAAGATATCCGCCGCCGAACAGCGTGTGCAGGGCTTCAAGGAGGACATAGAGCATCTCAAACAGTTCACCGAGCCCAACGAGGACGGCTTTTCGCCGATGTTCCTTATGGGCGGGGTGATCCGGGAAAAGCGGGAGGCCGGCGAAGCTATCCTTGGTCTGTGTAAATCCATGACCAGCCCGGAGCCGGTTCATATCGGGTCTTACCGAGGCTTTGATATGGAACTGTCGTTTGACAGCTACACCCGTGAGTACAAAATCACCCTCCGCAACCAGCTCAGTCACTACACCGCGCTCGGCACCGACATCTTCGGCAATATCCAGCGTCTGGACAATGTTCTCGACCACATGGACGAGCGTTTGCAGGACTGCGAGAATCTCCTTGAAGCAACGAGGAAGCAGTTGGAGAGCGCCAAGGTGGAGGTGGAGAAGCCCTTCGCCCACGAAGATGAACTGAAAGCCAAAACCGAGCGTCTAAACGAGCTGAACGCTCTTCTCAATCTGGATAAGCCGGAGAACGAAATCGTGGACGGCGAACGCGGAGAGGACGACGCCCCCGAACCCCAGCGCAAGAGCGAGGATCGAGAGCGATAAGGTTTTGCCAAATGGCCGAAAACTTCTTTGCCAAATCACCGAAAAATATTCTACCAAATCACCGAAAAGGATTGCTTTATCGGAAAAACAGCATATAATAAAGGCATCCTGTTATGGGAGGCAATGTGCTATGAAGTCTTACAGATCAAGAATTGCGGACGATATTATCCGGCGAAAGCTGGAAGGCAAAGGCGCGGTCTTAATCGAGGGACCTAAGTGGTGCGGAAAGACCACGACGGCGGAGCAGCTTGCCGGAAGCATCCTGTATATGGACGAGCCGGAGAGCAAGGAACAGAACATTCTGATGGCGTCCATGAATCCCAAACGGCTCCTTGCAGGCGAAACACCCCGACTGATCGACGAGTGGCAGTTGGCCCCCATGCTGTGGGATGCCATCCGCTTTGAGGTAGACCATCGAGGGGAGCTTGGGCAGTTTCTTCTGACCGGCTCCGCCGTTCCTGCGGATACGAAGGAGATCACCCATTCGGGAACAGGACGCTTCACATGGCTTACCATGCGTCCGATGAGCCTGTTTGAATCCGGCGATTCGAGCGGCGAGGTCAGCCTCAAGGAGCTTTTTCGCGCGCCGGACACTTTGGATGCCGGTGCCGGAATTGATATGGATCGGCTTGCTTTCCTTGTGTGCCGGGGCGGTTGGCCGCAGGCGATTGATATGCGGGATGAAATTGCGTTGGATCAGGCTGTAGACTATTATGACGGCGTGGTAAAATCCGATATTAACCGGGCGGACGGCATCAGCAAGAACCCCGAACGGGTCAAGCGCCTTATGCGCTCCTATGCCCGAAATCAGGGAACGCAGACCTCCTATGCTGTGCTGGCAGAGGACATAGCCGCCAACGATTCTTCGTCGATGGACGAGGACACCGTTGCGTTGTATATCAGCGCCTTGAAGAAGATCTTTGTCATTGAGGATATGCCGGCATGGAATCCCAATCTGCGCTCAAAAACCGCCATACGGACATCGGATACGCGCTATTTCGTCGATCCCTCTATTGCCGCCGCCGCGCTCGGTATTGGGCCAGAGGATCTTATCAACGATTTGAAAACCTTCGGGCTGTTCTTTGAAACGCTGTGTGTGCGCGACCTGCGTGTGTTTGCCGATGCACTCGGCGGTCAGGTCTATCATTATCGGGACAGAAACGGACTGGAGTGCGATGCGGTGATTCATCTTCGCAACGGTTCCTACGGTTTGGTCGAGATAAAACTCGGCGGCGACAAGCTCATAGAGGATGGGGCCGCGACCTTGAAAGACCTGCGCTCCAAAATCGACACGGGGATTATGAAAGAGCCGTCATTCCTGATGGTTCTGACGGGCATCGGAGACTATGCCTACCGGCGAGCCGATGGGGTCTATGTGATCCCGATCGGATGCCTTAAAGCCTGAACAATCGCAACAAGTGTTTCCATACAGCCAATACAATTCAATTTACAAAGCCGACCAGCTTGCACGAGCTGATCGGCTTTCTGCATTTTAAGGAGGAACAATTAATGCACATCAAAATCTATCAGATCAATTTGGAACGAGACAACGACCGTGTCGCGTTTCTGAGCCATGACAACATTGCCCGTTTTCAGGGCGATGAGAACATCCACAGTGAGATCTACGATCAAGTCTTTGACGGCGAAGTCGATTGCGACACGCTGGAGGACGTGTTTGAGATGTTCAACATCCACCATACCGCAGACTATCGGGGACGAAGCCTTTCCGTATCCGACATTGTGGAGGTTGTCGAGAGCGAAACCGTGGGCTCCGGTTTCTACTTCTGCGATTCCTTTGGCTTCAAGTCCGTCGAGTTCCAAGCGGAACAGGCCAAACCGATGATTCCGGTCAATACCATTCGGGTTGTTGTAGCAGAGCCCGGAAAGCCTGCCCGCATTGCGGACATTGACTCGTCACTGGAGGGAATGCAAAAGATGGTAGGCGGCTGGATTGAGGCCGCCTATTTCTTTGACGAGGAGGTATGCATTGTCTGCAACGAGGAGGGAAAGATCAACGGCTTGCCGCTCAACCGCGCCGTATATGCACCCGGCAAGGAGGGCGAACAGCGCGGCGAATTGTTGGATGTTATCAGCGGCACTTTCTTTATCTGTTCCTGCGGCGGCGAGAATTTCGGAAGCCTTACAAATGAACAACTTGAGCGGTATAAAAAACTGTTCCGTTATCCCGAACAGTTCCGCTTCCAAAACGGCGAGATTATCGCAACACCTATCAAGCAGCGGAGCAAGGAACAGGAGCGTTGAGTAACGCCATGAAGGATTACGAAGTCAAGCTGAAAGCGCGTTCCGAGAAATCAATTCCGGTGAGCGCCGCAAGTAAAATAGAGGCGGAAGACCTCGTTCTGGATGAGTTTTTTCAGTCAGAATCCATCCAGTTTACCAACGATGATGTGGTCGAAGTGGAAGCCTCTGCGGAGTAAGACGACGGGAGAGGAGGGAGACGGCATCATTATCTTCAAGCAACGAATTGTGATATCACAATTCACTCTCAGGGGGCCTTCGCCCCCTATGACCCCCAACGCCGAAAGGAAGTAACTGTATGCTAAAGCTGTTACGCCGCAGCGCGGCGAGATTTATTTTGCATCCCTTCTGTCCACAGTCGGCTCCGTTGAGGGCTACACGCGCCCAGTTGTTATTCTCCAGAATGACATCGGAAATGTCCATAGTCCCACAACAATCGTTGTACCCCTTTCGAGCCAAATTCACAAGCATTCTTCGCTTCCTACGCATTACTTCATCAATGCGGATGACGGACTGAAATTGCCTTCGGTCGCCTTGGCTGAACAGATTCAAACCATAGACAAAAGCCAGCTCGGTCGATACATCGGCAAGCTCTCCTCGAAGAACATGCTTGGAGTAGAACGCGCAGTTAACATAAGTCTTGGCTTGCATAAAACTTCGGTAGAGATGCGGCTTTGCCTTTGCTATCGCTGTGCCGAAAGTTTTCGTCTGACAGGAAAATACAAGCTTCGCCGCGCAGAACCTGACCAGGTTATTCGAGACACCTGCGACTTTTGCATGGTGCGAAGCGGATTCGATTATATTCTCGTTGAGAAAAGTGACTAAGGAGGGACGTATCGTGGACGCTATGGAACAAAAAACTCAGAAAGAACGCGCTCATCCCGATAAGCATCGTATCAACATGATGACAGCGTATCCGGATGTCTTGGATGCGGAACAAGTTTCCGCGATCCTCGGGGTAAGCACAAAGACCGTCTACCGTCTGCTTCATGACGGCTCTATTACGGCTTTGAAAGTCGGACGCAGCTACCGCATCCCCAAAGTCCATCTTCTTTCATATCTTAAAGTCAACACGAATTTGCACATTTGATAAAAGCTCCTGTCCGGAGTATGCTCTTTCTGTCAACGGCAGGTGAATTTTATCGTTGCCAAAAAGGAGGCGTAACAATGGTAGCAGGACACCTGCAAGAAAAACGAGGCACCTTTTACATGGTCATCAGCTATTACGAAGATCATAAACGCTTTACCAAATGGGTGCCGACCGGCCTTCCCGTCAAAGGGAACAAACGCAAGGCCGAAGCTATGCTCCGCGAATACCGCGAAAGCTTCATTCCCGAATCGAAGAAAGCCACCGAAGAAATGCTGTTTTCCGACTACATGCTGAAATGGCTGGAGATCGCGAAAAGCACGATTGCCGTTACTACATTCAGTTCCTATTCCCAGATCACCAAAAACATTATCGTTCCGTATTTCAAAGAGCGCCATATCCCGCTCAAGGAGCTGTCCGCTTCCGACATTCAGGACTTTTACACCGACCAGCTCCGCCGCGTTGGGGCAAACAGCGTCATTCACTATCATGCCGTCATACACCGCGCCTTGAAATATGCCGTCCGAACCGATCTGATTCCCGTCAATCCGGCAGACAAGATAGACCGACCAAAAGCGGAACGCTACCTTGCCAGCTTCTACGACAAAGACGAGATGAATGAGCTGTTTGAGGTCGTACCCGGAACGAAGCTGGAGCTGCCGGTTATGCTCGCCGCTTTCTACGGCCTGCGGCGCAGCGAAGTGCTGGGACTCAAATGGGACGCGATTGATTTTGAGAACAACACGATCTCCATCAAGCACACGGTTACGAGCTGCACCATCGACGGCAAAGTGACGACCATCGCGCAGGACACGACCAAAACAAAATCCAGCATGAGGACGCTTCCTCTTGTCCCCGTTTTCAAAGAAAAGCTTCTTTCTCTTAAACAGGAGCAGGAGAATAACCGCCGCCTTTGCGGGCGAAGTTACTGCCGCGAGTACATAGGCTACCTTTGCGTGGACGAGCTCGGCAATCGCCTGAGTCCGAATTATCTCTCCACCGCTTTTCCCAAGCTTCTGCAAAAGAATGGACTGCGAGCCATCCGTTTCCATGATCTGCGCCATAGCTGTGCCAGCCTTTTGCTCGCCAACGGCGTACCGATGAAGCAGATCCAGGACTGGCTCGGGCACAGCGATTTTTCGACTACCGCTAACATCTATGCTCATTTGGATTTCAACTCCAAGCTCTCCTCTGCCGAAGCTATGATCGCCGGTCTCGGTCTGTGAGTCCACCACCGCAAAAATCCGGTTGTCTGAAATGCCCTATAAAAAACCGTGGCTCACAAAAAGTGAGCCACGACAAGGGTTTTTGGCGGAGATGGAGGGATTCGAACCCCCGGGACCGGTGAAGGTCCAACTGATTTCGAGTCAGCCTCGTTACGACCACTTCGATACATCTCCGTATTCAGTTTTTTCATTTCCTCCAAACCCATTGTTGGAACGTTGGAGAGCAAATTGGAGAGCGGAAAACCGACAATCCGAAGCGCCGTTTCCCGAAGCGCCTTGAAATCACAGGATTGTCACAGGGCGGCCTTCCAAAGTGCCAACCGGATTTCGAGTCAGCCTCGTTACGACCACTTCGATACATCTCCATGCGCGCCCCTAACTATACCATTTCACCCCCCGCTTGTCAACCAAAGCCGCCGTCGGGGCTTGTATTTTTTACCGCAGGGGGATATGATAACGACAACAAAATATGAAACGGAGTGTTCGTATGAAAAAACCGAAGAAAAAAGCCCACGGCCTCATCCACGAATTCAAGGAATTCATCTCCCGCGGCAGCGTGATCGACTTGGCGGTCGGTGTCATCATCGGCGGCGCATTCACCGCCATCGTCAACTCCCTCGTGGACGACATCATCATGCCCATCGTCGGTCTCGTCACCGGCGGCGTGAACTTCGCCAGCCTGCGCTACGTTGTCGATCTGCCCATCGAGGGCGTGGAGCCCGCCTCCATCAACTATGGCCTGTTCATCCAGAACATCGTCAACTTCCTGCTGACGGCGCTTGTCATCTTCCTCTTTGTCCGCTTCATCAACCGTCTGCACCGCAAAAAGGAAGCCGAGCCCGAGGCACCGGCGGAGCCCTCCGCGGAGGTCAAACTCCTCACCGAGATCCGCGACGCGCTCACCGAGGACAAAAAGTGAATCCCGCTCCGGCGACCGCATCACGGCCGCCGGTTTTTTATGCAAAAGCCGTTTTCATTTTCGCCAAGGCGTGTTATACTGATTAGTTGAAAGAATTCGGAAGGGAGAACGACTATGCCGAAGCTCATGGTCATCGACGGCAACTCCATCGCCAACCGCGCCTTTTACGGCATTCGTATGCTGAACGCGCCGGACGGCACCCCCACCAACGCCGTCTTCGGCTTCATCTCCATCGTGCAGCGGCTGATGGAGCTCGAGCAGCCGGACGCGCTGTGCGTCTGCTTCGATGTCCACGCGCCCACCTTCCGCCATGAGATGTACGACGGCTACAAGGCGCAGCGCAAGCCGATGCCGGAGGAGCTGCGCGTGCAGATGCCGCTTCTGAAGGAGCTGCTGGATGCGATGGAGGTCAAACGGCTGGAGCTTGCGGGCTGGGAGGCGGACGACCTGCTCGGCACGCTCGCCAAACGCTGCGAGCAGTCCGGCTGGGACTGCCGCCTCGTCACGGGCGACAAGGATTCCTTGCAGCTCGTGACCGAGACCACCCACGTCGACCTCATCAAGACCCGCATGGGCTCCACCGAGACCACCGAATACAGCCCCGCCCGCTTTTGGGAGGAATACGGCTTTGAGCCGCTCCGCATGATCGACCTCAAATCCCTCATGGGCGACAGCTCGGACAACATCCCGGGCGTGGCGGGCATCGGCGAAAAGACCGCGCTCGAGCTGCTGCACCGCTTCGGCAGTCTCGACGGTGTCTATGAACACCTTGACGACCCCGCCATCAAGCCTGCGCAGCGCACGAAGCTCGACGCGGGGCGCGACATGGCAAAGCTGTCCTACACGCTGGCGACGATCGTGCCCGAAGCGCCGATCGACTTTACGCCGGAGGAGGCACGCTTCACGCTGCACTCCACCCCCGCGCTCTACGCGCTGTTCCGCCGCCTCGATTTCCGCAAGCTCATCGAAAAATGGTCACTGACCCCGGGCGAGGACAGCCCCGCGCCCGCCGCCGATGTGCCGCACTATGAAGCCGTCACACCCACGGCGCAGGAGGCGCTTGCCTACCTCGAAGCCGCCGACGCGGTGGCGGTCTGCCCGCTCGACGGACTGGACGCGCTGGAGCTCTGCGACGGCGCGCACGTGTTCACACTCCGCTGGGCGGATGCCGGCGATGGCTACAACGCGCTGCTGCGCGTGCTGTTTTCCGACAAGATCAACAAAATCGCCCAGAACGTCAAGGATCTGCAGCGGCTGTGCCTCGACGAGGGGCTGAGCGCGGAGGGCTTCGTGTTCGACACCGCCCTCGCGGGCTATCTTCTCGCCGCCACCGATTCCGATTACGACATCGAGCGGCTGTCCGTCAAATACCTCGGCGGCGCACTCCACGGCGCGGCAGCACTGTACGCCCTGCGCGAGGTACTGGACGCGAAGCTCGGTGAGTGCGGCATGGAAACGCTCTATTACGACATCGAGCTGCCGCTCTGCGCCGTTCTGGCGCGGATGGTGCGCGCGGGCTTCCTCGTGGACAAAAAGGCGCTGTACGACTTCGGTCAGTCGCTCACGGGCGAGCTCGAGCAGCTCCAGACCGCGATCTGGACGGAGGCGGGCGGCGAGTTCAACATCAACTCCCCCAAGCAGCTCGGCGAGGTCCTGTTCGAGCGCCTGCAATTACCCGCCGGCAAAAAGACGAAAACCGGCTGGTCGACCAATGCCGACACGCTGGACAAGCTCAAAAACAAGCACCCCATTGTAAACATGGTGCTGGAATACCGCGAGCTCGCCAAGCTCAAAAGCACCTACGCCGACGGACTTTTGAAGGTCATCGCGCCGGACGGACGCATCCACACCAGCTTCCAGATGACCGTGACGGCGACGGGACGGCTCAGCTCCACCGAGCCGAATTTGCAGAATATCCCCATCCGCAAGGCGACCGGTGCCGCCATCCGGCGTATGTTTGTCGCGGGCGCGGGCAATGTGCTCGTGGACGCGGACTATTCGCAGATCGAGCTGCGGCTGCTCGCGCACATGAGCGGCGACGAGACCATGATCGAGGGCTATCGCACGGGCGAGGATGTCCACCGCGTCACGGCGGCGCAGGTCTTCGGCGTGCCGCTTTCCGAGGTCACGCCGCTGCAGCGAGCACAGGCGAAGGCGGTCAACTTCGGCATCGTCTACGGCATCTCCGCCTTCTCCCTCGCGGACGACATCGGCGTGTCCAACGCCGAGGCGAAGCAGTACATCGAAACCTATCTGCAAAAATACAGCGGCGTGAAGACCTACATGGAGCGCAGCATCGCGGAGGCGAAGGACAAGGGCTACTGCGAAACGCTCTACGGCCGCCGCCGCGCCATGCCGGAGCTCCAAAGCTCCAACTTCAATCTCCGCTCCTTCGGCGAGCGTGTGGCGCGGAACATGCCCATTCAGGGCACCGCGGCGGACGTGATGAAGCTCGCCATGCTGCGGGCGGACAAGCTCCTGCGTGAGCGTGTGCCGGAGGCGAAGCTCCTATTGCAGGTGCACGACGAGCTGATCGCGGAGTGCCCCGCGGACAAGGCGGAGTCGGTCAAGGCGATCCTGCAGGAGGCGATGGAGGGCGCGGCGAGCCTCTCCGTGCCGCTGACCGCCGAGGCGGGCATCGGAGGGAGCTGGGCGGATGCGCATTGAGAAAGCGAACGCCGCGGATATCCCCGCCCTCGCCGCGCTCGAGGCGGAGATTTTCTCCGACCCGTGGACGGCGCATACCATCGAAGTCCACCTTGCGGACTTCACCGTGGCGCGTGACGGCGAATCCATAGCAGGCTACTGCTGCCTGTCCCACGTCCTCGACGAGGGCAGCATCGACATCATCGCCACCGCGCCCGCCTACCGTCGACAGGGCATCGCGGACGCACTGCTGGACGCGGCATGGACGGAGGCGCAGCACCTTGGTCTCGCCTTTCTGACGCTGGAGGTGCGCGCCTCGAACGCGCCCGCCATCGCGCTCTACCAAAAGCACGGCTACGCGCAGGTGGGGCTGCGGCGCGGCTATTACGCCCACCCCAAAGAGGATGCCATCTTGATGACAAAGTTTACATAACTTTTTATATTCAGTTTGCTTTTAACATATAGAGGTTGACATAACATGATAATTCTATCTATTGAATCGAGCTGCGACGAGACCGCCGTGGCACTGGTGGAGGACGGGCGCAGAGTGCTCACCGACCAGATCTTTTCGCAGGCGGACCTGCACGCCATCTACGGCGGCGTGGTGCCGGAGATCGCGGCGCGCAGCCATTTGGAGGTCATCTCGCGGCTGGCGACCCGCGCGCTGGATGCGGCGGGCAAGACCCGCACGGACATCGATGCCATCGCCTGCACCTACGCGCCGGGGCTGATCGGCGCGGTGCTGGTGGGCGTGAACTTCGCCAAGAGCGCGGCGCTGGCGCTGGGCGTGCCGCTCATTCCGGTACACCACATCCGCGGTCACATCGCGGCGAACTACCTCGCCTACCCCGAGCTGGAGCCGCCCTTCCTCTGCCTTGCCATCTCCGGCGGCAACACCATGCTCGTCGAGGTCAGGGACTACACCGATATGCGCATCCTCGGGCAGACGCGGGACGACGCGGCAGGCGAGTGCTTCGATAAATCCGCCCGCGTCATGGGTCTGCCCTACCCCGGCGGCAAGCCCATCGACGAGCTTTCCAAAAAAGGCGACGACCGCCGCTACGAGCTGCCGCGCCCCTACGTCGGCCAAAACCCTTACGACATGAGCTTCTCCGGTCTCAAGACCTCCGTCATCAACCTCGCGCACCACGCGGAGCAGACGGGCGAGGCGCTGGATAAAGCCGGTCTTGCCGCAAGCCTCTGCCGCGCGGTGTCGGAATCGCTCGTCGGGCGGACGATGCAGGCAGCCGAGGAGTTCGGCTATACCAAGATCGCCGTGGCGGGCGGTGTTGCCGCCAACTCGCGCATCCGCGGCGACTTTGAAGCGGCGTGCAAAAAGCGCGGCTATGCGCTCTATATCCCGCCGCTGCGCCTCTGCGGCGATAACGCCGCCATGATCGGCGCGCAGGGCTATTACGAATACCTCGCAGGCACACGGGGCGACAGCTCGCTCAATGCCTACGCGACGATGGAGCTGTAACATATGGTTTACATAACAAATTCCGAAGCCGAGACCGAGGCGCTCGGCGCGCAGATCGCGCAAGCGCTGCCGGACGGCGCGGTGCTGGCCTTTTACGGCGAGCTCGGCAGCGGCAAGACCGCCTTTGTGCGCGGCATGGCGCAGGGCATGGGCATACACTGCCTCGTGAACTCCCCCACCTTCACCATCGTCAACGAATACGTCGGACCGCGCAGCCTGTTTCATTTTGATATGTACCGCCTCGCCTCCGGCGATGAGCTTTTCGACATCGGCTGGGAGGACTACCTCGCCCGCGGCGGCATCTGCGCCGTGGAGTGGAGCGAGAACGTGGCGGATGCCTTTGACGGCAGCGAGATAAGCGTCCGCTTTGAAAAGCTCTCGGACACTTCGCGCCGTATCACCATCGAGGGAGGCGATTTTTCATGCTGATGCTGTGTCTTGAATCCTCTGCCAAGACCGCTTCGGCGGCGCTGTTTGAGGACGGCAGATTTTTGGGACAATACTTTCAGGCGGACGGTCTGACCCACAGCCGCACGCTGCTGCCCATGGCGGAATCGCTGCTGAAAAACACCGATCACGCGCTCTCCGATCTCGGCTGCGTCGCCGTGGCGCACGGACCGGGCAGTTTCACGGGGCTGCGCATCGGCATGGCGGCGGCGAAAGGGCTCGCGTGGGCGCTGGAGATTCCCGCCGTCGGCGTGTCCACGCTGGAAGCCATGGCGATGGGCGGCCCGACATCGGAGGGGACACTCCTCTGCTGCTGCATGGACGCGCGGCGCAATCAGGTCTATAACGCCCTGTTCGAGCTGCGGGACGGCAAGCCTGTCCGGCTGACGGAAGATCGCGCCATTTCGATAGCAGAATTGCAACAAGAAATGACAAGTTATCACAAAGCTTGGATTTTACTTGGAGACGGCGCGGAGCTGTGCTATAATGCGCTGGATAAAGAGCAGCTCGACGTGCGTCTCGCGCCGGAGGGGCTGCGTCTGCAATCCGCCCGCGGCGTAGGTCTCGCGGCGCTGGACAAGCCGCTCGGCACGGCGGACGAGCTTCTGCCCGTGTATCTGCGGCTCAGTCAGGCGGAACGCGAGCGGCAGGAGCGACTGAACAACAAATAAACGTTTTATGATACAAGGAGAATCACACTATGAGTCAGGTCTATGTTTTCGATCATCCTCTCATCCAGCACAAGCTCTCCATCCTGCGCGACAAGAACACCAGCGTAAAGGTGTTCCGCGAGCTCGTCAGCGAGATCGCGGAGCTCATGTGCTACGAAGCGACCCGCGACCTCCCTCTGGAGGAGGTGCAGGTGGAAACCCCCGTCGCCATGGCTACCTGCAAGCGCATCGCGGGCAAGAAGCTCGCGGTGGTGCCCATCCTGCGCGCCGGTCTCGGTCTCGTGGACGGCATGGTCGCCATGATGCCGAACGTCAAGGTCGGTCACATCGGTCTGTACCGCGACCCCAAGACGCTCGAGCCCGTGAAATACTACTTCAAAATGCCCGCCGACATTGCCGAGCGCGATGTCATCGTCGTTGACCCCATGCTCGCCACCGGCGGCAGCGCCGCCGCCGCCATCACCTTCCTCAAGGAAGCGGGCGCGAAGAACATCAAGCTCATGTGCGTCATCGGCGTGCCCGAGGGTGTCAAGGTCATGCAGGAGAAACATCCCGATGTCAACATCTACGTTGCCGCGATGGATGACCACCTCAACGAGCACGGCTACATCGTCCCGGGTCTGGGCGATGCGGGCGACCGCATCTTCGGCACGAAATAAATCGCGCATAGACAGCAAAATCCCCCGCCGTTTCGGCGGGGGATTTACTGCATTGATTATCAGTAGTTTTCCTTGCGGACCTCGAAGTAGGCCTGCGGATGCAGGCACACGGGGCAGACCCGCGGGGCTTGGGTGCCGACCACGATGTGGCCGCAGTTGCGGCACTCCCAGACCTGCACGCCCGCCTTTTCAAAGACCTGCGCGGTCTCGACGTTTTGAAGCAGGGCGCGGTAGCGCTCCTCGTGGGTCTTTTCGATGGCGGCCACACCGCGGAAGCGTGCCGCCAGCTCGGTAAAGCCCTCCTCCTCGGCCTCCTTCGCCATGCGCTCGTACATATCCGTCCACTCGAAGTTCTCCCCGTCCGCAGCGGCGGCGAGGTTTTCGGCGATGTCGCCGAGCTGTCCCAGCTCCTTGAACCAGAGTTTGGCGTGTTCCTTTTCGTTCTCGGCGGTTTTGAGGAAGAGCTCGGAGATCTGCTCATAGCCCGCTTTCTTCGCCACGGAGGCAAAGTAGGTGTACTTGTTGCGCGCCTGCGATTCGCCCGCAAAGGCTTCCCACAGGTTCTTCTCGGTTTTCGTTCCGGCGTATTTGTTCTCCGGCATAATAGGATCCTCCTATATCCAAAAAATAATATTAATTGCTAAATTATTATAGCACAATCCGCCTCGGTCTTCAAGGCGGAAACGGATGGGGGTTTCGGTTGTTTTCCGCCGAAAGCTCTGGTATAATGGACAAAACCGCACCGCTGGGAGGGATCGTGTATGCGGCAAAAGTCCGCCCGAAACTCAAACATCGAATGGCTGCGCATCATTTCCATGCTTCTGATCATCGCCTATCACGCGACCCGAATGGGCTACAACCGCAAGGGCATCCCCTTCGCCGTCTATGCGGGCGGTCAGCTTCTGGGCTCCTGGGGCATTCTGGGGGTCGATCTCTTTCTCATCATCGGCGCATGGTTTCTGTGCGATCAGTCCTTCCGCGTCAAAAAGCTCATTGCCATCGTGTTCCAGACCTTCACCTGGGTGCTGCTGTTCACGGTGCTGTCCTTTGTGCATAGCCTGCGGGAGCTCGGCACCTTCGCGGCGGCGGGCGGGCAGTTCATCACCGACCTCGTCTATGCGGTCTTTCAGCAGCCGCTGTGGGCGGAGTGCTACTGGTTCATCACCACCTACTGCTTCCTGCTGCTTCTCTCCCCGCTGCTCAACAAGCTGCTGGATTCCGCGTCGCAGACCCGCATGAAAAACATCCTGCTGCTCCTGCTCGTCGTCCCGCTCTATTCGCAATTCTCCCAGAGCGCCGTCGGGGACATCGTCTATTTTTCCTATGTGTATCTCCTCATCGGCTACTGGAAGCGCTACGGCTGGGGCTTTTTGGAGAAAGCCGCGAAGCTGCCCGTCATCCTCGCGCTGACGCTCGTGATCCTCGCCGCGCGGCTCGTCTGCTACATCCCCGCGACCACCACGGCGATCAGCCTTTTGCAGGTGGTGCTGCAAAGCACGCTGGCGGCGGTCAACCGCCATTCGCTGGTCATGCTCGCGGATGCCCTGCTGATCTTCTTCCGGGTCATCCGGCTCAAGCCGCGTCACAGTCGGCTTGTGAACGGGATCGCGGAATGCACGCTGGGCGTGTATCTGTTCCACGAAAATCATGTGCTGAGCTTCCCCAACGTGGTGGACACCGTGTTCGATCAGCTCACCGAGCGGGGTTTTATCGGCAAAACGGCGCTGTTTCCCCTGCAATATCTGGCGGCGGTCGTGCTTGTTTTTCTGGTCGGCACACTGCTGGAATATATCCGCCAGCGGGCAATCCAGAAGCCTTTTATGAATCGGCTCACCGCCCGCCGAGGCGACAAACTGGCCCGCATAGACGACTGGTTTGCCCGCCTGTAGAAAGCATTCAGCAAGACAGTACAAAGATGCGTTTTACCTTTTAGGGGTACTTGTGCCACACTTATAGTGATGATAATGCGCTTAGGCGAGTATTAAAAGTGTAACACTCCAAAAAAATAAAAGAAAAGGGTTGACGAAATGTGGACTACACCGCAAACTCTGACAGACAGACAGCAATATCCGCTTGTTGATTTAATAAAATATATTTGTTCATTGCTAGTCGTCTCTATCCACATAGCACCGTTATCATCTTATTTTGACACAATTGCGATTACAAAGTATTTGAACTATGGGATACAAAACTATGTCGCCCGAATTGGAGTTCCATTTTATTTTGCGGCAGCTGGTTTCTTTTTGTTTAGAAAAATAAAGTTTGACGAGTTTGATGAATCTATTACGCGAAACTATATTCTCAAACTTTTGCGACTTTTAGGCACGTGGATTGTCTTGCTTTTTGTTGGAGGCACCGGTCATCTGTGGTACATGAGCGGTCTTGTCATTGCGGTATGTTTTTTATCAATTCTGTTATATAAAAAAGTATCCCTAAATAAGATGGTTATGATAGCTTTGCCGTTGTATGTGATTGGCTTGCTTGGCGACCCTTATTATGGACTTCTTCAACCCCTACAAAAATATAAGGTTATTGATTACGCAACAAAAGCATATTTTAAGGTGTTCAGAACTACCCGCAATGGACTGTTTATGGGATTCCCTTTCCTTTTGATTGGCGGTGTGGTTGAAAAAAAGAAAATATCCATAAAGCCACGTTCTGCATTCCTCGGCTTCCTGCTATCTATGATTGCGTTGTTTTGTGAAGCATTCTTAATAAAATTCTGGGACTTGCCAAAAGATGTGAATATGTATATTTTTCTCATACCCGCAGTATTCTTTTTGCTTGTCTTCGCAGTAAACTTGCCAACCAAACCGAGAAAGATTTATAAAAAGCTCAGAAATGTCGGAATAATAGTTTATTTCTCACACTTATTTATATATTCCGGAATCGTTTTGGGATGGAAAGTTGTTGATAGACTGTTTGGCATCAAAATAAACAATTCGCTATTGAATTATTTATTGACAATCACGCTCGCAACCGCCCTTGGTTTTATCGTGGATGCGTTATCAAAAAAGAAGAATCTTTCTTTTTTGAAGTATCTATACTCATAACAGCCTATTTGCGCGAATAATCAAGATATGCCATTATCAGCAATTTATACTGATATCTATTAGAAATCAGACAATCTCCCCGGGGAAATCTTTGTCCTCTGGTATCAGTATTAGCACAAAAACGTACCATTTTGGCGATGTACCATTTTTAATGTTTTCAGCCTTTTGAAAAGCAAAAAAGAGGAGAGGGAATGATCCCTCTCCTCGGTTTATGTTGCTTGTATCTTACTTGAAGTAACGCTCCAGAAGGCCCTTCAGAGCCTTGCCGTGGCGGGCTTCGTCGCGTGCCATCTCATAAGTCACTTCGCTTCGCTCGTGACTTCAAGCCTTGTCATTCCTGCATTTTTCGCGTTTGAATTTTTGGGGTGTGTCCCGTCAAAAGCATAATAGCACAGAAAAAAGTGTCCCGCAAGTGTCTTTAGGAGGGACAACAATGGCGGAACATTCTAACATGGGCGTTTATCAGTTGGAGAACGGAAACTGGGCGTGGCGATTCACAAGAACGGTGGACGGAAAGCGCGTCAACCGCAAGGGAACAAAGGACGCGGAGGGAAAGGCGCTCCACAGCCAAAAGGAGGCAATCAGAGCGCGGGAAATTGCCATAATGGACTTTTCAGCGCGCTTGAACGAAAAGCCCAAACGCCGCGTGACGGTGCAGGAGGTCTATGAAGAATACTGCGCGCATGGGCGGAGCGGGAAAGCCTACGGCACGATACGCAAGCAGGAAAGCTTATGGAAAAATCACTTGTCAGAGAAATTCGGGCTGCGGTACATAGATAATATTTCCGTGGCGGAGGTCAATGATTATCTTGCGGAACTGTACTTCGTGGAGGGGCGCGCATACCGCTATGTAGAGGGCTTTTTGAAAATGTTCTATCTGATATTCGGACAGGCGTATTCACGCGGTTATTTAGACCTTGACACCTACAACAAATTGTGCGTGACAAAGGACTGCCGTATTCAAATGCCGAAAATGAAGGTGGATGAAGATACGGACATTGTAGCCTATGACCGTGAGCAGACCCAAAAGCTGGACGATTATTTCAGCGGGACGAATGCGGAAACAGCCTATTTGCTGGGACGGCTTTGCGGGCTTCGTATCAATGAGTGTTACGGGCTGAAATGGTGCAATGTAGACCTTGAAAAAGGCTGTATCGTAATAGACCGACAAATGCAATATCAGAATGGCATTATCAAGCTGGTATCTCTGAAAACGCGCAACGCCCGCAGAACGGTCTACATGAGCCAGAAGCTAAAGGAATACTTTAACCTATTGTGGCAGCGGCGGGAGGCGGACATAAAGATTTACGGCGCGCAGAGGGAACAGAATCAGACCTTTATTGCAGACCTTGACGGCACGCGGCTGTCCTCTCTTGAACTGGTGAACTCTCTGCCAAACGGCAAAATACAGACCGTCAATTCCATGAAGTACCATTCCCGCATGATTAAAGAGCTGCTTGGCATAGACTTCAAATACCATCATTTACGCCACACATACGGCACGCGGCTGGCGGAACTGAATACGCCGACACACATACTCTGCAATCAGATGGGACACGCCAGCGGCAAGGTCACAGAGCGGTATTATCTGGCAGTATCAAAAACAGGCATTGAGATTTTATCGGACAATCTGAACGACATTTGACACAAAGCACGGAGCACAACGGAATACAACGGCGTTTACGGAAAAGAACGACCCGCAGGAGGTTATATCTTCCTGCGGGCTTTCTCTTTGTCAGAAATGAAATTCAGCGACTTTCAGCGGCGGACAATCCGCAGAGGCTTGTACATAATAGCCCTCTGCTGCCCGCTCCCGCTCCCGTTGTTCCTCCATCTTTCTGATATTTGTTAAATCATCTTCTGATAGCGTATTATTTATTTCTATATCCTCTGACAATACATCATCAGCGGCAAAGCTGATAGGCTTTCCGTCTGCTGGATAATCTTCAAAACTGTGTCCGTCTGCTGACACACCATTTTTACCGCCTTTACCGTCCCGCGCCCGTGGTACTTCATAGAAATCATAAGTATTTCCATGAGCGGGAACAAGATAGCCTTTATCCTCCAAACGGTGGAACTGGTCATGGAAGGTCGACCTTGCCATGCCGATAGCCTGACGAATGGCAGCGGGCGAAAGTGCTACCTGATAATTGTTTGCGTTTGACGCAAGGTATAAGTATAACAGCGTGGCGTGCGCTCCTAAATCACGCGCCGCAGCCATCCAGTTTTCATTCTGTATGCCTAAAAAATCCGCCGACACGCGCTCTCTGTGAATGTTTACTAATCTCTGATTTGGGTATGTTACTGTTGGCATACTGCCCTCCTTAATTGCCTAAACTGTTCAGCATATCGCGCAATTCTTTGATCGCGCCGCATTCAAGCTGGACGGAAATTCGGGAAAGCACATCTTCTGTAATCTCTCTTTTCATTTCCTCCATTTCGCGGCGGTGGTTATCTTCATCTATCATCTTACTGTTCAAATACATCATTCGCAGCGTGGTCTGCATTTTTTCATCCATGCCCTTAATGAAGTAATCAAACATACAATCCGTCTGAATGTTCTTCATGTTCAGTCTCCTTTATCTCAAAATTTATTTCCCGAAAGTACTTTTTCTTTACTTTCTATATATATTTTATCAAAATTTTTTATGAGAATCAAAAAACGACCGTCGGAGCGGGCACGGGGGCAGTATTACGGGAAAAAGAAAAACTTTCAAATGCTTTCGGTTTTTGCGTGGACAGCCGCGACACCATGAGAAATTATGATTTTACCGTTACCGCTGCCGAAAATATTTGTTTTCGCATGAAATTCTGTGCATTTTCTGTATTTCTGCGTAAAATGCAACGGATTTTACTGTATTTCGCCGCGTACAATAAAAATACATTGTATTTCCTGCTGATATTGTATTTTTCGTTAAATTTCAATGTTTTTCGGCAAAATACTTGACACAGAATATATATATATATACTTGATCGTACGGATTTGCGAATGTGCGAATACCGTACAATTTCATTTTATGGAGGGAAAAATCATGCGTATCACACTCGACACCGACAAGAAAACTATTACCGTTCCTTGGAACTATGCCGCAAAGCTGGAGGAGATCAACCGTATTATCAAAGACGGCGGCGGCGACAAGCAGTACACTTTCAAGACATATCTGGAAGAAGCATGGAAAATCTGTATGGATGACACCGACAAACATCTGAAAGTTGCAGACAAGCCCGCTCGCAAGGGTAAATAATGGGCGCGCCGCGTGTTACGCCGCAGGAGATCGTGGAAATGCACCGTCTTTATGCGGAGCTTGGAAACTATGCTGCTGTTGGACGCAAGCTCGGGCGGAGCGGGTCAACCGTGGCAAAGTATGTCAAATTGAACGGCACGCCCGATATTGTCAAGCACACATTCAAAGAGATTGTGCGCGATAAGAAATAAAGGAGCATTATTTATGGAAAACAAGAAAAAATTCAGTACTGGTGCGATAATCGGAATCATCGTCTTGGCGGTGCTTAATGTAGCTGCCTTGGTGTGTAGCATCATCGGTTCAGTACAATATTTTGGATATTTTGATGTAACTCCGGGTTTTGTCGCGTGGGTGATTATGTTTATTGCAATTGTGTATTATGCATTGGCGGGATATAAACGCCCTCACGGAAATCTACTCAGAGCCGTATTCATTTTGATGAGTTTGACCTGCCTGAACGGTGTCATTGATTCTGCAAAATACATGGCTCTTTTTGAAGGAAGCGAACTGGACGTACAACTGTTGATTGTTGGACTTGACGGAATTTGCGTGTTACTGATTGCCTATATTGGCGGAAGACTTGATAAAATCAAAAAGAATACCATTCCGCTGATTCTAATTACTGCGGCACAGCTTGTAAAATCCGTCTTATTCATTCCCTTATATGATGCATGGACAAATCTTGTGTATTTAGTGTGGGGTTTCAGCACTTTCATTCTTTGGATAGGTATTGCTTTCGCCTACATTCTCCGCTACAAGGAACATAAAGAAGCGGGACTTGCGGATAAAGATTAAAGGAGGAACTCACTATGGAAAACAAGAAGTATTTACCGCTGAAAATCGTTCATCTGATCTTTATGGTTGCCGCAATGGGGCTCTGTGTTGCGTCTCTTGTGCAGTATGGTTCGGACAGTTCGGGATTCGCAAACCCGCTGGCTGTCGTGTGTACTGTTCTTGGTATTCTGTGCCTGATTGCAGGATTCATTTATCTTGTGCGGGGCTATAAGAAAAACGCCGCAGTTTACTACAAGGTTTTTATGGCTTTGCAGTTGATCATGTTCGTTATTCTGCTTGCAAGAATTATGAATCTGCTACTGACTCCGTTATATATGGCTTTCTTATATCTGATCCCGCTTGTCATGCTCTCGATTTTGTCTGTAGCAAAAGATCTCGGTAAAACAAAGACTCTGATTGTTGCTTTGATTTGTGTTCTTTGCAGAGCGATAAACTTGGTCATATCAATATGCGTCCTGAAAGCATTTGGTACTGCTGCCACAGGCCTTTTGGCAAATGATATTACCAATCTTCTTCTTGCGGGAACGACCGCCTTTATGGTCACTGGCAAATACCTCGATAAAACCGCACGCGGAACGAAGTAAAAACCTACATACAACAAAAAGAGGGGCGGGGCGCATGTCCCGCTCCTCTTTTACCCGTTCGCAAAGGTACACCTTTGCAAACAGCGTAAAACACCGCTTATTTATGTTCGTTATTCACCAAAAATATTTTACGAATATATCCGCAAATAGTATTGACATTTACGAACACTTATGATATAATACGAACATAAAGAACAAGGGGGACGCGCCACATGGACAGCCGCACTTATTATTACGCCAGAGTATCAAGCAAAGACCAGAATTTAGACCGCCAGATTGCCGCTTTCAAGGCTCTTGGAGCAACGGAGCGGGAAATCATTACCGACAAGGAAAGCGGCAAGGATTTGGACAGAGCGGGCTATCAGGCTTTGAAAAACGCTATCTTACGGCGCGGGGACACCTTGGTTATCAAGTCTCTTGACAGGTTGAGCCGCAACAAGACCGACATTCACAACGAACTGCGCTACTTCAAAGAGAACGGAATCCGCGTCAAGGTCATTGACCTCCCCACCACCATGATGGACTTGCCCGAAGGTCAGGAATGGGTGTTTGACATGGTGAACAACATTCTGATTGAAGTGCTGGGGACGATTGCCGAACAGGAGCGCGCCACCATCAAGCAGAGACAGGCGGAGGGAATCGCTGCCGCAAAAGAACAGGGAAAGAAACTCGGACGCCCCGCGCTCGACTTTCCCGCAAATTGGGATAAGGTCTATACCTCTTGGAAAGCGGGAGAAATTACCGCAAAAAGAGCAATGGAACTTACCGAAACAAAGAGAACAAGTTTTTACAAACTCGTTTCTATGATGGAAGAATAACAACAAATTAGGGACACTTTTTCATTAGGACACATTACCGTCGATTTGAACAGCGAAAAACGGAGCGGGACACCCAAAGGACACAGAAGCACGAAAAAAGAGGAGAAGGATTTCTCCCTCTCCTCTTGGAAAGCCTTGATTTATAAGGATTTTACTTGCCGAAGTATCTGTCAAGCAGACCCTTGAGCGCCTTGCCGTGTCGGGCTTCATCACGAGCCATCTCATGCACGGTGTCATGGATGGCATCGAGGTTGAGCGCCTTGGCGCGCTTGGCAAGATCGGTCTTGCCGGCGGTCGCGCCGAACTCGGCCTCCACGCGCATTTCGAGGTTTTTCTTCGTGCTGTCGGTCACGACCTCGCCCAGCAGCTCCGCGAACTTCGCGGCGTGCTCGGCTTCCTCATAGGCGGCCTTTTCCCAGTACAGACCGATCTCGGGATAGCCCTCGCGGTGCGCCACGCGCGCCATCGCCAGATACATACCGACCTCGGAGCATTCGCCCGCGAAGTTGGCGCGCAGATCCTCGAGAATATCCTCGGGAACACCCTGCGCCACACCGACGACGTGCTCCGCCGCCCAGACCATATCGTCCGCCTGCTTATTGAACTTGGACGCAGGCGCTTTGCACACGGGGCAAGCCTCGGGAGCCTCATCGCCCTCGTGAACGTAACCGCAGACACTGCAAACCCATTTTGCCATTTTTGTTTCCTCCGTTTTATTAAAATTTGATTGTTCCTTTTTTGCCGGCTGATACATCTCGCCGGTTTCCATGTTCTTAAAAACACCCGCATCCTTCTTGCAGTTGGGGCAGTTTTCGGGCGGTGCATCGCCGGTATGGACATAGCCGCAGACCGAGCAGATCCAGCGCGTCTGCTTCTCCGCCGTGCCGTGGCTGCTTTCATAAGTAACGATCGTTCTCATTTCAAGTCTCTTTATCTCTTATATTCAAAAAATTAAGAATAATTCTTAAAATTATTATAACAGTTTTTCCTGTATTGTCAATAGGTAGTGTACTTTTTCGGAAAATATGCTATAATCGGTATAGAACAGAAACAAAACACGGAGGATAAGCATGGAAAAGCTGGTTCCCAACGAAAATAAAGCGCTGCTCATCGAGACGAGCTTCGGTACCTACGCCCGCGGCGCCATCCGCACCCACTTTGTCGAGATCGGCGAGGACTACTGCGAGCTGGTCAAGCGCTACGTTCTGCCCCTGTATCAGGAGGGCGACATCCTCTCCATCAGCGAAAAGATCATCTCCCTCTGTCAGAAAAATATCATCTACAAAAAGGATATGCACCTCTCGGGTCTGGCGAAGTTCCTCTCCAAATTCGCCACGCACAGCCCCTACGGCATCGGCGTGGACAACCCGTGGAAGATGCAGTTCGCCATCGACCACTGCGGCGCGCTGAAGATCATCTGGGCATCCTTTGCCGCGGGCGTGGGCAAGCTTTTCGGCAAGAAGGGCGTGTTCTACGACATCGCCGGTCCCGAGGTCGCGGGGCTGGACGGCTTCTATGATGCCTCCTTCGAGATCTACGGCACCTTCTGCATGATGCTGCCCAAGGAGCCGGACGAGGTCTGCCGCAAGATCAAGGAAGCCACCGGCGTTTCCTGTATGCTGGTCGATGCCAACGACTTCGAGCGCGACATTCTGGGCAAGAGCCCCGACCTCGATCTGACGGTCGAGCAGTGCCAGGAGCTGATTCGGGACAACCCCGCCGGCAACTCCACCCAGCTCACCCCCTTCATCCTCATCCGCAAGGTCGAGTAAAACAAAGCATAGCATAAGCTCCGACTCTAACGAGTCGGAGCTTTTTTGTTTCGATGATCTTACTTATGTACCGGCAGATGCTCGGCAAAGTAGTCGTTCTTCATGGCAATGACCTCCTTGCTCAGGAGCAGCAGCGCGATGAGGTTGGGGATGATCATAAGGCCGTTGCAGGTGTCGGCGATGTCCCAGACAACGCCAAGCGTGGTCTGCGAGCCGACGAGGATGGCGACGAGCCAGAAGACTTTGACGAGGAATTTGCCGGTCTTGCTTGCGCCGAACAGGAAGTCGATGGCGCGTTCGGCGTAGGTGTAGTAGCTGATGAGGCAGGAGAAGCCGAACAGAACGACCGCACCGAGGCAGATATACGCGCCGACGGAGCCGGGCAGAAGCTTTTCAAAGGCCGCCATGGTCAGCACCGCACCGTCGAGCTCGCCGCCCTGCCACAGACCGCTCATGACGATAGCCAGACCCGAGATCGTGCAGACCACGAGGGTATCGAGGAAGACCTCCACGGGACCCCAGACCGCCTGCTCCACGGGCGTATCCACCTGCGCGCTCGAATGCACCATCGCCGCCGAGCCGAGACCCGCCTCGTTCGAAAACAGACCGCGCGCCACGCCGTTTTTCATGCAGAGGAACAGACTGCCGACCGCGCCGCCGGTGACGGAGGCGGGGGCGAAAGCGCCCTTGACGACCGTGACGACCGCCGCGGGCAGGAGCTTGATGTTGAGGAGGATGATGAGGATGCCGGCGATCAGATAGGCACCGCCCATGAAGGGCGCGATCAGCGAGCAGGCATAGCCCACGCGCTTGAGACCGCCGAAGATGATGATGCCGGTCACGACCGCGAGGATGATGCCCGTCCAGAGCGTGGGGACATTGAACTTATCCTGCACGGACAGGGCGATGGTGTTGGTGTCCACGATGCCGGAGATGACAACGGCGTAGGGGATGACGAGGATGGAGAAGATAACGCCGAGCCATTTGGCGTTGAGCCCCTTGGTGATGTAGTGCATCGCGCCGCCCTCGACGGAGCCGTCGGGGCTCACCTCGCGGTATTTGATGCCGAGCGCGATCTCCGCGAACTTCGATGCCATACCGAACAGCGCCGCAATGATCATCCAGAACAGCGCGCCCGGACCGCCGATCACGATGGCGGTGGCGACACCGGCGATGTTGCCGGAGCCGACGATGGCGGCCACGGAGGTCATCGCCGCCTGGAAGGAGGTCATCTCACCCGGGGGCGTGGGGCCATTGTCTTTCTTCTTAAAAGCCTTGGCAATGGTCTGTTTGAACAAAAAGCCGGGGCGGGCGAACTGGAAGAAGTTCAGCCGGATGGTGAAGTAGATGCCCACGCCGAAGATCAGCGCCAGCAGATACGGGCCCCAGACAATGCCGTTAATGAAGTCGTTGATGCTAACAAGTATGTCCATGGGAAGTTCTCCTTTCTACGGAACAGTCTATGCGGGTTGCTTATGCCTCAGGATCAAAATGCGGCGCGTATTTCTTAAACACGGGCAGCATACCGATGCCGTCGGGAGTGTGGGGCGGGAGCTGCCAGAAGTCGTGGGCGCAGTAGGTGTTGCCCTCGATGAACTCGGGACCGTCCTTGCTGATGGCGACATCCCAGCCGACGTAGCGCACCTGCGGCACGACCTTCGCCGCCTCCAGACACATTGCCACCGCCTCCGGCACGAAGGGGAGCTGATAGCCGGTGAGCTTGATGTGGGTGTCGGGCTGCTCCTCGTAGACGATGCCGCGCGGAGTATCGCCGGAGTGGGCGGGGTATTTGATCTTGCCGGTCTCGGGGTCGACGGGCGTGAACATACAGTTGCAGTCCACGAAGCTGTCGCCGAGACCCATTTTCTGCACGGCGTAGAGGAAGTGCGGCTCGCCCTCCTCGTCGAGCAGGGTGATGATACGCAGGCAGTTGACGGAGCCGGGGTGCAGCGCCTCGACATCGGGGTGCTGATCGACCACGTCCTCCAACAGACCGAAGCCGCCCGCCATGAGGTGGTCATAGAGATCGTTCAGGTCGGGATAATCCGCCACGCGGATGCGCTCCACGCCGTGGCTGCATTCGCCGTCGTTGATCTTGGCAAAGACCTCCGCCTTGCCCTCGCAGAAGCGGATGACCTCGTCCTTGCTGCTCTCCGCGAGCACCAGCCAGCCGCGGCGGATATACTTGGCAAAGAGCTTGTTGAACTCGTCCTTATTGTCGAAGAGGTGGGTGTATTCGTCGTCGTTGAGGTAGACGTTGAGCTTGCGGCTCATGACGCGCGTGACGAAGGTGGCGCGCTGCTCCTCGGTGAGCTTGTAGAAGCCGAAGATCTGGTAGTCGAAGTAGCCCGCGCCGTATTTTTTCGTGCAGTGCAGGATGTCCAGCAGGATGGCGAGCTTGTTTTTGCCGGTGATGTCATGCACTCGATTGATGACGGAGTTCAGCTTGTCAAAGCTCGCGCCGCCGAGCACGCGGCGGAAATATTGTGTATCCATAAAGAATCTCCTTAATCCTTTGTATATAGCTTCGGCACACGCTTGGTGATGCCGCAGACAACTTCATCGACGTTGATATCCAGCTCCTGCGCCATGCGGTCGATGCTGAGCGTTTCGCCGTCCAGCAGATCGACGCGGTCACCGCGCCGGACACCGGGGATGTCGGTCACATCCGCCATGAACTGATCCATGCAAACGCGCCCGATGATGGGGGCCTCCTGCCCGCGGATGCGCACATGACCGCGGTTGGAGAGCTTGCGGTTGTAGCCGTCCGCGAAGCCGACCGGCATGGTGGCGATCACGGTCTCGCGCTCGGTGACGAAGGTGCCGCCGTAGCCCACCGACGTGCCCGCCGGAACGGTCTTGACCATCACGACGTAGGTCTGCCAGGTCATGACCTCCTGCAATCCGCTCTGCGCCCACTGCTCGCCGTCCACGGGATTCAGACCGAAGATCACATCGCCCGCCCGCACCGCGTCGAGCTGCACCTCCGGCCGCAGCAGCACGGAGGGGCTGTTCGCCGTATGGATAAAGGGGATGTCCACGCCCCGCGTCCGCAGCACCGCAATGGTCTGCGTGAAGCGCTCGAACTGCCGCTGCGTCATGTCGCAGTCGAGCTCGTCCGCACGGGCGAAGTGGGTGAACGCGCCCGTGATTTTAAGGTTTTTCATCGCCGCGATCGCCTCGATGGGCGCATAGCAGCGCTCGTCGGCAGGGAAACCGATGCGGCTCATGCCGGTGTCGAGTTTGATGTGGATGGGCTGCACGACACCCGCCCGCTCCGCGAGGGCATTGAGCTTTTCGGCGGTCTCCGCGGCGAAGACGGTCGGGGTCAGGCGGTACTGGATGAGCATGGCGAGCTGGTCGTCCCAGGTGTCGCCGAGCAGAAGGATGGGCTCGTCCTTCGCGCCCGCCTCGCGCAGCGTTTTGCCCTCCTCCCACACGGAGCAGGCATAGCGCGTCACGCCGCAGCTTTTCAGCGTATCGTACACGCCCGCGATGCCGTGACCGTAAGCGTCGCCCTTGACGACGGCGATGAGCTCAACGTTCTCGCCCAGCCGCGCGCGGATATTATCTATATTGTGTGCCAGCCGCCCCAGATGCACCTGCGCGACCGTTCTCTGATTGACTTCCATATCGATATCCTCAAGGCGGAATGAGAGGTTTCGTGTAACAGTTAGTTAACATAAACCCAGAATATACAGCGTCACTATAACATATTCTCCCCAAAAAAGCAACTTTTTTTCACTTTTCCAAGCGGCAGGGGTCTGACACCGCAGCGTCAGACCCCTGTTTTTTGCTGTTTTATATGGTATTCAGCGGACAGTCTTCCGCTTCACGAGGACAGCCGCCCCCGCGGTGCATCCGAGCGCCAGCACCGCCCACAGCAGCGGCAGCGCACTGTCGCCGGTCTTGGGTACCGCGTTCTTCGGCGCAGGCGCGGGCGTGGGCTCGGGCTCGGGCTCGACCTCGCTGAAATGCGCCTCTATGTAGAAGCTTTCCCACTCCGGCATATCCGTGATCAGGAACTCATAGCGTCCGCTTGCCTCGTTCCACAACTCGTCCAGAGGGCACTCCCATTCCTCGGTCGGCTCTTTCACATAAGCCTCCCAGCCCAGCGCGATTATTTCGACCTCCGCGCCCTCGGCGGGCTCGAACACCGCCAATACATCGGTGTCCCGCGCATACACCCGCTTGGTCTCCGAGCCGAACTGCATGGTCCGGTCGGCAGCCGCTTCGGGTGTCACGACCACATCTCCGCTGCCGAAAACATGGGTCTCGACCATGAATTCGCCGTCCATAGGGCCGAACAAATCATACTCCGACCACCAGACGCGCACGATAATGGGCGCTTCCTCCGTCGGTGTAAAGGAGAATTTGTTGTCATTGATGTCGATTTTGTCGGGATCGCCCTCGTCAAAATCGGAGCGGTAGACCGTGCTCCATTCCCGCTCACCGGCGGGCAGAACCTCGATCTCGACGATGGGCGTTTCCTCCGCGCGATCCTCGGGCGGCATAAGCTCAAATTCCACGGGAGTGTTCACGGTGAACGCGAAGATATTTCCGTTGAATGCGTCCTTGCCGTCCGCTTTCACGCGGGGCTCATCGCCGCGCGGGTCGTATTCGACCTGGAATTCATTCTCGCCGAGCTCGTCCTTCACAAGGGCATAGGTCGAGAATTTGTCCGTATCGAAGGAAACGGTCTGTTCATCAGGGTTATATTCCACGTCGATGCGGTCATACTCCGCCGCGCCCTCACCGTTTTCATGCTCGCGGACAATATAGTACTGTCCCTCAGACTCAAGCTCGGAGACATTAAGCGTGACGTTGATGGCACCCTTAAGCTCCGTGAGCGGATTTTCCCAGTCGTCGTTCTCGCCGGTCTTGCTGACGACCTGAGACAATGTCATGTCAAGATACTGTGCATCGTTTTCGCCGACCGCTTCCTGCAGACCCTCGCTGACATTTTCCGCGTCGCGGATGTCCATTTTCAGGTTGCCGGAATCGATGGCATTTTCACCGCCGCCGATCACAGCGTCCGTAACGATGCTGCTATTTCTGTTTATGATGTCGTCCGTCTTGGTGAACTCGACGATGAAATGCACATTCGTATTAGGTGTATATTCAAACTTGAACGTGCTGATTTCTTCGCCAGGCGCAAATTGCTCAAGCAGACTGTTTTCCTCGTTTGTGAGTACATCCTTCACCTGATAGCCGTAGTCGGGGATAAAGCGGAAGTCAATGGAAATCGGATCGGTCGTTCCGTCGGCAACGAAGAGATCGCCGTCGGAATACGTGACATGCAGCTTCTTGAGTGCATCCTCCGCCTTAAGCGCATCGAACGGAGCCTTATAGATGGTCTCTCCGACATGGACAGCATCGGGGATGACCTGACCATTTTCAGTCTGCACATTGCCGCCGCCCCAGCTGATCGTATGCCAAGTAAGGAAGGCTTCTCCGAAGTCCACACGGAATACGATCAATTTGTCGTCGTCGGGGAGGGTGTATTCATAACCGTCGCCCTCAACGCCGGCTCTATAGACTTTCTCTTCGCTGATATCATGATCGTCACAAAGGATCGTGCAGTCCTGAAGCGCAAAGTCTCCATCCGGCGCGGCCTTAAAGGTGACCTTCTTAGCGCCCGCGGGAACATTCACCACGATATTCCCGCCGCCATCCTTATCGGCTGCCTTTTTGGAGGTGAAGCTCTGCTCCGTATCGAACTTATACCAGACCGTGCCGTTCGCTCCGTCCTTATTGTTGATCTGGATCTTGATGGGCGGTGCCCCGGCAGCGTCGAGCGCAGGCTCGGCAGCATCCTCCGCAGCCTCCACGGGCTCGACAGCGGCGTTCAGCATGAGCTCGCCGCTCGGCTCCTCGCTCACGGCAAAGACCGCCGTGCCCATCAGCCCCGCCAGCATCAGCAGCGCGAGAAGGATCGCTAAAAGCTTTTTCATCGATCATTCCTCAATATAATATAGGAATCCACGCTTTGCGGATAATACTCTGATTATAAAATACACAATGTCTGAGGCTTTGTCAACATAAAAATTACAAAAATGACAAAAACCGCCCCAATTCATAGGAAAAGAGGCGGCATTGATTTACATAATATGATTTTTTCTTTTTATTCATCTTTATCGAACAGACCGCTGCGGCGAAGGATCTCATCCACGGCGGCGGACTGATTCAGCGCGTAGATATGCAGATCGTTCGCGCCGAGCCGGATGTATTCATACATCTGCTGCACGGTGTAGTCCATGCCCGCGTCGCGGAAGCCCTCGGGGTCGTCGTAGTATCGGGAGATGTGGCGGGCGAGGCTGCGGGGGATGGCGCAGCCGTTCATGGAGACGCAGTGGCGGATGCACTTGTCGCGGTCGAGCACCGGCATCACGCCCACGGCGACCGGCAGCGTGATCCCCGCCGCGCGGATCTGTTCCATCCAGCGGGCAAACTGTTCCATGTCAAAGGTGAGCTGCGTGATGATGAAGTCCGCGCCCATGTCCTGCTTCATTTTGAGGAAGGCGATGTCGCTCTCCATATTCGGGGACAGGATGTGGCTCTCGGGGATGCCGGAGCAGGCGATGGTGATTTTGTCGCCGTAGCTTTCGCGCAGGAAGCGGATGAGACCGGTGGCATGGTCAAAGGCACCGTTGGTGGCGTTTTCCCCGGGCACAAAGTCGCCGCGCAGGGCGAGGAAATGGCTCACGCCGTTGGATAAGTATTCATCCACGTCGGCGCGGATATCCGCCTTGGAATGGTGGATGCAGGTATAGTGCGTGACGGGCACGGTCTTGCCCGATTCGCCGATAGCCTTGACGATCTCAAGGTTGTAGCCTTTATCCGAGCCGCCCGCGCCGTAGGTGCAGCTCAGCCAGTCGGGCGACCACTTATACAGCTCATCCAGCACCTTGGGCAGCTTCTCCATGCCCACGGGCGTTTTGGGCGGAAACACCTCGAAAGACAGGGTGGTTTTACTCTTCATTTTCTCTGCAATATTCATAATATTCTCCTAAAATGGTTAATTATCAAAACAAAAACAGGATGCCGATCAAAATGCAAAGCTGGGCGCAGCCGTTGACGCACTGCTCGATCCAGTTGCTTTTGGCCTTGCTGCTGTCGAGCTTTTTGGCCAAAACGCCCATGGTGACCATCCCGCACAGACCCAGCGCGAAGAACACGACCGACGGCATACTCAGCACCGCCGCCGCGAGCTTGGCAAACACGATGCGCCGGATGCCGAGGATCACGGACAGCACCACCACCGCGAAGCCGCCGAACATGAGGATGCGGAACAGCTTTGTCAAAAGCGGCACGTCGATCTTCTTCACCGCCAGCAGAATCTTCCACAAAACCTTGCTCGCGCCGCCCAAAAACACGCAGGCCGCGCCGAATATAAACAGCGGGCTCTTAAACAGCAGCCCGATCAGGATCGCGCTGACTCCGAAGCAAAGCACCGGCACGGCATCCACCAGCGCCAGTGCCAGCGTGAAGCCCTCGCGTCCGGCAGTTTTTTTCGTTTCCATGGTCATACACTCCTTATTTATCAAATCAAAGAGGGTTATGATATTCCCACCCCTCATCTACGCACGGTGAAGGATTTTGCCGCGAGACGATCCCGAATGAACGATGGCGTATCGGGTATACGTCGAGTGCGTTCGGGGAAGTATTCGCGGCAAAAGACAAGCCGCCTAATAAAGCACGCAAGCGGTATAGGTTATAGTCTTTTCCCCGTGATAGTACGGCAAGTTCGCGCTGCGGCAGACCTCCGTCACAAAGAGACCGTATGCCTCCATCGAGGACATCGCCTGTTCCGGAAAGCGGCAGGGCTCGGGATAGGCGCAGCGCCCGCACAGACCGCAGGGTCCCGCGCCGAGGCAGAGCGCGTCCGGATACTCCGCGCGGATGCCCCGCGCAAAGCGGCGCAGGCTCTCCTTATGCCGCTGCTCGGCGGCGGCGTAGCCCTTTGTGTCAATGCTTTTTGAGAGCTGCCCCACGGTTTGCAGCAGGATGCCCCGCGCATAGCCGTGCATCCGCGCCTCACAGTCCGCAAGCTCCCCGCAGTGCGGCGGGCAGCTCCAGCACTGACCGTAGGAGCGGCAGCGATTCTCCGCGCACGATGCGCGCACGCTTTCCCGTGCCGTGAGCATATGCGGGTCTATGTAGGCGGCCTCGTCGAAGCCGTCCGCCAGCGCCTGCTGCAGCCAGCTTTCCATCAGGCTTTTTTCACGCCGATGCGTCCCTGCCGGTAGGCGCGGTTGTACTTGCGCCCGCCCTTGTCGAGCATACACAGCGCTTCGCAGGCATAGATCGTGCTCATCACGTCCACGCTGCACGGGTCGATGATAGCGGAATCCAGCCCCGCGCGGATGGCGTAGGCGGCGCAGCCGAGATTCACATACTTGCGTGCCGGCATCTCAAAGGACACGTTGGACAGCGCGCCCGTGACCTTGACCTCGGGAGCAAAGGCGTGGATGCCCTCGATGCACTGCTCAAAATCCTTCATGGCGGAGGGCATGGTGGCGAGCGCCATGACGCAGGGGTCGATGTGCAGATTGCGGAGCGCCACGCCGAAATGATCGGCCTTGTCGATGATGCGCTTTGCGATCTCGAGCTTTTTCTCCGGCTGGGCGGGGATGCCGTCCGCGTCGCAGCACAGGCCGATGACCTGCCACTCCGTTCCCGCGATGAGGGGGAAGATGATCTCGCACTTATCGCTTTCCTCGTTGACGGAGTTGACCATGCCGGGCTTTTTCACCAAGCCCTCATTCAGCACGCGCGCCAGGAGCTTTGCGTCGGGGCTGTCGATGCAGACGGGCGTTTCCGTCTCGCTCTGGATGATATCAAGCAGCCAGCACATCGCGTCGTATTCGAGCTCCGGCGCGGTGGAGGGGGCGCAGTCGATGAAGTGCGCGCCCGCCTCGGTCTGGGCTTTGGCGCGCTGACGGATGACTGCCTCGTCCCGCTCCGCGATCGCCTGCTTCACGGCAGGAATCGCGCCGTTGATCTTTTCACCGATGATGATCATTCCGCTGCCCATCCCTTGCAGACGTTCAGCGTTTTCTGCGGCGAATACGCCCACTCGTCCGCACCGATATCGGCGCAGGCGCTCTCGCTCACGGGCGCGCCGCCCACGATGATCTTCACGCTCTCGCGCAGCCCCGCCGCCTTGAACGCCTCCACGGTGTCCTTCATGGAGTCAAGCGCCAGCGTCAGCACGCCGGACAGGGCGATGATGCGGATATTTTCCTTTTTGGCCTCCTCGATGATCTTTTCGGGAGGTGTGTCGATGCCGAGGTCATGGACCTCAAAGCCGCCGGCCTCGAGAATAGCCTTGACGATGTTCTTGCCGATGTCGTGCAGGTCATCCTTGACGGTGCAGAGGATCATTTTCCCCAAAGCGGCACCGCTTTCTTCGGACAGGGCGGGCTTGATGATCTCCACGGCATCGGTCATGATCTCGCCGGCATAGATGAGGTCACCGACGAAATACTCACCCTCCTCAAAGCGGCTGCCCACGATGTCCATGCCCTGCTGCATGGCCTCCATGGCCTTGGTCGCATCCGCGCCGCCGTTTGCCATGACCTCGTTCAGCGCCTCCATGAGGGTGTCTTCTTCCAGGTCGCCCATCGCGTTTTTCACAGTGTCAAAATCGAACACTTTTCTTTCCTCCTTAACCGTCTTTGAGTATTGTCAGCAGCATACGCATCAGCATACCCTTCGCCGGACGCATATACCATGGAATGAGCTTTTTCACGAGCTTGTTATAGCCCTCGGGATAGGACAGATACTTTTCCATAAAGCCTCCTCACAGCGTATAGCCGCGCACGAATTCACACACGGCTTTCATGTTTTCGGCTCTCGCGTCGTTGCGGTAGGACAGCATTTTGTTCTCCGACAGCACGAGACCGCCCTCATGCCCCAGCTCGTCGATGAGCCGTTTGGCGTGCGCCACGCATTCCTCCGGTGTCGCCGTCGAGAGAAGCTCCGTCGTGAGTCCGCCCATGAGACAGGCGTTGGGGAGCGTTTGGCGCAGCGCATAGAGGTCGTCGCGCTCGATGTGGAAGGTGAGCAGGCCCTTGGGGTAATCCTTGAAATACTCCGCATAGCGCCCCAGCTCGCCCTCGGCGAAGATTCGCACGTTCATACCCTTTTCGGCGTAGGCATCCAGCAGCTTCTTGAGGCTTGGCCAGTAGAAGCGCTCGAACTGCTTCGGCGAGAGGATGTTCTGCGCGAGCATCATGATGGAGGCATCGAAGCAGTATTTTTCGTTCGGACCCTTGCCTTTTTTGACCTGCTCCACGATGGGGTCGATGTGCTCGGCATCCCAGCGGGCGATGAAATCGTCCAGCTTTTCGGGGCAGCGCCGCATGGCGACGGAGAGCTGCCGGATGCCGAGAAGATTCGCCTCCAGCTCCTCGATGCCGAACTGGATCGCGCCCTTCATGGGGTTGTTCGGTGCCATGGAGGGCAGCCCGTATTCCTTGCCCGTCACGGAGCCCATGTGGATGATGAACTTCGTATAGGCCATGTATTCCTTAAACGTCTTTTTCCATGTGGCGAGGTCTTTTTTCGCCCAGTCCTCCCCGTATTTTTCGGGCAGGATCTTTTCCCATATATACCTCTCAGGGTCATCCAGATACTCCGTCAGCGTATCCGGCGTGCAATGGGCGTGGTCATGGATGCCGACGGTCTCGGGCGTATAGTAGTAATAGCCCTCGGAGCCGAATGCCTCCGTCACGGTAAACTGGTTGCGGATGCCGATGTCGAGCATGGCATCCACCGGATACCTGTCCAAGAAGTGCCGGACGCACTCCTCCATGACGGCAAAATCCGTCAGCGCCTCATCCAGTGTGTGCCCCGCGTCAAAGACCTTCCATGTCACCGCGGCGGACAGATAGGGAATCCGTTCCGGCCTGCGGAAATTGGCGGCATCGCGGAAGAGCTTCACCCGCGCCTTCTGCCTGTCGTTTTGTGCCATAAGCATACCCCCCTAAATTTGATCTGCTCGCCCGAAGTGAATTCGGGCGGCATAATCCTCGGGGCTGATGCCCCTTACGGATTGCGCCCGCCCCCGGCGCGCGGCTCGCGCTGACCGCGCTTCGCAGACAAAACTCTGCTTTTTTCAATCCTATCTATATGATATTAAATTACCATCTTTCCCCTGTTTCGTCAACGAAAAGGGGGTTTTTTTATCCTCTCTCGGGGAAAAAACTGTGCTCCGCGAAGCGGCGGGCAAAATCCGGCCACGCCGCCAGCTCCGTAAATTCGACCGCGCGGCACAGACGCTGCGCCTCCCCCATCCGCGACGGACGGCATACCAGCGCTTTCGCGCCGCCGAGCGCCGCATTGCCCACGGCGACGACCTCGCCCGTCTCCGGCAAAAGCCCGATGCGGCGCGCCGCCTGCGGGTCGAGGAAGCTGCCAAAAGCACCGGCGAGCAGGATGGTGTCGAGCCTTTCCGCGCCCAGCTTTTCCATCAGAATGTCCGCACCCGCGGCGATCGCGCCCTTGGCGAGCTGAAGCTGGCGGATGTCCGTCTGACTCAAGCCGACCGAGCCGGACAAGCCGATGTACCGTTCCCCGTCCCGCTCGTCGGCGTTTTGAATGCGCCCGCGACGATGGAGCAGCCCCATATCGAGCGCGGCTGCCGCCGCCGAGACCAGACCGCTGCCGCAGATACCCACAGCCTCGCCGGTGCCGCCGCCGAGCACATGGCAGCGCAGCGCCCCATCCTCGACCCATACGCGGTCGATGGCACCCGCCTGGGCCCGCATCCCGCAGCGGATGTTCGCACCCTCCAGAGCAGGGCCCGCCGCCGCCGAGCACGCCGCCATACGTCCCTCGTGGATGAGCACCATCTCGCCGTTCGTACCGATGTCAAGCAGCAGGGCGGTGTCCGTCCGCGCAGCAAAGCTAGTGGCGGGCATACAGCCGACGGTGTCCGCGCCCACATAGCCCGCGATGTCCGGCACGATGAGCAAATTTGCCCCCCGCAGCGCGGGCCAATACTCCCCCGCGTCCACGGTCTGCGCCTCGGTCAGCAGCGGTGAAAAGGGAATTTGCGCTAAATTCTCCGGCGAGATGCCCATAAAGATCTGCTGCATGGCGGGATTCCCCACCACGCACAGCGCCGTGATCTCGGACAAATCACGTCCGACCTCGGCGCAGAGTTGCGCCAGCAGCACCGAGAGCGCGTCACAGATCAGCGTCCGCTGCGCTTCGAGCGCGCCGTCCAGCGCCGCGCGAATGCGGCTGATGACATCCGCTCCATACACCGCCTGCGGGTTTTGCATTCCCCGCGCCGCGAGCTCACGCCCCGTCGCGCCGTCGAGGAGGCACGCCGCCACGGTGGTCGTGCCGATGTCCACCGCCGCGAGCAGACCCGTCTGAGGCTCGGCATCCGTCACCGACGCGCCCACGGTCAGCACGCTGTCCGCACTATGCTTCGGCAGCGCCACCGTCATATCCCGCCCGATCACCGTCCGGCAGGCGAGGACGCTTTCCCCGTCCGCCGTCACGCGGCACTTGCCGCATCGACCCTGCCCGCCGCAGGGCGCGTCCGGCGCAAGCCCCGCCCGCCGCAGCACATCGAGCAGCTTTTCCCCCGCCTCGGCAGGAAGTGTCTGATTGTCCACGCGAATGCAATAGCTCATATTTTTCTTCCCATGCAAAGGCGCGGAAACCGAAAAAACGGTTTCCGCAAGCCTTTCAGATTCCTATGTAGTCCTTTTGCGCCTCGGTGAGCGTGTCGATGGATACGCCCATGGTGGCGAGCTTCATGCGCGCCACGGTCTCGTCGATCTCGCGCGGCACGGAGATGGGCTCCTTCGCAAGCTCCCGTCCGTGCTCCGCGAGATACCGGCAGCTGAGCGCCTGAATGGCGAAGGACATATCCATGATCTCCGCGGGATGCCCGTCGCCGGAGGCGAGATTCACCAAGCGCCCCTCCGCGAGCACAAACACCGTCCGCCCGTTTTTAAGCCGATAGCCCACAATATTGTTCCGCGCCTCATAGCGCTCCTCCGCCATGGCCTCAAGCTTCGCCACCGCCACCTCGACATCGAAGTGACCGGCGTTGCAGAGGATCGCGCCGTCCTTGAGCAGCGGAAAATGCTTCTCGGATATCACGTCGCAGTCGCCCGTGACCGTGCAGAAAATATCGCCGAGGGGGGCGGCCTCCTCCATCGTCATGACGCGGAAGCCGTCCATGACCGCCTCGATGGCGCGGACGGGGTCAACCTCCGTCACGATGACGCGCGCGCCGAGTCCCTTGGCGCGCATGGCGACACCCTTGCCGCACCAGCCGTAGCCCGCGACAACCACGTTTTTGCCCGCCACGATGAGATTCGTGGTGCGCATGATGCCGTCCCAGACGCTCTGACCGGTGCCGTAGCGGTTGTCGAAGAGGTGCTTGCAGTCGGCATCGTTGACCATGACCGCGGGGAAGCGGAGCGCGCCGGAGCGCGCCATCTGCTTCAGGCGAAGGATGCCCGTGGTCGTCTCCTCGCAGCAGCCGATGACCTGCGGCAGAAGCTCTTGGAATTTGGTGTGCATCAGATGGGTCAGATCGCCGCCGTCGTCCACGATGATGTTCGGGGCGACCGCGAGGACCTTTTCGAGATTCCGCTCGTACTCCTCCATCGTGCAGCCGTGCGTGGCGTGTACCTCCAGCCCGCCCGCGACGAGCGCCGCCGCCACATCGTCCTGCGTGGACAGCGGATTGGAGCCGGTGATGAACATTTCCGCGCCCGCCTTCTGCATCACGCGGCAGAGATAGGCGGTCTTCGCCTCGAGATGCACGGAGAGTGCCACTTTCAGCCCCGCGAAGGGCTTTTCCTTTTCGAAATCCTCAGCGATCGCGCGCAGGATGGGCATATTCCGCGCCGCCCACGCGATCTTCTTCTCGCCCGAGGGCGCGAGGGAGACATCCCGAATGGTGCTCATTGCAGCGCCTTCCGCAGTGCCTCGACCTTATCCGTGCGCTCCCACGGCGCGTCCACGTCCTCGCGTCCCATGTGACCGTAGGCGGCGAGCTGCCGATAGATCGGGCGGCGCAGATCAAGGGCGCGGATGATGGCGGTCGGGCGCAGGTCAAAGACCTTCTGCACAGCCTCCGCGAGCGCATCGTCGGAGACTTTGCCGGTGCCGAAGCTGGTGACATACACGCTCACGGGCGTTGCCACGCCGATGGCGTAGGCGAGCTGCACCTGGCACTTTTTCGCCAGCCCCGCCGCCACGATGTTCTTGGCGACCCAGCGGGCGGCGTAGGCCGCGCTGCGATCGACCTTCGTGGGGTCCTTGCCGGAGAAGGCACCGCCGCCGTGGGGCGCGGAGCCGCCGTAGGTGTCCACGATGATCTTGCGTCCGGTCAGACCGGAATCGCCCTGCGGTCCGCCGATGACGAAGCGGCCCGTGGGGTTTACATAATATTTCGTGTTCTCGTCCAGCATCGCGGGGTCGAGCGTGGGCTTGATGACGAGCTCGATCATGTCCCTGCGGATTTGCTCCAGCTCCACGTCGGGCGCGTGCTGCGTGGACAGCACGACCGCGTCGATGCGCACGGGGCGGTTGTCCTCGTCGTACTCCACCGTCACCTGCGTCTTGCCGTCGGGGCGCAGATAGCTCACAAGCCCCTGCTTGCGTACCTCGGTCAGGCGCTTCGCCATTTTATGCGCCAGCGAGATGGGCAGCGGCATCAGCTCCGGCGTTTCGTCGCAGGCGTAGCCGAACATCATGCCCTGATCGCCCGCGCCGTTCGTGAAGTCGTCGCCGTCGCTGCCGGATTTCTGTTCCAGCGACTTGTTCACGCCCATGGCGATGTCGCCGGACTGCTCGTCGATGGAGGTCAGCACGGCGCAGGTATTGCCGTCGAAGCCGTATTTGGCGCGGTCATAGCCGATGTCCAGCACGACCTGACGCGCGATCTTCGGAATATCCACATAGCACTCGGTGGTGATCTCGCCCATGACGTAAACCACGCCCGTCGTCACAGTGCATTCGCAGGCGACATGACCGTCAGGGTCCTGCGCGAGAATTTCGTCGAGGATAGCATCCGAGATCTGGTCGCAGATCTTATCGGGATGTCCCTCGGTCACGGATTCGGATGTAAACAGATAATGTCCCATTTTCTTCTCCTTCGTATATTCAATCTTTCATAATATCGACCTTAATAATACTGATATGAAATAGGAATTAGGCAGAGATTTGCGAGGATGGTTTTCGTCAGGCGAGGCAAAGACCGCAGGGAATACTTTGTGTATTTCCAAGGGCTTTAACGAAGCATGGCGGAAACCAGACCGCAAAGATCGCCGTGTGACTATTTCATAACAGTATCAACAAAAAACCCGCCGGAGTTCGGCGGGCATAGAATTTCGGATAAGTTCCTTATCTTCCGATTTTCACCGCCGGATTTGGCACCTTGCGCTTTCCGCAGGTTGCCGGGCTTCACAGGGCCGGTCCCTCCGCCACTCTTGATAAGGGGTATTCAGTTCACGGGCTATTGTATCACAAAAGCCCGATTTGTCAAGGCTTCGGAAAATTTTTTCAAACGCCGGAGCCGTCAAAATCGGGGGTAAAACTGCTCTCGGCGCTGTCGGGTTCCTGCGTATAGCCGTCGAGGATGCCGAGGGCGGTCATGTAGTCCACGGCGCGGCGGTATTCCTCCGCCGTCACGCGCCGCTCCGGCCCGCCGTGTCCGTTGGGGGTGTACTGGCACATGAGGCTCACCATCACATCCCCGGGGCGGAAGGTTTCGGCGATCCAGTCGAGCACGCCGAAGCTATTGTCGAGCTGCCCGGGGATGACGAGGTGCCGGATCAGCACGCCCGAGCGCATGATCCCCTCATCGTCGAGCACATAGGGTCCCGTCTGGCGGAACATCTCCCGTATCGCGGCGGCGGCAATCTGCGGATAATCCGGCGCGGCGGAGAGCTGCGCAGCGAGCGCGGGATCGGAGTATTTCATATCGGGCAGATATATATTCACCTTGCCTGCGAGCATTTTCAGCGTCAGCGGCTTTTCGTAGCCGCTGCTGTTCCACACCACGGGCACACGCGGCGGCGGCATCAGTGCCTCCGCGATCGCGGGCACGAAATGGCTGCCCGTCACGAGGTCGAGGTTGTGCACGCCCTCCGCCTCCAGTTCGCGGAATATCTCCCGCAGGCGCTCGACCGTGACGGTCTTGCCCTCCTTGAGCTGGCTGATGTCATAGTTCTGGCAGTAGACGCAGCGCAGATTGCAGCCGGAAAAGAACACCGCGCCCGCCCCGCGCGTGCCGCTGATGCAGGGCTCCTCCCAGTCGTGGCGCATGGCGCGGGCGACGACCGGTGCACTGCCGACACCGCAGAAGCCCACGCCCTTTTCGCGGTCGGCGCCGCAGTCTCTCGGGCAGAGCCGGCAGCGCCCCGCGGCTGTATATTTTTGCATCGTATTCGTTGTCATTTGGAAATTGATTCACTCCACATACTCGACATCATAGCCGCCCGGGGCGGTCTCGAAGCTGCCGCGCAGCCCCTCCGTCACCACCATGCGCCCGTCGTCCGTGATCATGACCATCTCAAAGCCGCCGTAGGCGCGGCGGTAGTCGATCGCGCCCTGCTCGCCGAGCACGAACATGGAGGTGGACAGCGCATCCGCCATGCAGCCATCGTCGCAGACGACGGTCATGGACAGCAGTCCGTTTTCCGCGGGATAGCCGCTCGCCGGGTCGAGGATGTGGATATAGGTCTTGCCGTTTTCGACGAAATAGCGCTGATAGCCGCCGGAGGTCACGACCGCCTTTTCGCCGCATTTCAGCATGGCGGCGTATTCCCCGGGGTCGTGCGGGTCGGCGACGGCGACCTTCCACGCGCTGCCGTCCGTCTTGGTCTCGCCGAGGGTCTGGACGTTGCCGCCGAGGGACAAAATCGCAGTTTCGCAGGCGCCCGCTTTCATCGCCTCCAGC
>JAZUEL010000095.1:0-35106 GCA_045640125.1 Oscillospiraceae bacterium
AGGCTGCCTTTTTTCTCGCCCGTGCGGAGGTTTTCGGTCAGCTCGAGGCTGCGGCGGCTCGACCAGTCCAGCTCCATATAGCGTCCCTCGCCGAAGCGTTCGAGACGGTGGACATGACCGAGATCGCATTTCTGCGTTTCCAGCAGATAGTTCAGCAGCGCACCGGCGGCGGCGGTCTCATCGGCGTTCGCCTTTTCGCCGAACTGCGCGAACGTAAGCTCCGCGCATTTGGCGCTGTTGAAGCGTCCGTTTTCGATCTCTGTCAGACAGTCAAGGCGGCGGCACATCGTCGTCAGCACGGCGTTTTCGCTTGCCTCGGCGCATAAAACGGCCTCTTTGGGGGCAAAACGACCCAACTCGTTGGCGATGTGCCCCGCGGCATCCTGCGGGAAATCCGCTACGCAGAACTCGCCCGTGGATACGTCGCAGAACGCCGCCGCACCGCGCTCGCCCCTGAGCCACACGGCGCAAAGCCAGTTGCTCCGCCCCTCCTCCAGCATGGAGGATTCCGTGACCGTCCCGGGCGTGATGACGCGGATGATGCCGCGGTCGACCAGTCCCGTGGTCGTGGCGGGGTCCTCGAGCTGCTCGCAGATGGCGACCTTGTAGCCCTTGGCGATGAGGCGGCCGATGTAGGACTCCGAGGAGTGGTAGGGCACGCCGCACATGGGGGTCTGCTCCTCCGCGGGCTTGCCGCGGTCACGGGTCGTCAGCGTGAGATCGAGCTCCCGCGAAGCGATTTTGGCATCCTCGTCGAACATTTCGTAGAAGTCACCGAGCCGGAAGAAAAGCAGACAGTCGGGCACCTGCTCGTGGATTTCGTAATATTGTTTTTTCATAGGGGTGAGTTCAGCCATATAATTACCCTCGATTCTGTATCTCCCCGAACAGCGCCCAGGTGGCGGAGTCGGTGATCGTCACATCCGCATACTGCCCAACGAGCGAGGCATCGCCCTTGAGATGCACAAGCCGTCCGCCGCGGGTGCGGCTGGAGAGATTGTAGGCCGCGTCGCCGGTCTCGCCATCGATCAGTACGCGCACGGTCTGCCCGACGTAGCCCTTATGTATTTCCCCGGAAATACGGTTGGCGCTTTCCACGAGCCGGTCAAACCACACCTGCTTTTCCTCGCGGCTTGCGGGGTCGGGCATGGATGCCGCCGGTGTGCCGGGGCGGGGGGAGTAGATGAAGGTGAACATGGCATCGTAGCGCACCTGCTCCACGAGTTTCAAGGTCTCGCTGAAGTCCGCCTCCGTCTCCCCCGGGATGCCCACGATGATGACGGTCGTCAGCACGAGATCGGGCATATTCGAGCGCGGCAACCGCAGCTATTCGAGGTGGGCGGCGCGGTCATAATGGCGGTTCATGGCTTTGAGGATTCGGTCGGAGCCGGATTGCAGCGGCAAATGGATGTGGTGGGCGCAGTGGCGGGACTCCGCCATGGTTTTGAACAGATCCTCGGTCGCGTCCTTGGGGTGGCTCGTCATGAAGCGGAGGATATAGTCGCCGTCCACCGCGTCGAGCAGGCGCAGCAGCGCGGGGAAGTCGATGTCCTCGTCAAGCCCGCGTCCGTAGCTGTTGACGTTCTGACCGAGCAGTGTGATGTCTTTGTAGCCCGCGGCGACGAGCTCCCGAAACTCCGCCAGAATGTCTGCCGGACGGCGGGAGCGCTCGCGCCCGCGCACATAGGGCACGATGCAGTAGGTGCAGAAGTTGTTGCAGCCGTTCATGATGGAGAGCCACGCCTTGAGCTTTCCGTCGCGCACGCGGGGCAGCCCCTCCGCGATCACGCCGTCGCAGGGCTCCGCCATAAACAGGCGACCCTTGTTGCCGCGCAGACCGTGGCGCTGCATGGTTTGGTAGAGCAGCTCGGGAAATTTCCAGACCTCATGCGGCCCGAAGACCATGTCCACCATGCGGAAGGAATCCTTGATCTTCTCCCGCATGACGGGCTGCTGCGGCATACAGCCGCCGACGCAGACGATAAGCCGCGGATTTTTGTTTTTCGCGTGTACCAGCGCGCCGACGTTGCCGAGTACGCGCATCTCCGCGTGCGCCCGCACGGCGCAGGTGTTCACGGCGATGAGGTCGGCGGTTTTGTCGTCGTTCGTCAGGGCAAAGCCGCAGTCCCGCAGCCAGCCGCGCAGGATCTCCGAGTCGGATTCGTTCTGCTGGCAGCCGTAGGTGTCCACGAAAGCCGTGCGGTTTTCGCCTTCGATGGCCTGTTTGATTTTCTCGCAGAACCCGCGCTGAACGGCGAGCTCCCCGGGGCTGATCTCCCGACGCTGGTACATAGTCACGATTTCCTTTTGATAGAAATTGAAGCCCAAAAGCTTTCTCTTTATCTTATCATTTACTTGTGTTATAATCAAGCAATAATGGAGGATTGTGCGTATGGCCGTTATCAATGTACTGTCGCCGCTCGTGGCGGACATGATCGCCGCCGGTGAGGTGGTGGAGCGCCCGGGGAGCGTCGTCAAGGAGCTTCTGGAAAACGCCGTGGACGCGGGGGCGAAGAATGTCACCGTGGAGCTGCGCGGCGGCGGGACGACCTATATCCGCGTCACGGACGACGGCTGCGGCATGACACCGGACGACGCGGGCAACTGCTTCCTGCGCCATGCGACCTCCAAGCTGCGCGATGCCGAGGGACTTTCCGCCATCGGGACGCTCGGCTTCCGCGGTGAGGCGCTCGCCGCCATCAGCGCCGTCAGCCGTGTGGAGCTTGTGACGCGCCCGAAGGGGGCGGCATCCGGCACGCGCGTTCTCGTACAGGGCGGCGAGATTCAGGAGATGGGCGAGTGCGGCTGTCCCGAGGGGACGAGCTTCACCGTGTCCGATCTCTTTTACAACACGCCCGCCCGCCTCAAATTCATGAAGTCCGACCGCGCCGAGGGCTCCCACTGCGTGAGTCTTGCGATGAAGGTCGCGCTGGGGCATCCCGAGATCTCCGTGCGCTGTCTGCACGACGGCAAGGAGGACTTTTTCACCGCCGGAGACGGACGCATTCAAAGCGCGGTCTACAGCCTGTTCGGGCGCGACATGGCGGGCGATATGCTCTCCTGCGAGGGCGGCGGCGGCGAGGTCGATGTGGCGGGCTATGTGTCCTCCCCCCGCGCAGGACGCGGCAACCGCGCCATGCAGTTTTTCTTCGTGAACGGCCGCGCCATCAAGTCCGCGACCCTGCAGGCCGCGCTGGAGCAGGCCTATAAAAATACGCTGCTGACGGGGCGTTACCCCGCCTGCGCGCTCTATATCACGCTCTCGCCGGGCATGGTCGATGTGAACGTCCACCCGACGAAAAATGAGGTCAAATTCTCCCGCGAGGGCGCGGTGTTCGACGCGGTGTATCACACCGTTCTGAACGCGCTGGAATCCGAGCGCGAGACCGCGCAGATCACGCTGTCGCGCTCCACGGAAAAGAAGCTGAATACGGAGCTGCTGCACAAGCCGAGCCCCGCGTCCGGCGAACGGAAAAGCTGGGCGCAGAGTCCGGCGGCGCAGCCCGTCCATGTCCCGCCGCTGTTCAAAACGCCGTCCGCGCCGTCGCCCGATTTTTCCGTCCACAGCTCCATGCCGCGCTACGGAACGAGCGCGCCCACGCCGCCGCCGAAGCCTGCGGACAAGCCGTCTGCGCCGTCGTCTGCACCGAAAAGCGAGACGGCGTGGCGCGTGCTGGGCGAGGTGATGAACACCTACATCGTGGTGGATATGGGCGATTCCATGCTGCTCATCGACAAGCACGCCGCGCACGAGCGCATCAACTTTGACCGCCTCAAGGCGCAGCAGAACGGTGTGATGGCGCAGGGGCTGCTCGTGCCCGTGCCGTGGCACGCCTCGGCGGAGGAGCGGGAGCTTGTGCAGCAAAACGCGAAGCTTCTTTCGCAGATGGGCTTTGAGCTCGAGGAATACGGCGACGAGGATATGATCGTCCGCGCCGTTCCGGCGGATATGGACGCGGCGGACGCGGTGAGCGCGCTGGAGGAGATCTGCGAAAAGCTCGCCAGAGGCGGCAAAGACCTCGCCCGCGACCGCGTTTTGCAGACCATCGCCTGCAAGGCCGCCATCAAGGCGGGCTGGAAAACCGACCTGTCGGAGCTGACGGCGCTCGCCAAACGGGTCATCTCCGGCGAGATACGGTACTGCCCGCATGGGCGACCTGTGGCGACCATGATGACCAGAACGGAACTTGATAAAATGTTCAAGAGGATCGTTTGAAATGAAAATCGAATTTAACGACGAACAACTGACCTTGCTGAAAGAGGTCCTGGACGAATACGCCGAGATCAGCTATCAGGACATGATCGAGTACAAAAAAATCGCCGTGGACGCGGAGGAGGAGCTCATCGCCCGCGAGTACAACGCGCTCGCCGAGGCGGAGGAGGAGCACTTCAACCGCGTCAAGAAGCTGGGCGAATACATCGTGAAGTACGAGGAACTGATGGGAAATGCCTGAGCTGCTGATCGTGACCGGCCCCACCGCCACGGGCAAGACCGCGCTGGGCGTGGAGCTGGCGAAGCTCTTAAACGGCGAGGTCGTGTCGGCGGACTCCATGCAGATCTACCGCGGCATGGACATCGGTACCGCCAAGCCCGCGCCGCAGGAGATGCGCGGCATACCGCATCACATGATCGACGTGGCGGAGCCGTGGGAGAGCTTTTCCGCCGCCAAGTATGCCGAAATGGCATCCGGCTGCGTGCGGGATATCCTCGCGCGGGGCAAAACGCCCGTCGTCGTCGGCGGCACGGGGCTGTATATCGACGCGCTGCTGCGGCGCGAGGATTTCGCCGCCGCCCCGGGCGACAGCGGCGTGCGGGAGCGGCTCGAGGCGGAATATGACGAACTCGGCGGCAGGGCTTTTCGGGAAAAGCTCCGGCAGATCGACCCCGAGCGGGCGGAAAAACTCGCGGCGGGGGATAAGAAGCGCCTCGTGCGGGCGATGGAGGTCTGGCAGCTCACGGGCGAGACCATCACGGCGCACGACGAGCGCAGCAAAACGCTGCCTCCGCGCTTTACGAGCATGAAGATCGCGCTGGATTTCTCGGAGCGTGATCGTCTGTATGAGCGCATCGACCGCCGCGCCGCGGCGATGTTTGACGCGGGGCTCATCGAGGAAGTGCAGCGGCTTTTAGACGGCGGGCTGAGCGAGAGAAGCACCGCGATGCAGGCGATCGGCTACAAGGAGGTCGCGGCGTATCTGCGGGGCGAATGCTCGCGGAGGGACGCGATCGAGGCCGTGCAGCGGGAGAGTCGGCGTTACGCCAAGCGGCAGCTCACCTGGCTGCGGCGGGACGACAGCGTCCGCTGGCTGCGCTGGGAAAAGGAGCCGGATCTCTCCGAAGCCCGACGGCTTTCGACGGAATTTTCGGCGCTCTGACCGTAAAATGGCAGACAGAACGGGAGCACCCGTTCAAATCTTACATTTTACGGGCGGGCGGAATGCCGCGCCCGGGAGGGACGGCAGAGATGCAGAAAACACAGAATCTTCAGGACGGATTTTTGAATCAGGCGCGGCGTGAGCGCCAGCTCGTGACCTTGTTTCTGATGAACGGCTTTCAGATGAAAGGCTACGTGCGGGGCTTCGACTCCTTTGTGGTGATGCTGGACTCGGACGGAAAGCAGATGATGGTGTATAAGCACGCCATCTCCACCATGGTGCCGGCGCGTGCGCTGAGTTGGACGGAGGACTATTCGGAGTGAGAAAAACGGACGGACTCACCAAAGCCATCGGCATTTTGCTGTTCGCGGCCATGTTCTGTTACATGGGCTTCGCGGCGGCACGCCGTTTGATGCGCAGTGCTCAAACAGCGCTGGCGGTGGATTCGTCCGTATCCGAGACCGCGGCGATGAGCGGCGTGCTGATCCGCGACGAGGAGCTCGTGCGCTCGAGCCGTGAGTACATAGACATCACGGCCGCCGATGCCCAGAGGATCGCCGCCGGCGGCTCGGTCGCCACGGCGTATGCGTCGGCATCGGCGCTGAACCGCGCCATGGAGCTCGGCGAGCTGAAGGCGGAGCTGGATGCCGCGCGGCAGGCGGATGACCGGTCGGATGACGGCCGCGGTGCGGTGTACGATGCGCTGGCGAAGCTGAGCCGTGCGGGACAGACAGGATCGCTGGCGGGGCTCGACCTCGCGGCGGAGGATGTGGCGGCGCGCGTGCTGTCGGACGGCGGGGAGGAAAGCCCCGAGGTCGACGTGCGGGCGCTGCAAAGCGAATATCAGCGTCTGCTGGAATCCGCCGGTCAGGGCAGCGAGACGATCACGAGTGAGCGGGCGGGCCTCTACGGTCGGCTCGCCGACGGCTTTGAGGATCTGACACCGGAGGCGGCGCGATCGCTCACGCCGTCCGCCCTGCGTGCGCTCATGCAGGAGCAGCGCAGCGCGCCCGCCGACAGCGTCGGCAAGCTGGTCTACGGCATGAGCTGGACCTACGCCGCGCTGATGGATGCCGCCGACGCGGCGCGTCTCACCGAGGGCACGGAGGAAACGCTCAGCTTCACCCGCTACTGCGCCCGTCCGCTGTCCGCGACGGTGGAGCAGATCGGCGCGGTGTCGGACGGCGAATGCGTGGTGCTGTTCTCGCTGGACGAGGGCATGGCGGAGATGCTGTCCGTGCGTAAGGCGGGCTGTGAGCTGGTCTTTGCCGAGCACAGCGGCATCCGCGTGCCGACGGCGGGACTGTATCGCTATTACGCAGGCTATATGGCGGCGGGCGAGGCGGAGCAGCTCCGTCCCGGGGCGGCGGTGACGCTCGCGCGGGGCAGCCAAAACATCGACTGTCTGCTCTCGGAGATCGGCGATGCCTCGGAGCGTGACGGCGAGCGGGTGCGGCTCGTCGTGCTGTGCTGGCCGTGGACGGCGGACAATGCGCTGCCGGAGGCACCGGGGGCGGCGCTCGTGACCGGCACGAACGGTGCGGGCTGGGCGCTGGAGGATCTGTACACGGCGGAGGAGCAGGCGGACTGCTGCTGCGTGTTCACCATGACGGGGCTTCAGGCAGAGCGTCGGCGCGTGGTGCCGGTGTATGAGGACGAGGAATATTGTCTGGTAGACTCCACGGGTGAGGATGCCCTTCGCGCAGGAAATGAAATTATAATCAAAGCAACTGGTTTGTATAACGGGAAAGTATTTGACTAGGGGCGGCTTGTCTTTTCACGCCATACTGCCTCGGGCTCGCTCGATGTATACCCGATACACCGTCGCTCGCCCGAGATTGTCTGGCGCGAAAATACTGCGCCGTGCGTAGATGAGGGCACTTCAATTCATTATCCTCTCGTTACCCAAATCGCAACCCAACAGAGTGGTTGCGATTTGGAAAGGAAGATGGAAGTTTCGGATATGGAGCTTTCGCCATCGGCGGAAGCGGAATGGAGAAACTTTCATCTGACGTCGAGGAGATGGCGAAGTACACCGCAGGGCGGTACACTTCCGAGGAGGCGGCAACGCAACAGCCAACATATTAGAGAAACAGAGGCGATCATATGTCCATTTCCGACAACTTTAAAGCCATACGGGAGCGTGTGGACAGGGCGGCGGACGGCCGCGCCGTGACGCTTGTGGCGGTGGCGAAGACCAAGCCGACGGCGGCGGTGCGCGAGGCGATCGCGGCGGGTGCCGTCGTGATCGGCGAAAACCATGTGCAGGAGATCCGGCAGAAGGATGCCGAGGGCGCGTATGAGGGCGCGGCGGTGCATCTGATCGGGCATTTGCAGAAAAACAAGGTCAAATACGTCGCGGGGCAGGTCGCGCTCATCCAGTCGGTGGATTCCGTGGAGCTGCTGCGGCTGATCGACAAAGCCGCGCAGGCGCGCGGTGCGTCGCAGGATGTCCTGCTGGAGATCAACATCGCCCGCGAGCCGAGCAAGACCGGCGCGCTGCCCGAGGAGCTGGAAATGCTGCTCGAAGCGGCATCGGAGGCGCAGGCTGTGTGGGTGCGGGGGCTCATGGCGATCCCACCCAAGGGCGACGGCGGTACATATTTCTATAATATGAAGAAGCTTTTTGTTGACAACGCGGGCAAAAAATACGATAATGTCAGCATGGATATTTTGTCCATGGGTATGTCGGACGATTTTGAACAGGCGATCCGTGAGGGATCGAACATGGTTCGCGTCGGCTCCGCCATTTTCGGCGCGCGTGATTACGGCACGGCGCATCAATGACAAGGGAGGCAGAAAAGCATGGGCTTTTTTGATGATATACGGAAACTGACGCAGCCCTACGACGAGGACGACGAGGAATTTCTCTCCTCCGAGCCGGAGGATGAGCCGACCGTGGCGGTGGGCCGTCGGGACACGGGACGTTATCCCGAGAGCTACCGCGCGCCCGCAAGGCAGGCGGACTATTTCGCGGAGGACGATTTCGGCCGCGACGATACCCGCGTGATCACCCGTGCCGACAATTACCGCGAGGACAGCCGTCGGGAGGCCTACCGCGAGGAGCCGCGGCAGCCCGTGCGCGACAGCTACCGCGTCGAGCCGCGTCCGAGCTCCCGTTCCCGCGACACGGACTATGCGCAGGACTATGCCCCCGCCCGCGGCGGGCGGACCGCGGACCGCGTGATGAACATCCGCACCGCCACCTCCGTGCAGGTCGTGCTGGCGAAGCCCGAACGCTTCGATCAGGCCGCCGAGATCGCCGATCATCTGCGCGAAAAGCGCACCGTGGTGATGAACCTCGAAACGACGAGCCGCGATGTGGCGCGCCGTCTGGTGGACTTCCTCTCCGGTGTCGCCTATGCCAACGACGGCAACATCAAAAAAGTCGCCATCAACACCTACATCATCACCCCCTTCAACGTGGACATCATGGGCGACCTCATTGATGAGTTGGAGAATAGCGGCGTGAGCTTTTATTGAAAAAGAAAACGAAAAAATAAATATACAGGGTAAAAACAGAAAGGGAAAGGGAAACGGATATGATTACTCCTCAGGACATTCGGGAAAAGGTATTTGAACGCGCCGTGCGCGGCTACGACATGGAAATGGTGGACGAATTTCTGGATGAGATCGCCGCGGATTACACCGCCCTTGTCAAGGAAAACAATTCTCTGAAAAGCAAGATGCGCGTGCTGGTGGAGAAGATCGAGGAATACCGCCAGACCGAGGACTCCATGCGTCTGGCGCTGCTGTCGGCGCAGAAGATGAGCGCCCAGATCGAAACCGAGGCCAAGGAGCGCGCCGAAAAGCTCGTCTCCGAAGCGCAGTCCAAGGCCGACAACATCGGCCGCGAGATGGATGCCGCCTCCGCCAATGAGCGCGCCAAGCTCGCCGAGGCGCAGAAAGCCACGCAGAAATACGTCGAGCACATGACCGCCGTGTGCAAAAAGCAGATCGAGTTCTACGAAAAGCTCGCCGATGCCACGCTGGTCAAAGCCCCCTCGGCCGAGCCCGTGAAAGCGGCGGAGCCCGAGATCGACGAGGAAGCCGAAACCGTACGCTCCATTGCCGATTCCGTCGATAAGGCGGCGCTGCAGGAGCCCGAGGACGACATCATCATCGACGACATGATGCTGGACGAGGAAGAAGAACCCACCCGTATGTTCCGCGCCGAGCCCGTGGCCCGCAAGAGAAAACGCAGCCGCGCCGAATATACCTTTGAGGACGACGACGAATAAAATGAACTATGCCGCCGCGCGGGAGGGCTGAAAAGCCCTCCCCCGTGCGCGTCTTGGCGAATTATCAAATACGGAGAAAAACAAACATGGATTACAACAAAACCGTCAATCTGCCCCGCACGGAGTTCCCCATGCGGGCATCTCTGCCCAAGCGTGAGCCGGATATGGTCAAGGCCTGGGAGGACATGGACCTTTACAACGAAATGCTCAAGCGCAACGAGGGAAAGCCCGACTTCGTCCTGCACGACGGCCCTCCCTTCTCCAACGGCAACCTCCATATGGGCCATGCGCTCAATAAGTGCATCAAGGACTTCATCAACCGCTACAAGAGCATGACCGGCTACCGCGTGACCTACACCCCCGGCTGGGACAACCACGGTATGCCCATCGAATCCGCCATCATCAAGGAGCAGAAGCTCAACCACAAGGCCATGACGACCTCCGAGTTCCGCACCGCCTGCCATGAGTACGCCGACCACTACATCGATGTGCAGCGCAACGGCTTCCGCCGCATGGGTGTGCTCGGCGACTGGGAGCATCCCTACAAGACCATGGACCCCAAGTTCGAGGCAAAAGAGGTCGAGGTTTTCGGCAAGATGTACGAAAAGGGCTACATCTACAAAGGCAAAAAGCCCGTGTACTGGTGCCCCAAGGACGAGACCGCGCTGGCGGAGGCGGAGATCGAGTATGAAAACGATCAGTGCCAGTCCATTTATGTGAAATTCAAGGTCATCGACGACCACGGTCTTTTCGACGGCATCTGCGATAAAAACGAGCTCTACTTCGTCATCTGGACGACGACGACCTGGACGATCCCGGGCAACCAGGCGATCTGCCTGAACGCCGATCTCGACTACGTCCTCGTCAAGCAGCCCAACGGCGAGGTCTACATCGTGGCGGAGGGGCGGCTCGATGCCGTCAAGGCCGTCACCAACATCGAGAGCTTTGAAGTGCTGGCGAAGTTCAAGGGCTCCGATTTCGAGCTCATGACGGCGAAGCACCCCCTGTTCGACCGCGAGAGCGTCATCATCCTCGGCGACCATGTCACGCTCGATGCCGGTACCGGCTGCGTCCACACCGCCCCGGGTCACGGCCAGGAGGACTATGAGGTCTGCCGTCAGTACGATGCCTCCGGCAAGACGAACATCGGCATCATCGTCCCCGTGGACGACCGCGGCCGCATGAACGAGCTCGCCGGTCCTTACGAGGGTCTGACCACCGACGAGGCCAACCAGAAGATCTTCGCCGACCTGCTCTACTGCGGCGCGCTGCTCGCCAGCGAGACCATCGAGCACCAGTACGCCCACTGCTGGCGCTGCCACAGCCCCATCCTCTACCGCGCCACCGATCAGTGGTTCTGCTCCGTGGATGCTTTTAAGGAGGATGCCGTCCGCGCGGCGAAAAAGGTGCAGTGGAATCCCGAGTGGGGCGCGGACCGCATGGAGTCCATGATCCGCGAGCGCGCCGACTGGTGCATCAGCCGCCAGCGCCGCTGGGGTCTGCCCATCCCCGTGTTCTACTGCGCGGACTGCGGCAAGCCCGTCTGCACCCCCGAGACCATCGCATCCGTCTCCGCCATCTTTGCCGAAAAAGGCTCCAACGCCTGGTTCGATCTGGAGGCGGAGGAGCTGCTCCCCGCCGGTTTCGTCTGCCCGCACTGCGGCGGCAAGGTCACCGGCAAGGAGAGCGACACGCTGGACGGCTGGTTTGACTCCGGCTCCACGCACATCGCCTCCATGGAGCTCGACAGCCCCGGCTGCTGGCCCTGTGACCTCTATATGGAGGGCGGCGACCAGTTCCGCGGCTGGTTCCAGTCGAGCCTGCTGATCGGTGTGGCGGTCAAGGGCGAAGCGCCCTACCGCAACGTCCTCTGCCACGGCTGGACGGTCGACGGCGAGGGACGCGCCATGCACAAGAGCCTCGGCAACGGCGTGGACCCCTCCGAAATGTTTGACAAATACGGTGCCGATCTTGTCCGCCTGTGGGCGGCGAGTGCCGATTTCCGTCTGGATATGCGCGCCTCCGACGCGATCTTCAAGCAGCTTTCCGACAAATATCTCAAGATCCGCAATACCGCCCGCTACATCCTCGGCAACCTCGACGGCTTCGACCCCGAGACCGACAGTGTAGCCCTGGAGGACATGATCGAGCTCGACCGCTGGGCACTCGACCGCTGCGCGGTGATGATTGAGAAATGCCTCGCATCCTACGAGAAGAACGAATTCTGGCAGGCGACCTACGCCGTGCATAACTTCTGCGTGGTCGATATGTCGAACGTCTATCTCGATGTCATCAAGGACCGTCTGTACTGCGAGGGACGCAAGAGTCTCGCCCGCCGCAGCGCCCAGACTGCCATCTGGCTCATCCTCGACGCGATGGTGCGTCTGCTTGCACCGGTGCTGAGCTTCACCGCCAACGAGATCTGGACGATGATGCCTCACCGTGCCACGGACGATGCCCGCCATGTCATGCTCAACGATATGCCGCAGAATCACGCCGAGTGGATGCTGGACGAGGACAAGCGCTGGTACTGGGACGAGTCCATCCGCCTGCGTACCGACGTGAACAAGGCGCTGGAGCTGGCGCGTGCAGAGAAGATCGTGGGCAAGCCCCTCGACGCGAAGCTCACCATCCATGTTTCCGAGGCCGCCGAAGCGGCGGTCAAGCGCATCAAGGGTCAGCATTTCGAGGCCTTCTTCATCGTGTCCGAGGTCGAGTTTGCCGAGGGCGCGGGTGCGGGCTGGGCCGGCACGGAGTTTGAGGGCGTGAACATTGAGGTCAGCCCCTCCGACAAGCCCAAGTGCGTCCGCTGCTGGACGCACAGCGCCACCGTCGGCGAGAACGCCGAGCACCCCGAGCTGTGCGCCCGCTGCGCCAAAGCGCTGAGCGAGTAACAGTCCCAAACCGCAGCTCGCTGCGAGCTTAGGAGGAAATTTTATGACCTATGCAATCGTGACCGTCGTCGTGCTGATCCTCGATCAGCTCATGAAATTCTGGACGACGAAAAACATTCCGCTGGACGCTATGGGCGGCGACTGCGTGGAGCTCGTCCCGCGGCTGCTGCACCTGACGAATGTCCACAACACCGGCGCGGCGTTCAGCATCCTCAAGGATGCCCGCTGGCTTCTGGTCGGCATCACGCTCATCTTCGTCATTGCCGTCATCGTGCTCATCACGCAGGAGATCATCCGCGGTGACCTCGGCAGATGGTCGGCGGTGCTGGTCATGGCGGGCGCTCTGTCCAACGCCATCGACCGCGCCCTGTACGGCTATGTGGTGGATATGTTCGAGGTTGAGTTCATGAACTTTGCGGTGTTCAACATCGCGGACATCTTCATCACGGTCTGCGGCATCCTGTTCTGCGTGTACATCATTCTGGAAAAGCCCGAGAAGAAGGCGGACTACATGGTGGACGAGGGCGAAAGCATTCCCGCCCGCGCCCGCACCAACCGCGTGGCGGCCACCGAGGCGGACGAGCTCATGGACGACGAGACCGACACCCGCCGCAGCCGCGCCGCCCGTCGGGCGAAGAAAGAGGCCATGTACGATGCCATCCCCAAGCGCGGCGAGCACCGCTCGCTGGAGGAGGAATTTGCACCGGCGGACAAGGACGACCCCTTTGCCGAGTGGTATCCGGCGGAGCCGGAGGAAGCGGATGAGCCGGCGGCGCAGGCCGAGCCGGTCGTCGAGCCGGAGGAGGCGCCGCAAAAGAGCGAGGACGAAGGTCTGAGCTTCGGCGGGGAGCTGGACTTCAATCTGGACGATATTCTGTCCGAATTCAGCGATGACTGACGAGTCGGTTTTTGTGATCGACGTGCAGGAGAGCGGCGAGCGCATCGACGCTCTCCTTGCGCGTTTGGGACCGGAGGAGCTGAGCCGCAGCGCCGCCGCCCGTCTGCTGACGGACGGACAGGTCACGGTGAACGGCGCGTCGGTGGCGAAGAATTATAAATGTCAGACCGGCGACCGCATCACCGTATGTCTTCCCGCGCCCGTGCCGACCAAGGCGCAGGCGCAGGACATTCCGCTCAAAGTCCTGTACGAGGACAGCGAGTTGATCGTCATTGACAAGCCGCGCGGTCTCGTGGTGCATCCCGCGCCGGGTCATGCCGACGGGACATTGGTGAACGCGCTGCTGGCGCATTGCGGCGACAGCCTTTCCGGTGTCGGCGGCGTGCTGCGCCCGGGCATCGTCCATCGGCTTGATAAGGACACCTCAGGCCTGCTCATCGCCGCGAAGAACGACCGCAGCCACGAGCTTCTGAGCGCGCAGCTCAAGGACAGAAGCCTCTCCCGCGTGTATGACTGCGTGGTGCAGGGCGGCTTCAAGGCGGACAGCGGCACGGTGGATGCCCCGCTGGGGCGCGACCCGCGCGACCGTAAGCGCATGGCGGTCACAGAGAAAAATTCCCGCCCCGCCGTCACGCATTGGCGCGTCGTGCAGCGCTTCGGCGCGTATACATGGCTGCGCTGTTATCTCGAAACGGGGCGCACGCATCAGATCCGCGTCCACATGGCGCACATCGGTCACCCGCTGCTGGGCGACACTGTCTATGGCGGCAGGGCGGACAAGGGGCTTTCGACTCAGTGTCTGCACGCCCGCGGACTGAAATTCATCCACCCGGCTACGGGCGAGGCGATGGAGCTCTGGACGGAGCTGCCGGACTGGTTTTGCGAAGTTCTGGAAAAATTGTAAATCCTTTGTTTTGCTGTGCGCAGTGCATAGACAAAACCGAAAAAACATGATACTATAAAGAAACAAAAAATTTGCACAAAAAAGAAAGAGGATACAAAGATGAAAAAAATCACGGCATTCTTTCTGGCGGTCATGATGGTGCTGGCGCTGTGCGCCTGCGGCAGTGAACAGGCTCCGGCGGAGGAGGCTGCCCCCGCGGCGGCACCGCAGGAGGCGGCGGACGATTCCGGCGAGACCCTGACCGAGGCGCAGGATGCCTCCGGCGCGGATGTGTATGTGCTGACCGACGATATGCTCGCGGAAGACGAAGCCAACCCCAATTTCGACGAGGCGATGTTCAACGCGGCGCTGGCGTGCAAGGGCGAGAGCGTGGATGCGCTGTACGCCGCCGTCGGCGAGCCGGACGACACGCATTATGTCTCGAGCTGCCTCGATCTCACGGGCGAGGACGGCGAGCTCTTCTACGACCGCTACGGCTTCTATGTCTGGACGCTGAAGAACGCCGACGGCGAGACCGTGCAGGACGTGCGAGAAAACTGATTTAACCAACAAAACATGAAATCCGTTTGCTCTTACGGCAAACGGATTTTTTGTATAAAAACAGCGCGATGGGGATATCATAAAGCCGACACATAACCGAAACCATCGAAAGGAGTTTGTCATTATGATTATCGACAGAATCGCGCTGATCCTCACCATCATCGGCGGCATCAACTGGGGCTGCATCGGCCTGTTCCGCTTCGACATCGTTGCATGGCTGTTCGGCGGGCAGGATGCCACCGTTTCCCGCATCGTGTATACGCTGGTCGGTCTGGCGGCGCTGTGGTGCATTTCGCTGCTGTTCCGCGAACGCGACGAAGCAGACGAGAGTGTGTGATATTGTTTTGGAAGTCCCCGTCCTTTCGGACGGGGACTTCCTTATTATGACCGAATTTTTTCGTCCTTTTTGCTATGCTGAGCGGGAAAGGGGTGAAGAAGATGGAAACGGTGTGTCGGGAGGAGCTTTTGGAGCTGAAAATCAGCCGCATCGAGCCCAATCCCCAGCAGCCGCGGCGGCGTTTTGAGGGCGAAGCGCTGCGGGAGCTCGCGGACAGCATCGCGCATTACGGCGTTTTGCAGCCGCTGACGGTGCGGCAGGTGGAGGGGCACTATGAGCTTGTGGCGGGCGAACGGCGGCTGCGGGCGGCGCGCATGGCAGGGCTGGAGACGGTGCCGTGCCGCTTGCTCGCGGATGCGGATGAGCAGCTTTGCGGGATTTTGGCGCTGGTCGAGAATCTCCAGCGGCGGGACTTGGATTTTGTGGATGAGGCGCGCGGCATCCGGCGGCTCATTGACCGCTACGGACTGACGGAGGCGCAGGCGGCACGGCGGCTCGGCAAGAGCCAGAGCGCGGTGGCGAACAAGCTGCGGCTTTTGAAGCTGCCGGAGGATGTTTTGGACGGACTGCGCCGTGCGGGGCTGACGGAGCGGCACGGGCGGGCGCTTTTGAAGCTGCCGGAAAACTCCCTGCGGCGCGAGGCGCTCGCGGCGGCGGCGGAGCGGGGCATGAGCGTGCAGCAGACGGAGCGCTATGTGGACGAGCTTTTGAAAAAACAGGAGCCCTCCGGCGCGGGCATGACGCGCTTTGTGCTCAAGGACGTGCGGGTCTTTCTCAACAGCTTGCAGCACGCCGTGGAGCTCATGCGGCAGGGCGGCGTGGAGGTCGGCGTGAAAAAGGAGGAAAGCGAGGAGGAACTGACGGTCACGGTACATATTCGACGCTAGATTGCGAAGCGCGGTCAGCGCGAGCCGCCCGCCGGGGGCGGGCGTAAATCCGCAGGGGCGTATGCCCTGAGGATTATGCCGCCCGAATTCACTTCGGGCGAGCAGATCAAATTATAGGAAGAATTGACGGTCACGGTACATATTAAAAGATAGGTGTTTTGTCCTTGCGCGGCTCATAAACAGAGTATATAATGAAAATACTATGAAAAAGAACCGTGTATTCGGAGCCACGATGTTGGCCATGAGCGCCTACTTTTTGTGGGGCTTTACATTTTTATTTTCGCGGCTGGGGATGGACATCGCCAAGCCCTTCGTCATGCTCGCGCATCGCTATTCGCTCGCGCTGGTTTTTATGGTGCTGGTGCTGCTTGTCAAGCGGGAGAAGATCGTCCTGCGCGGCAAGCGCGTGGGGATGCTGCTGCTCATGGGCTTTCTGGAGCCCGTGGTCTACTTCGTGGGCGAGGCCTACGGCATCCTCTATACCTCCACCGCCTTTTCCGGCATCATGGTGGCGACGATCCCGATCCTGTCGTTGTTCGCGTCGTGGATATTCCTGAAAGAAAAGCCCACCGTGGGGCAGATTGACTGGTCGGTGATCTCCGTGGCGGGCGTGATCGTCTTTGCCCTGCAGGGGACGAACGAGGGCGTGGTCGAGCTGCGAGGCGTGCTGTGCCTGCTGCTCGCCATGGGCAGCACGGTCGCCTTCGGCGTGATAACGCGCGACCTGTCCCAGAGCTTTTCCGCCTCGGAACGCACGCTCATCGGCGTGATCGAGGGCGCGGTCGGCTTCTGGCTTTTGGCGATCGTGCAGTGTCGGGACGATTTGAGCCAGCTTGTGACACCGCTGGCGAGCGGCTCGTACTGGCTCGGCATCCTCTACCTCGGTGCCATCGGCAGCGTGTTCTGCTATTTTGTGCTGAACTATGCGCTGGCCTATGTCCCCGTCAACCGCATCACCATCGGCTCGAATCTCTGCACCGTGGTGTCCGTGTTTGCCGGAATCGTGTTTCTGCATGAGCCCTTTTCGTGGATCAGCGTGGGCTGCAGCGTGGTGATCCTGCTCGGCATATACGGCGTGCAGCGCGCCGCACCGAAAGAACAGCAGATTCCGGAGGCGGAGCATGAAGGATAAAAGTCTCATCGTTGATTATACACAGGGCTCGGTCACGCGGCAGCTTCTCCGCTTTGCGTGGCCCTTCATGCTGTCCAATCTGCTCCAGACGGCGTACAATCTGGCGGACATGGTCATCGTCGGGCAGTTCAACGGCGCGAGCGGATTGTCCGCCGTGGCGATCGGCGGCGACCTCATCCATTTTTACACCTTTATCGCCATGGGCTTCTGCAATGCCGGACAGGTGATGATCAGCCAGTACATCGGCCTGAAAAATCGCGAGGCGGTCAGCCGCACGGTCGGCACGATGTTCGGCTTCGTGCTGCTTTTGAGCTTTGCGGTCATGGGTCTGGGGCTCGGCTTCAACCGCGTGTTCCTCGGCTGGCTCCATGTGCCGCCCGAGGCGGAGGCGCAGTGCCTCGCCTATACCACCTGCTGCACCGCCGGATGCTTTTTTATCTACGGCTATACGATGGTCTCCTCCGCGCTGCGCGGCATGGGCGACTCGAAGCACCCCATGGTGTTCATCGCCATCGCGGCGGGGCTGAACGTGCTGCTCGACCTGCTGCTGGTGGGCTTGTTCGGCATGGGCGCGTTCGGCGCGGCGCTGGCGACCGTCGTGTCGCAGGGCTTCAGCTTCGGCTGCGCACTGGTGTTTCTCTACAGGCGGCGGGAGCAGTTCGGCTTTGATTTCAGGCTGCGCTCCTTTATCCCGCGCGGGCGGATGCTCGCCACGCTCGTCAAGCTCGGCATCCCCATGATGCTGCAAAGCTGCGCCATCAGCATCTCGGCGCTGGTCGTATCGAGCTTCATCAATGTCTACGGTGTCACGGTCTCCGCCGTCACGGGCGTGGGCAACAAGCTCTCCACCGTCGCCAGCATCGTCACGCTTGCGCTCAGCAATGCGGGCGGCACGATGGTGGGGCAGAACTTTGCGGCGCGGGAGTTTGACCGCGTGAAAAAGATCCTTTACGATTCCTGGCTTATCGGCGGCGTGTTCGTGGCGCTGCTGTCCGCGATCATTGCTCTGTGGCCGGAGCAGGTGTTTGCGCTGTTCAACAAGGATCCCGAGGTGCTCGAAATGAGCCATGCCTATGTGCCGGTGGCGGTTATCCAGTTCATCGGCTGGGCGCTGCGCGGACCGTCGATGGCGCTTTGCAACGGCATGGGCTTTGTGGCGATGAACTTCACGCTCGGCATCCTTGACGGCGTGGTCGTGCGCGTCGGACTGAGCGTGCTGCTCGGGCTCGTCTGCCACATGGGCATTCAGGGCTTCTGGTACGGAAGCGCCATTGCGGGCTCGACCTTTTTCGTCGTCATGTTCCCGTATCTATTATCGGGAAAGTGGAAAGAACGCAAACCGCCCGTTGCCGGCTAGTCTTTTCGCGTGAATACTTCCCCGGATTCACTCGACGTATACCCGATACGCCTTCGCTCATCCGGGATCGTCTCGCGCGAAAATCCTACGCCGAGGGGCGGGTGCTTGTCTACGCGCAATTCTCAAATAAAGGAAGCGGCGGTCGAAACCGTCGCTTCCTTTTTGTCGTCTTATTTACAGATGTAAAAACAGCGTGCCGAGGGCGATGCCGAGGTAGTTGCCGACGGCGTAGCCGAGGATGCCGCACAAAATGCCCGGGAGGATGATCTCGTCGTTTTTGAGCGCCTTGGCGGAGGGGATGATGAACGCCGGTCCGAACACGCCCGCGACGGAGGTGATGAGCATGGTGTCGCGGTCGATGCCGCAGAGCTTCGCCAGAAGGATATGTACTGCCACGGTCACAAGCTCCACAAACAGCACCATGACGAGGATGTTCAGCATCGCGCCGAGACTCGTGAGGTCGAAGCACAGCCCCATGCCCACCGAGAACATGAGGATGAGATACTGCCCCGCGTCGTAGGAGCCGGAGAGGGCGCGGACTTTCCTGGAAAAGCTCAGCGCCACGCCCAGCGTGGTCACGGCGAGCATGATGACGGCGGTGTAGCGGTCGATGTTCGAAAAGCGCCCCGCGCCGTCCTCCACGGGCAGCGCCAGCGCAATGCCTACCGAGATCAGCACGCACAGCGCCGCGAGCGCGACGGCTTTGGCGATGTCCTTGACGGCGAAGCGCCCCGCGGTTTTTGCCTCCAGCTCCTGCGTCAGCTCGTGCGCCTCGCCCTCCATGCCGTGACCGCCGCCGTAGGGCTTTAAGATTTTGCCCAGCAGATTGGGTAGCACGGACACGATCAGCAGAAAATACAGCCCGCCGCAGAGGATATCCGCCGTCTGCACCAGCACGATGGTGTCGCCCGCGCCGAGGGCTTTGCCGATGGCGAGGGTGTTGGGCGTGCCGCCGGTGTACATACCGATGAGCATGGCGGACACATCCGCCGCCGTGCGCGCTTCGGGGAATTTTCCGCGAAAGAGGAAGAATGCCCCCGCCGCCACCAGCAGCACCGATACGACCGCGAGGAGAAAGGACAGCAGCATGGGCTTCGCCAGCCGCTTCACCGCGCCGAGGTCGGCGGAAAAGAGGATGAGCGGGATCGCCAGCATCACGAACACGGAATAGAGCGTCGTGACCGCGGACATATCCGCGTTGACGGCAGAGAAAAGGAAACTCAACAGAAGTCCTGCGACGTAACAGAGAAAGACCGGTCCCAGCAGACCGAGTATTTTTACCCGCCGCGACAAGCGGGTCAGAAGCCACGGAAGAACAGCGATCAGAACGACCGCCGAAACCGTCCAGAGCATGATGCGCCTCCTGTGAATTTTTTCTCTATTATAGCACAATGCCGGACGATTGACACAGTTTTTCTGCAATGATAAAATAGAAGTGTTATGAGTAATTTTGATTTAGAATACAAACAGAAAATTGCCTCCGCGGACGATATCCTGTCCCTGATAAAAAGCGGCGACGTGATCAACTGCGGCGGCTCCAGCATCGAGCCGCAGCTCATGCTTTCGCAGCTCCACAGACTGCGCGGGCGCGTGGAGAACATCACCTGCATGGTCGCGCTCGGCGTGACGGACTACCCCTTTATGACGCAGCCGGAATATGCCGACACCTTCCATGTGCCGACGAATTTCATGCAGACCGCCGGGCGCAGGGCGCACAGCCTCGGCATCGCGGAATTTCTCCCCGCCGACCTCGACAACGGCTGCTCTTTCTGGCAGGCGCGCCACCCCTCGGACTGGTGCTTCATCCAGTCCACGCCCATGAACGAGAGAGGTGAGTTCTCGATCTCGCTGTCCCTGCTGCGGGAGATGGAGGCCGTGGAGGGCTCGAAAAAAGTTGTGCTGGAGGTCAACCCGAACGTCCCGTGGATCAAGGGCGAGGGCGTGGTGAAGCTGAGTCAGGTGGATTATATTTTGGAAGCCTCGAATCCGCTTCCCGTCGTGCCGTCCGCCAAGGCGGGGGCGGTGGAGCAGGAGATCGCGAAAAATATCGCAACGCTCATCCGCGACGGCGACACCATCCAGTTCGGCATCGGCTCCATTCCCGATGCGACGGCGGCGCTTTTGATGGATCGCCGCGACCTCGGCATCCACACGGAGATGTTCACGAACTCCATGCGCGACCTCATCGAGGCGGGTGTGGTGACGAACAAACGCAAAACGCTCGACACCGGGTTCACCGTGGCGACCTTCGCCATGGGTATGCCGGAGACTTATAAAATGCTCTCCGAGCGGGACGACGTATTCATGCGGCGCGGGCACTATGTGAACAGCCCCTTTGTCATCGCGCAGCAGGAGAATTTTGTCTCCGTCAACAACGCGCTCGCCGTCGATCTCGGCGGGCAGGTCTGCTCCGAGAGCATAGGCCCGCGGATGTATTCCGGCACGGGCGGGCAGTTCGACACCGCCTACGGCGCGTTTCACTCCAAGGGCGGGCGCGGCATCATCGCCCTGCGCTCCACCGCCGACACGAAGCAGGGGCGCATCTCCACCATCAACGCCATGCTCGCCCCGGGCAGCGTGGTCAGTCTCAGCCGCAACTATGTGGACTATATCGTGACGGAATACGGCATCGCGCATCTGCGCGGGCTGACCGTCCGCGAGCGGGCGCGGGAGCTCATCCGCATCGCCCACCCCGATTTCCGCGCGGAGCTTGCGCGGGACGCGGAAAAATTCATGCTCTGGTGAAAGGAAAAACCACGATGGAACAGTTTACGGGAAGCCGCGGCTACGTCGCCTCGGAGGAATTGCTGCGCAGCGTCAACATCGCCATGGCGCTGCAAAAGCCCCTGCTCGTCAAGGGCGAGCCCGGCACGGGCAAGACCATGCTCGCCGAAGCCGTGGCGGAAAGCCTCGGCATGGAGCTCATCGTGTGGAGCATCAAATCCACCACCAAGGCGCAGGACGGCCTGTACGTCTACGACACCGTGCAGCGCCTGTACGACAGCCAGTTCGGCGCGGACGTGTCCGACATCGGCAAGTATATCAAGCTCGGCAAGCTCGGCGAGGCCTTCAAGCGCGACACGCCCTGCGTGCTGCTCATCGACGAGATCGACAAGGCGGACATCGAGTTCCCGAACGACCTGTTGTGGGAGCTCGACAAGATGGAGTTTTACATCCCCGAGACGAAAGAGACGGTCAAGGCGGTGCAGCGCCCCGTCGTCATCATCACGTCGAACGCCGAAAAGGAGCTGCCCGATGCCTTCCTGCGCCGCTGCATCTTCCACTACATCGCCTTCCCCGAGGCGGATATGATGGCGGAGATCGTCAAGGTGCATTTTGAAAACCTCGATCAGAAGCTGCTTAAGCAGGCGCTGGAGAGCTTCTATGCCCTGCGCGCCCTGCGCGGCTTGCAGAAAAAGCCATCCACCTCGGAGCTGATCGACTGGATACAGGCGCTGCAGATCGGCGGCATTGCGCCGTCCGAAATCGAAAAGACCATGCCCTTTGCGGGTGTGCTGCTGAAGAAAAACGAGGATCTGGACACGCTGGAAAAGAGCAAAAGCCAATCCAATAAACGCTGGTAAGTCCGGATGTTTATCGAGTTTTTCTACCTGCTGCGCTCCTACGGGCTGAAGGTGACCATGAAGGAGTGGGAGACGCTGCTGCGCGGGCTGGAGCTCGGGCTGCACGGCTCGTCGCTCATGGGCTTCTACTCGCTGGCGCGGGCGGTGCTGGTGCATACCGAGTCGGATTTTGATCGCTTTGACCGCTGCTTCCTCGAATACTTCAAGGGTGTCGAGCACATGGAAACGCTCCCGCCGGAGCTGGAGGACTGGCTCAACACGCCTATCGACCCGAAAGAGTTCGACCCCGCCATGCTCCAAAACATGGGACTCGACATCGACAAAATTCGGGAGATGTTCGAGCAGCGGCTCAAGGAGCAGCACGAGCGGCACGACGGCGGCAACCACTGGGTCGGCACGGGCGGCACCTCGCCCTTCGGCAACAACGGCTACTACCCCGGCGGCATCCGCGTCGGCGGCGTCGGGCGCAATCGCAGCGCTCTGCAAGGCGCGGGCGGGCGCAATTTCCGCGATTTCCGCGAGGATCAGATCTTGCAGACACGGCAGTTCCAGATGGCCTTTCGCCGCCTGCGGCAGTTCTCCGCGCTGGAGGACGGGCCGAAGGACGAATTGCAGCTGGACGACACCATCAAGGAGACCGGTGACAACGCGGGTCGGCTAAAGCTCGTCTTTGACCGCCCCCGCCGCAACACCGTCAAACTCCTGCTGCTGTTTGATTCCGGCGGCAGTATGTGGGAATTTACGAAGCTCTGCGCGGCGCTGTTTCAGGCGGTGAGCAAGGAGTCGAAGTTCAAAGACCTCAAAATCTACTACTTCCACAACTGCTTTTACGACTACTTATACAAAACGCCGAGCTGCCATCACATGGAGGCGCTCGACACGGAATGGGTCCTTCAAAACTGCGGCTCGGACTATAAGGTCATCGTGGTGGGCGATGCGTCCATGGCACCGTATGAGCTACTGTCCCCGGGCGGCTGCTCGGATTATTACGCCTATAACAAGGAGCCAGGCATCGACTGGATCGGCAAATTTCTCAAACGCTATGACCGCATGATCTGGCTCAATCCGCTCAGGCCGGCCAGTTGGGATTTCGGCTACGGCTGCGAGACCATCAAAATCATCAAGGCGCAGGTGCCCATGTTCCCGCTGACGGTGCAGGGGCTGCAAAACGGACTGAAAGAATTGATAAAAGCAAGATAAAGGAGTGTCTATTATGAAAAAATCAATTTCCCTGCTTCTGGCGCTGCTGATGCTTCTGGCTATGGCGGCGTGCGAAAAGATCGAGCCCGAGACCGGCGAAGGCAGCGAGGAAGAGCTTCTGGAACGCATCGCGGCACTGGAGGACGAGCTGGCACAGCTCACGGGCGAAAATGAGCCGACCGAGACCGAACCCGCCGCCGACGGCATCGGCGAGATAGAGGCCGATCCCTCCGCGGAGCCGGTGCCCGATTTTGCCATCCCCGACGACATCGGCGTGACCGAGGAAAAGCAGGTGCCGACCGACTATCCCGACATCGTTCGGGCGGTTTTGGCGAAGATCGAGGAAAACGGCGGCGCATGGGCGCAGGACATGAACAGCGGCTGCCTTGCCGATTTTGACGGCGACGGCGTGAACGAAATGGCGCTGCTGTACTCGCCGGACGGCATGAGCGTGCACATTCTTCTGGCGCGGCAGCTTGCCGACGGCACGACCCGCTGCCTCGAGCAGTATGTCTGCGATCTGACGGGCGCGGCGGCGGCGGAGCTGTGGAGCGGCGAGCTCGAGGGTGCGCCGGTGCTGCATATCCTTTACACCAACTCCGACGGCGATGAGCAGTACGGACGCGACACCGTGGTCAGCCTTGCCGACCGCAATATCCGGCTTATCCACACGCTGACCTGGGACGGCAATGACTTCCTCAATGCCCACGTGAACAGCGTCGAGAGCGGCGAGACGGACGACCCGGATGTTTTCACGGACATCTTCAACAGCCGCACCGAGCAGACCATCACCTTCCCCGCAGGCCCGATCGGCGTGCCGCTGGAGGCGCTTTTGGACCAATAAAAGACCCACTATGCAACAAAAAAACAGGACGGAATTTTCCGTCCTGTTTTTGTTTGCAGAGAAACTTACTTCACGAAGTCCTCGTAGCTGAGGATGAGGCCGAACTCAATGGACATCGCCCAGGGAGAAGCGGTCGGATCGTAGGTTTCCTCGGTGGCAGCCGCCACGTCAGCCAGCTCCTGCTCCAGGAAGGGGCTGCCGCCGTCGTTGGTCATGGCATCGGTGACGTAGGCTTTGTAGCCGACGAAGGTCTTGTCGTAGCCGTCAGCGGGGAAGAGCTCCTTCTGCTGGGGCTCGCCTGTGGGCGGCTCACCGGTGGGATCACCCTCGGCAGGGGCGGCGGGGGCAGCGTCCGCAGCGGGAGCAGCGGCCTCGGGGGCGGCTTCCTCGGCCTTGTCGCCGCAGGCGGCGCAGAGGCAGAGGACCATCATAACGGCCAGAAGCAGGGCAAGAGTCTTTTTCATTTGCTTGTTCTCCTTTTTAGAATTGATGGGGTCATGCGTGTGCCTTGATTATAGTATGGTGCCAATTCTTTGTCAACAAAAAGGAAGCCTCCGCAGAGACTTCCTTAAAAACTGTTCAGTTGGGGGGCGGGTTGCCGGAGGGCGCGCCGAAGCCGCCCTGCGGAGGTGTCCCGCCACCCTGCGGTGCATTGCCGCCGACCGGCTGCGCTGCCGCTGTCGGAGCGGGGGTGGCCGTCGCCGTGGAAGCGGCGGTTTTGCTGTTGTCCGTCGGCTTCGGGGTGGCGGTGGTCTTGGTGTTGGGGGCCTTGGTGGCTTCCACGGTCGGGAAAGGCGTGGGGCAGTCCGCCGCGACCCAGTTGTCGTAGGTTTTGAGGCTGCCGCCGGACAGCAGCGCCATCAGAGACTGGAAGTTTTCAAAGTCCTCGAGCTTTTTCCAGGTGGAGATGGTTTGGAGCATATCCTCGCGGATGTCTTCGTCGGCGATGTAGGCGCTGACGACGCTCTCGGCGTAGGCGCGGTAGTTTTTCATGGTGGCGGCTTTGCCGCAGCCTGCCAGAAGCAGCAGGAGCAGCAGGGCGCAGAGCACCGAGAAAACAACTTTTTTCTTCATAATAGCTCCTTTCGGCAGGCTTTTTCCCTGTTAATTATAAAACCGTGCGGAAGGAATGTCAACGGAAGAAAGCAGCAAAAAGGAGAGTCCGAAACGGACTCTCCTTTTTGTGTGTAAGGGGAGATTACATCTCGCCGGAGGGCTCGCCGGAAGCGCCGGGATCGCCCTTGACCATGTTGCTGGTGTCCGCAGCGGGAGCGCCGGCAGCGACCCAAGCGTCATAGGTCAGGATCATTTCGCCGGAGAACATCGGAGTCAGGTACTGGCAGGCTTCGACTTCCTCAGCGGTGGTGCAGGCGGCGATGGCGGCGGTGGCAGCTTCCTTCTCGTCGTCGGTGGGAGCACCGGCCTTGGCGTACTCGGTGACATAGGCCTTGTAGCCTTCGAGGTCAGCGGCGGGGGCTTCGGCAGCGGGAGCTTCGGCAGCGGGAGCCTCAGCAGCGGCGGGCTCTTCAGCCTTGTCGCCGCAGGCGCACAGCGCCATAACCATCATAATAGCCAGAAGCAGAGCGATGATTTTCTTCATTTTCAGTTCCTCCATAAAAAATATTGGTTTATTTACCATGTGCATTATAGGGGTTAGTTGTCGTTTTGTCAATAAACATTGTATGTTTGCTGTGTGCGGTCACGCCGCCAGACCCAGCGCCGTGCGAAGCGCGGCGAGGTCGAAGCGGAACACGTCGCCGCCGCCCTGCGCCAGAGGCTCCACGGTCACGGTGCCGTCCGCATTTTCGGTGACGGAGCCGTTGACGGTGCCGCCCGCGGCATCGAGCGAGGCGAGCACGGAGGTCTCGGTGACGTTCCAGACCGCGCCGTTTTCGAGCGTCAGCTCCACGCCCCAGAAGGTCTCGTAGCCGTCGGGGTTGAGGATGTACTCGCCGTCAAGCTCGGCGGTGCAGAACTCGTTCCAGTCCTCGCAGGTGTTGGAATAGATCGCGCCGGTCAGCTCCGTGCCGTCGAGCGTCAGGCGCAGGGCGCGCTGATAATCGTCGTGGACGATGTCACCGGAAACGGTCATGTCTTTAAAGGTGAAGTCACTGCCCGGGGCGGTCTCGCCGTCGGGAATGTCGTTCACATTGGAGTCGGAGTTGATCATGCAGTGGACGAGCACGCCCGTGCGGCTCTCCATATCGACACCATCGAGCAGGACATTACCCTGCGTGGACTTGGTGACGATGCAGGCACCGGCGTAGCGAGCGTTGTAGGCGCTGCTTTCCGCGCCGGAGCAAAGCTCATCCCATGTCGCCAGCGTGCCGCCCTGCATATAGAGCGTGGCTTTTTTGGTGTTTTTCGAGCCGGAGTGGCCCTGGTCGGGCATATGGAACTGCACGGCGGTGTCGCCGCCCGCGATGACGGTCTCGTTCACGATGCCGTCCTCCGCGCCGTAGTCGGAGGGATGCACGGCGGATTCACCGGTCAGACCCATGCCGCTGCGAAGGGCGGTGCCGTCCAATTCACAGTCGGACGCGACGGCGTAGATCTCGCCGTTGTTGGAGGCGACGATGCCGTCCGAAGCGCCGAGCACCTGACTGCCGTAGAGGAAGAGATGGCAGCTCGTGTCGGCGTAGGCACCGTAGCCGGAGGGGGACAGACCCATGGAGTTGTAGCTCACGAGCTCCAGACTGCCACGGGCGGAGTCGGTGGAGTAAGCGCCCCATGTGCGGCTGACGATGGCGGAGTCGTAGAGGTAGGTGATGGATTTGCCCTGCGGCTGGATGCCGCGGGCGCGTCCGCCGGTGTTGCCGACGGAGATCGCGGTGTCGATGGATTCGCCGGTCGCGCCGGTTGTCTCGAGCAGGCTGTTTCGGATGATGACCACGGGGATCTGGGTCGTGCCGTTGCCGCCGCCCGCGCCGGGACCGGGAATGGTGGAGCCGCCGACCACATCGGAGTAGATGGCACTGCGGGCGTTGCCCTCGGCGTAGAGCAGCACGCCGTCGAGGTCGAGGTAGGTCCAGCCCTTGGCGGAAATGACGGGCTCGCAGCTCGCCTCCTCGCCGCTGTCGCGGAGCAGAATGGCGGAGTCAAAGCTCTCCGCGCCGACGGACTTCATGAAGTCCACGGCTCTGCCGGTGAAGTCATAGCCCGAGTCGGCGGGCGTGATGTTTTTCCCATTGCCGCCGATCTTATAGAAATCACCCTTGTCCTCCTCCAGCTCACTGAAGTAGAAGTTTACGGTCGGGTCGGCGGATTCAAAGCGGAAGCCGGCGATGCCTGTCGCCGTCTTTTCGCCGCCGCCGAAATAGTCCAGCGTGAAGTTTTCGGTCATTTCGCGCTCGGTCAGCTCGCCCTTATCGCCCATGGCGACGGCGGCATCGAGGCCGTCGTCTTCCTCGGCTTCTGCCGTGCTTTCGCCGGAGGCGGCGAAGCCCGTGACACCGAGGGACAGCAGCATGACGAGTGCCATGAGAAGTGCAAACAGTTTTTTCATACGCGCATCTCCCTGTTAAAATATTGTTGCATTGACTATATCACAAACGGAATGCTTACAGCCCCTTTTCGGCGCAAAAATCAGAATACAGTTTTACTGCTTTTCTAATTTGGGAACGAACAGAACCGGATAAATTCTTGAAAGCTTCTTCTTGTTCAAGAAAGAATGAATATGTGACATCAGAATTCCATGTCAAAATACTGTCGGCGCGTTTCATCCGTGATATGGTATCGCCAATAACGTTATCTGAATACTTTGTATTGACTTTCAGCCAGTCAGAGAATAATTGTATGTCAATCAATACTATCACGCTCCATTGAAAGAGCTACCGTTTTCGCAACAAAACGAGCTAAATTGACGGGAACGGCATTTCCTATCATTTGTTCAATATCGGTTTTATTCCCGACCCATTTATATGTATCAGGGAATGTTTGTATTTTGGCGCGTTCCATAGTTGTTAATGGGTGCAGGTTTTCAGATACGGGGCAAGCATCGTTCGGGTGTCCGGGGTATCCTTTCGGAACAGGTCTGTTTACACCTCTCATGGTAGGGGCGGGTTCGTCAATGGAGAATATCGCCCGACGACTATAATTGCGCGGGTGCCGATAGTAATATTCAAATCCCAAAGTATCACCAAAATAATCGCGTAGGGTCATGGGCTTGTCAGAAAGCCGGCTTTCAAACAAATCTAATGCAAAACCGTCTTTTTCATTGAGCTTCCCGAAGCAAATAAAGCGCTTCCGTTTCTGAGGAGTTCCGCACAAACTTGCGTCAAGAATAATTTCTGTTAATCCATACCCGCATTCTTTGAATATATTCCGGGCGTTTTGATATGCCTCGCTGTTTTTTGCTCTATCAACATTTTCCATAACGAAGCATTTAGGCAAACAACCCGCAATAATTTTTGCATAGCATTCTGTCAATTCTGCTCGGTCTGCTTCGATTCGCTTCCCTGCATGAGAAAAATCCTGACAAGGGGGACCGCCAATAATTATATCCGGGGCGTATTCGCGGATTTTTTCAATAGCCGCCGTTGTATTCGTCAAATCATATTGCAAAATTGGGTGATCGAAATTTGCTTGATAGCACGCAATAGCAGCATCCCACCAATCAAAGGCAGCAACAATATTAAAGTTTTCCAGTTGAAAGCCCATAGACAAACCGCCACATCCGGCAAATAAATCGACAGCTTTCGTGAAAATCACTTCCTTTTTGCCTTAACCCATGGTAGAATTTATTACAGATTTTAGAACATTATAACGCCGTTTATTGGCGGCGTCAATATATTGACGCCGAAATGGAGTGATTTTTTATGGCAAGCGGACTTTTCGGTATAGAGCATACGAACCGCCCGGATTCGAAGCACTGGACGAAGAACTGTTTCAATTCTTCTTTTCCGGCGGCACTTGCTAATTATATGATGGATAGGAATATACCCGCAGTATATGCGCGCCTTGATATCGTTGACGGTGCATTAAAAGTTGTTTGCGATGAAATCCCGATCAAGGAATTATACCGTTGCGGCAACTTATCATTGAACGACTTATATTTCAGCTTTGAGTCAAAATATGAACCGTATCAGGAATACGCTTTTGACAGTATCGACGGAATAGATTTAGTCGTAAAAGATACATCGGGGCATTTCCTTGCCCCTGTTGAAGTAAAACTAACCGTGTTACCCACCAGTGCAACGGCGCAGAAACCTGAAGCGGAGTGGGGCAGCGAAATTGTTGTACGAACTGCAACAACATCATATTGCGCTTTTTCAATATGGGATGAGGTGAAAAACGAAAGCCGCCATATTCGGGAAATATTTGAAGATACTTGTGCCAATATCGGTTCATGGACAAATGACTTTGAAATGTCGCACAAGACGGCAAGCCTGAAAGCGGTTATAGATAGCTTTGAACGAGAGTATTTAGCAAAGCAACGTCCGCTTGTTATGCAGCCGTTTTGGAAAACGGACGGACAATCACCCATTCTTTGCGAAAACGCTTTTGATATTGTTGTATGGTCAAATCTTGCCTTTTCTCGTCTGTTTCTTGAAACAGCAAACGAAGCCACAATGAGCCGTCCCATGCGCGCTTCTGCAAGAATGGCGCGTTGTTTATGGGAATTAAGCAAGTCGGGGAAAATCCGCGTAGAGGATATTTACAGACAAATGGCATTCGGACAGCAAACGGACAAGGAAGTATCAGTCCCCGGGGATCGTTGGCGCAGATATATAACGACCGACCGAACACTAAACCCCGCTGTTCCTAAATCGGCTATAAACGAGATTATAGAACCGGGTTATATTGAGAACTTGCGACCCGAAAGACGCTTTGACCAAACACTATATTTTACGGCAAGGCAGACAGAGCAATAGCCGCCTGTCGCGAATCTTCCACTGTCTTTTAGTATCTCTTTGCGGGCATAAGATGTTTTAACATTATTTGCGAATTAAGAAGTGTCCCATGCGCTCCCTGGCGGGGGTGTGTGGGACTTTGTATATCACAAACGGCACCCCTTTACAAGAAAGGAGTGCCGTAGATGCTTTAGAAGGGTCGTCCGCCGCCCGGGCCGAAGCCGCGGCTGCCGCGGTTGGAATAGCTGGTGGACTCAAAGGTGAAGTCCTGCGTGTAGCTGCCCGCCGTGACGGTATAGGTCTTGCCGATCCGGAAATCGGGGTGGCTGAACACCAGACTGTTCGCGTCGCGGTAGGGGGTGAAGGTGAGGATGACCGCGCCGTTTTCATCCGTCACGACGCAGTCCGTACCGGCGCTGACCATAGAGCTGAGGGTCAGCACGGCGGTGCACTGGGTCGAATAGCTCGACGCGGATTCCTGCATACCGGAGTTGCCGCCGGATGCCACGATGCCGCCGTTGACCACGAAGCTGGAGCCGGAGTCCATGCCGTTTTCCTGCGAGTAGCCGGAGGTCGAGGAGGTGATGTAGCCGCCCGATATGACGATGGCACCGTTGGAGTCCACACCGTCGCCGATGTTGGACGAGCCGAAGACATAGATGTGGCACTCGCCGCCGTTCATATAGAAAGCCGCATCCCAACCGAAGCCGCCCGAAGCCGCCGAGGAGGCGTTGATGCCGTCGTTGGCGGAGTAGATGTCCGCATAGCCGCCGTTCATGGTGATGACCTCGGCTTCGAGCCCCTCAAAGCAACTGGAAATAAGGATGTAGCCGGATTCGATGCTGAGATTTTTGTCGCAGTGGATGGCATCGTCGTTGGAGCGGATATACAGCTCCGCGCCGCCGATGACCACGTCGGTCGTACCGTGGATGGCATCGTCCTCGCTGTCGAGCACGATCCTGCCGCCTGTGAGGTGGATGGAAGCATCGGACTTGAGCGCCTTGCAGCTATACGCGGGCAGGCTGTAGGTGGCGGTGCTGCCGCCGCCGAAGCCCGGGCCGAAGCCGCCGGTGTCGATATGGTAATACGCCATGCCCGCGCCGTTCGCGGTCTTGATGTCCCAGTCGCCGCCGGCGATCGTGAGGTCGGACACGGCCTGCAAGGCATCCAGCGCGGCGTAGATGTCGCCTGCGCCGCCGGAGAAAACAATGTTGTCCGCTTTGACGGCGTTGCCCTGCGTATTGAGTGTCAGATTGCCGCCCGCGACGGTTACACTCGCGGCATCCATGCCTTCGTCACCGGCGGTGAGTGCGTAAGTGCCGTCGGACAGCGTGATCGCGTCGCCCTTGAGAGCATCGCCGTCTGCATCCACGGTGGTGCTGCCGCCGGAGAGCGTAAGGCTGTCCGATTTGAGACCGAAGCCTGCGGCGTTGACCGTCAGATTGCCGGATTCGACGGTGAGGCTTTTCTTGGCCTTGAGTCCGTCGCCTGCCGCTTGCAGCGTCAGCCAGCCGTCGCCGCGCAGGGTCAGCGGCGCGTCACATTCGAGCGCAATGCCGCCGTCCGTCTCGGTATAGCTTTCGGAGAAATAGTTCTGCCCGAAGGCGGCATCGGTGGTCAGCGTGAGGCTGTCGCAGCTCTTGGCGTAGAGCGCGAAGCCCTCGCCGCGCAGGCGCAGACCGCAGAGCACCAGCTCCGCGTCGCCCGTACAGTCAACGACCACGCCGCCGTCCCATTCGCCCGCAAGGCGGTAGATGCCCGCCTCCGTGATCCGCAGAACGCCGTCCTTGATCGCCGCGCCGCGGCCTGTGATGGCGGCATCGCCGTCCGCGAGACGCACGTCCGCCGTGTACTGATCGGAGCTCGGCAGCTCCGCCGTGGCAGCCGCAGCGGCTGCGTCGTTGCGGATGACGAGAGTTTCCTCGGCGGTCGTCTCCGGCTCGGCGGCGCAGCCCGTGAGCAGGGCGGCTAGAAATACCAATACAATAAAAACAGATAAATGTTTCATAGTACTTGTGATAATAAAGGCAGGCATCCCGAATGTCAATAAATTTGCGAAAAATTCATACATTATTCAGGACTTGCAAGTGCGGGCGGATTCGTGTACACTGGATGCGAAAAGGAGGATGCTGTTATGGCTTCTAAAGTATATTGGTCCGATCTCCGCACGCCCGAGGGCGGCGATTCCCTGCTCCGCAAGCTGCAAAAGCTGCTGAAAATTTCCGATTTCGAATCCGTCCCCTTTGACGGTAAGATCGTGGCGATCAAAATGCACTTCGGCGAGCCCGGCAATCTGGCGTTTTTGCGCCCGAACTGGGCCAAAACCGTCGCCGACGCAATCAAAGCCAAGGGCGGTCGCCCCTTCCTCACCGACTGCAACACGCTTTATCCCGGCCGCCGCAAGGACGCGCTGGAGCATCTCGAATCCGCGCAGGAAAACGGCTTCACCCCCCAGACCACCGGCTGCCAGGTCATCATTGCGGACGGTCTGCGCGGCACGGAGGAGGCGCTCGTGCCTGTGAAAGGCGGCGAGTACGTCAAGGAGGCGAAGATCGGCGCGGCGATCATGGAGGCGGACGTGTTCGTCAGCCTCAGCCACTTCAAGGGTCACGAGGCCACCGGCTTCGGCGGCGCGCTGAAAAATATCGGCATGGGCTCCGGCAGCCGCGCCGGTAAGATGGAGCAGCACGCGGACGGCAAGCCCGTCGTGGACGAGGCGCTGTGCGTCGGCTGCGGACGCTGCGAGCGAAACTGCGGTCAGAACGCCATCGGCGTTGTAAACGGAAAGTCCGTGATCGACTACGGCAAATGCGTCGGCTGCGGACGCTGCATCGGTGCCTGCCCCAAGGATGCCATCGCCGCGGGCGAGAGCTCGTCCAACGAGATGCTGTGCCGCAAAATGGCGGAGTACGCCAAGGCGGTCTGCGACGGTCGCCCCTGCTACCACATCGCCGTCATTACCGACGTGTCGCCCCTGTGCGACTGCTACGGCTCGAACGATATGCCCATCGTGCCGAACATCGGTATGTTTGTCTCGTCCGACCCCGTGGCGCTCGATCAGGCTTGCGCCGACGCGGTGAACGCTGCGCCCGTCATTCCGAACAGCCTGCTCGCGGATGAGCTTGTCCACGGCGGGCATGACCACGCCGACCACTTCCATGTGACCAACCCCAACACCCACTGGCAGGACACCCTCGAACACGCCGAAAAAATCGGCCTCGGCACGAGAGAATACGAATTGATCAAACTGTAAAACCGATACAATAAACAAATCCGCCTCAAACGAGGCGGATTTGTTATTAGAAGCAGTTTTCGATGTCGGCGCGGGTGGCGGGGCAGGAGCCGGAGACCATGTCCGGTTTGCCGCCGCCGCGGAGGGGGAGCGTCTGCTTGAGCCGGTTGAGCCGCTCGCGGCTGTCCTGTGTGCGGCTGCCCATGACAAAGCGCCAGTCGCCGTCCGCGCCGCTGAACGCCGCGCAGACCCCGCCGCACAGCGCCATGCCCGCGTTCACGAGCGTCCGCAGCCCGTCTGTGTCGCAGTCGGCAAAAAGGAGCAAATCGCCGTCCGTCGGCGTGAGCGCGGCAATCTGTGCCTGTATCGCGGCGGCTTGCGCCTCGGATAATTTTTGCTTCAGCCCGTCGCGCTCCGCGAGCAGCTTGGACACACCAACGGCGATGTCGCTCTGCGGTACGGAGAGCATTCGGCTCACCGCCCCGTCCGCCGCGCAGCGCGCCTGATGGTCGTGCAGCGCGTCCAGCCCCGCCTTGCAGCGGATGCGCATCCCGCCGCGGTGGCGCATGGCATCGAGAATTTTCACAGTGCCGATCTCGCCCGTCCGCGCCACATGGGGGGCGCAGCAGGCGCAGCGATCCGCGCCCTCGATCTCCACGATGCGGACATCCTCCGTCAAATCCAGCTTGCTGCGGTATTCCATCGCGGCGAGCGTCTCGCTGTCGGGAAACCACGCCCGCACGGCGCGGTTTTCCCAGATCACGGCGTTGGCTTCGTTTTCGATCTCCGCGAGCGTTTCATCGTCCAGCTCGCCGGACACGTCGAACAGAAAGCCGTCCGCGCCGAGGTTGAAGCCGACGTTTTCGTAGCCGAAGCGCGCGTGGATGAGCCCGCAGAGCAGGTGCTCCGCCGTGTGGTTCTGCATCTTGCGGAAGCGCTCCGCCCAGCCGAGCACGCCGTGGACGGTCGCGCCGACGGCGAGCGGCGCGGCGGTGTAGTGGGTGATGATGCCGCTCTTGATCTGCACATCGAGGACTTCGACCCCCGAGAGCGTGCCGCCGTCGGCGGTCTGACCGCCCTCCTCGGGGAAAAACGCCGTCCGGTCGAGCACGACGGCATAGCGTCCGTCCGCTTCCGCGCAGGAGAGAACGCGGGCATCAAATTCGCGGGTATAGGCATCTTCGTAGAATAATTTCACAGTGTTCATGGCGTTGACCTTTGACCTTTTTTCGGGTATAATCGCGGTGTTATGGATGCTTTTACTATCATTTTGGCTTATCTGTATATCGTCAATCTCACGGAGCTGGCGCTCTTCGGCGTGGACAAGCGGCGGGCGAAACGCGGTCTGCGCCGCATCCCCGAGGTGACGCTGCTCGGGCTTGCCGTCGCGGGCGGGAGCATCGGCGCGCTCGGCGGGATGTTCCTGTTCCACCACAAGACCCGCAAGCCGCGCTTCAAGATCGGCATTCCCGTCATTCTCGTGATGGAGCTGCTGTTCTTCCTCGGCCTCATCTGGGTCGTGAGCCTGTGAGTATTATAAAAGGATAATATTGTCCCGTCAAGCAAACACGGTCTGCCATCAAGCAGACCGTGTCTTGTTGTTTATACGGTGATGTCCGCCCAGTCGAGGCGGATGATTTTTTCGAGATCCTGCGGATTCATTTCGACCTGATAGCCGATCTTTCCCGCGGAAAAATAGATCGTGTCCTGCTCCAGTGCGGATTCGTGGCAGACGGTGGGGAAAAACTTCTTCATCCCGATGGGCGAGCAGCCGCCGTGGATGTAGCCCGTGAGCGGCAAAAGCTCCTTGCTTTTGAGCATCTCGATG
>JAZUEL010000096.1:0-55224 GCA_045640125.1 Oscillospiraceae bacterium
TCCTTCTGTTCAACGGCATGCTGGATTCCGGCGTTGCCATGACCTATGAAGAGTTCGCCGCGCAGTATCAGCCCGCCGCGCTGTCCGTGGAGGATGCGTTCATTGAGTATATCCACGAGTGGCTGATCGCTGAGGACGAGATCAACGCCAATATGGACGAGAGCATCCGCGAGAACGAGTTCATGCCTCTGGTTCGTGAGATGAACTTCGTGGACTTCCCCGCCGAGATGATCTACAGCGGTATGCTGGAGTCCGGCGTTCCCATGACCTTCGAGGAATTCGCCGCCCAGTATAAGCCCGCAGCATCTGCCAGCGGCGACACCTCTGAGGCGGCGTATCACGCCTATCTGAAGGAGTATGTGGACGCGGTTCCCGCGGTGGACGACGAGGCATTTAAGGTATTCTCGGCGCTGATCGACGCGAACGACTTCGTCAGCGCGCCCGCCGATATGCTGTTCAATGAGCAGTGGTGGGGCTATGCCGCAATGACTTATGACGAATTCGTCGCGGCCGGCGGTGTGTATGAGATTCCCGCTTTTGATCCCAACCTGAAACCCGACTGATTTTGACCAGTCCCCACTTTTGAACGCCCGAACGTAAGGCACTTAAAAGTGGGGATCATTTTTTAGCTTGGAAAATATGTGTTCCGCGTCCCGCAGACGTACAATTTAGTGGGTTTTAGCTTTCAATCGGTACAATTTGCATTGCACCAGATCGTGCGGACAGCACAAAAAAGCACCCCCTGTGTAGGGATATGAAATTATAAGCGACATACTAACGTCTCCATTCCGGAGGCGTCAGTTTTGTTTTGATCTGGATGCGCTGGTTGTTGTAGAAAAAGATGTACTCGTCGATCAGCGCTCTGGCCTCGGCGAGCGTAGCACAAGCTTCATGCGGTAAATGCACCCTGTTTTGAGAATGGAGAAGAAGTTTTCTGACAAAGCGTTATCATATCAAAGGGCATAAGAGGCCTATTCCGATTAGCTAGTCTCAGCAAATCAACTGACAAGCGAATATAAGCGCATTTTGAGTTGGGCCGATCTCTATAAGGATTGTTCGTTGGATGCCAAAAAATGATCGTGGCCCGGTTTATCAAAGGCGTTTATGTCAGCCGTAATTATCGGGTCACAATTTAATTTTATACTTCGTTTGAGAGTTTCCGACAGTTCGGACAGCAAATGGAGAATATAGCATAAAAACACCGGGAACGAAATCGTTCCCGGTGAAATGGTGGAGACGAAGGGATTCGAACCCTCGACCTCTCGGATGCGAACCGAACGCTCTCCCAGCTGAGCTACGCCCCCACAAGATGCTTAAACAGTATAGCACATTTTTTCGTTTTGTAAAGACCTATTTCAAAAAGTCCTATTGATAATTTCACTCAAATTGTGTATAATCTCTCTCGGAAGCTGTACTAGTCGGGGAGCCAGCGGTGCCCTATGCCCGCAATCCGCTACAGCGGGGATGAATTCCCGCCCCCGGGTGTACGATGTATTGTCTGACCGCAGTGGGCGGCGTTGAGGGTCCGGTCTTGTGCAACGGGAACCTGTGAACCATGTCAGGCGGGGAACCGAGCAGCATTAAGCGGGGCCACCTGTGTGCCACAAGATAGCCGGGTCTGAGCTTGCTGCTGCGGTAACGGATGGATCGTGCATTCAAAGGCGGGTGTGCAGCTTCTATTATTTTTTGCCGGAGTCAGCTTATGTATCAGGCTCTTTACCGAAAATACCGCCCCACCACCTTCGACGACGTGGTCGGGCAGGAGCATATCACGCGCACCCTCAAAAAACAGGTGCAGACCGGCCGCCTCTCCCATGCCTACCTCTTCGTCGGCACGCGCGGCACCGGTAAGACCACCTGCGCCAAGATCCTCGCCCGCGCCGTCAACTGCGAGCATCCGCACGACGGCGACCCCTGCGGCGAGTGCGCCGCCTGCCGCGGCATTCTGGACGGCGGCATCCTCGATGTCGTCGAGCTCGACGCGGCCTCCAACAACGGCGTGGATAACGTCCGCGCCCTGCGCGACGAGGCGATCTTCTCGCCCGCCAGCGTCAAAAAGCGCGTGTACATCATCGATGAAGTCCATATGCTCTCCACGGCGGCGTTCAACGCACTGCTGAAAATTCTCGAAGAGCCGCCCGAGCATCTGCTGTTCATCCTCTGCACCACGGAGCTGCACAAGGTCCTGCCCACCATCGTCTCCCGCTGCCAGCGTCACAACTTCAAGCGCCTCACGCCCGCCGACATCGCGGGCCGCCTGCGCTATGTGGCGGAGAAGGAGGGCATAGAGCTCACCGACGACGCTGCCGCGCTGCTGGCGCGTCTGGCGGACGGCGGTATGCGCGACGGTCTGAGCCTGCTCGATCAGTGCTCCGCGGCGGAGCATATCGACGAGGCGGCGGTGCTGTCCGCCATGGGACTGATGGGCAGCCGCAAGACGGCGGAGCTGCTCGATGCCGTGTGCGCCGGCAGCAGCGAACAGGCGCTCGCGCTCTTTGATGAGCTGTGGCAGGCGGGCAAAGACCCCGCCGCCATCCTCGACGAGCTCGGCGGCCTCATCCGCGATGTGCTGCTCACACAGGTCGCTCCGCAGGGCTGCGAGAGCCTGCTCTCCGGCGCTTACCCCATGAAAACCCTGCGGTACTTCGCCAAAAAACGCAGCGGCGCGGAGCTGATGAACGATCTGAATCGGCTGGAGCAGGCCGGTGTCGGCGGCTTTGACCCGCGGCGCAGCGCGGAGCTCTGTCTCGTGAGCCTGTGCGTGCCGGACTGCGGCGAGGACATCACCGCACTGCGTGCGCGTGTGGCACGGCTGGAGCGGATGCTGCAAAGCGGCGTGAGCGTCGCTGCCCCTGCGCCGAGCGTGTCGGATGTACCGCCGGAAAAGGTTGACATAATACAAGAATCGCCCCCCGCGGTCGAGGACGACGACAGACCTCCGCTGCCCGATGACAGCGATATGCCGCCTCTGCCCGAGGAGGACTTTATCCCCGCAGCGCCGGTCTTGGAGCCCGCGCCCGAGCCCATGGCGAAGCCCGAGCCGAAGACTGAGCCGAAGACTGAGCCGAAGCCCGCACCCGCGGCGGCGGGCACAGGGGATGATTCCCTCTGGGACGGCATCGTGGAGCGCCTGCAGGGGCGGGTGGAGCAGTACATTTACGCGATGATGCTGCCGTCCAGCCAGACCGTCGGCATCGTGTCCGGCGGCACGCTGACCGTGCACGTTTCCAATCCCTTCGCCCACACCATGCTCGAGCAGGGAAACGTGCTCGCCGCCATCCGCGACGCGGCGGCGCAGGTCGCCGGACGGCCGCTCACCGTCACCGTCACCGAGGAGCCCGCTCCCGCCCGCAAGCCCAATGAGGACAAGCTCGCGGGACTCAACCGCTTTGCAAACTTTAAGATGGAATAAACCGAGGAGGAAAACGATATGGCAAAAGGATACCGCGGCGGCTTCCAGGGCGGCATGAATCAGGCCGCTATGATGAAGCAGGCGCAGAAAATGCAGCAGGATCTGCTGAAAATGCAGGAAAATCTGGAGGCGCAGACCTACACCGCCCAGTCCGGCGGCGGCATGGTCAAGGCCACCGTGGACGGCAAGCACCAGCTCACCGAGGTCGTCATCGACCCCGAATGCGTTGACCCCGATGACGTGGAGATGCTCCAGGACATGGTCATGGCGGCGGTCAACGAGGCGCTGCGGCAGGCGGATGAGGCATCCGCGCAGTCGATGAGCAAGCTGACGGGAGGTCTTAATCTCGGCGGCTTCGGCTTCTGATAAGGCGGCTTGTCTTTTCGCGCCATACTTCCCCGAAGCCGCTCGCCGTACACACGGTACTGCCTGCGCGGCTTCGGGATCGTCTGACGCGAAAAACCTGTGCCGCACAGAGAACAACCTACATACGAAAAAACTCGGCTTCGTCGGAAGCCGAGTTTTTGTTATCCCAAATTGTTTATTCGGTTATCATCAGGATGTCGTTCGGGACAAAGGCGTAGTTGTTGTAGTAGTCGATGAGGCTCCAGCTGTCGTTGTAGCCGATGCGCTTGACGGTGGCACCGGCGGTCATGGAGCCGATGACATCGTATATTGTCCCGGGACCGGTATAGACAGAGGTGCCCTCCATGAGGTAGACGTAGTCGTTGCAGCTCGTGAGCGCGAAGTCCGCGCCGTAGTTCACGCCCGTGACGCGCTCGGGCTCGGGAGTCTGGCGGATGATCGTGCCGGGCTCCGGCGTGGTATAGGGGACGACCTCCTGCACGCGCTCGCCCGTGGCATCAAAGGAGGCGGACGGTGTCGCCATGACATCGGATATGCTTGCCTCGAGGGGACGGATGTGGTTGAGAGCGCGGATGGCGGACACGGACAGGACGAGGACGGCGGTGATCACCACGATGCCGGAGCTGACCGTCAGCCCCATGCGCGCCCACTGCACGCTTTTGCCGCGCGGGCGACCCAGCACCGCACACAGCGCCGCAACGCCGAGCACCAGCACCACAGCCAGCAGGATCAACAGCAAGAGCAGCTTCCAAAACGACATGGCGCGTCCTCCTTCCTTCCTCTTTCCATTCTATCATACACGCTCTTTCGGGCGCTTGCAAGCGATATCCGAAATTTTTTGTACCAAATTCCGACTTCTTTTTTGAAAAATCTGTTTTCGATGCAAACGCGGCGGGCTGATGCCCGCCGCTTGCTTTTGTGGTGTTAAGGTCAGCCGAACAGCTTGCTGAAAAATGCCGAGATGGAGGCGAAAAACTGTCCCAGCTTCGCGGCAAAGCCCGACACGTTTTCCACCGCGCCCGAGAGCTTCGTGACCGTGTCCTGGAAGGACGCGACACGCGCCTGCAGATCCTCCACGGACAGTCCCTGGAAGCTCCGCGCCAGCGAGATGATCTGCGCGATCTCCTCATCCGTCAGCGTGTAGCCGTAGCTCGCGGCGATCTTTATGATCTCCTCGCGCAGCTCCTCGTCGCTCATGGTCGCCACGTCGTCCAGAATGAGCTTGAGCTCGTTGATGATGGAAAGCGCGGTTGCTTCGTCCGTGCTGTCCGCGAGCGTCGCGGTCACGACCAGCTCCTCCGCCGCCGCTTCCTTTTCCTCCACGGCGAGCTTCTGCCCCGTGATGTCCTCATAAGCCTTGTAGATGCCCGTGAGCGCCGCCGTGCCGCTGACCGTGAACGGAGCGGTCACGATGACCTCCGCGTCCGTGATGCCCGCCGTCAGCATCGCCGCCTGATACATATCGTTCGTGCACCAGTTGATGTTCGACGAGCGGACGGTGATGCCCGAGCCCGCGGGCAGGACCTTGATATAGATGCAGGAGATCGAGTTCGAACCGATGACCGATTCCGACACCAGCCCCTCGAGATAGTCCCGCTCCTCCGCGTTCGTGACCGTCAGCTCCTTCACATCGCCGCGGGTAATGCCGAAGGTGCGGTAGACCTCGTCGATCTGGCTCTGCGTGATGTCCGCGCCGACGGCGGTGCGCTGCTCGCCCTCGTCCACGGCGAATGCCGCCGCGCCGAGGCTGAGGCACAATGCCAGTGTCAGCAGGATCGTGATAAACTTTTTCATGGGTGTTACTCCTTTCCGAGGCTCTGCGCGTAGTCCGTGCACGCCTCTGCCGCCGCGGCACAGGCTGCCGCGTCCGTTCCGTGCGTGAGAATATAAATTTTGATCTTCGGCTCCGTGCCGGAGGGGCGGACGATGAAGCTTGTGCCGTCCTCCAGCTCGAAATACAGGACGTTCGAGCCGACGATCTCCGTCTTGCCCACCATGCCGAGCCCCGGCACGGTCACCGTGCCGCTTTCGTAGTCGCGCATACGCACGACCTGCCGCCCCGCGATGGACACCGGCGTTTCCTCCCGCAGCGCGGTCATCAGCGCCTGCATACGCTCGGGACCGTCCGCGCCCTGCATATAGAGGTTGACGGTTTTTTCCATATAGTAGCCGTATTTTTCATAGAGCGCGTCCAGCGCGTCGAGCAGGGTCATACCCCCGGCAAAGTAATACGCCGCCATCTCCGCGATCAGCACGCACGCCGTCACGGCATCCTTGTCGCGGACATAGTCGCCGAGCATATAGCCGTAGCTCTCCTCAAACGCGAGCAGGTAGCGATAGCTGCCCTCGCGCTGATACTCCGCCAAACGCTCCGCCATGAACTTGAAGCCCGTGAAGGTCTCGGCAAAATGCACGCCGTTTTTCTCGCAGATGGTGCGGATCATGTCCGTGGAGACGATGGTGGTGAGCGCGGCGGGCTGCGCGGGGAGCGTGCCCGTGCGCCTGCGCGCCTCGATGATATAGTCGAGCAGCAGCGCGCCGATCTGGTTGCCGGTGAGATTGTGGTATTCGCCGTCCTTGCCGAGCGCCATCACGCCCACGCGGTCGGAGTCCGGGTCGGTGCCGAGGATGAGCTCGCTGCCGTGCTGCTTCGCCAGCTCCACGGCGAGGTAGAAGCCCTCGGGGTTTTCGGGGTTGGGACTCTCCACGGTGGGGAAGCTGCCGTCGATGACCATTTGCTTCGGCTCGCAGAGGATATTTGTCACCCCGCTGCGGCGCAGCGCCTCCGGCACGAGCTGATAGCCGCAGCCGTGGAAGGGCGTATAGACAATGTCGAAGCGGTCCGCCACCGCCGCGACGGCATGGCGGTCGATGGACTGCGTGGCGACCTGCGCCAGAAATGCCTCGTCCGTCTCCGCGCCGATGAGCTCGATGAGCCCCGCGGTGCGCGCCGCTTCATAGTCCATCGTTTTGACGTCGGAAAACAGATTAAGTTCCCCCATGGTCGCGGCGACCTCGGCGGCGTGGTCGGGGGGGAGCTGCGCTCCGTCCGTCCAGTAGACCTTGTAGCCGTTGTATTCCTTGGGGTTGTGGCTCGCGGTGATGTTGATGCCCGCCGTCGTGCCGTAGTGCAAAATCGCAAAGGACAGCTCCGGCGTGGGGCGCAGGGCATCGAACAGGCGCACGTGTACGCCGTTCGCCGCGCAGACGCACGCCGCCTCCCGCGCAAATTCGGCGGAGTTCAGACGGCAGTCGTAGGCGATGCAGACACCGTTCCGCATCGCGGCTTCGCCCTCCTTGGCGATGAGCATGGCGAAGGCCTGTGTCGCCCAGCGGATGACATGGACGTTCATGCGCCCGATGCCGGCACCCATGATGCCGCGCAGTCCCGCCGTGCCGAACTCGAGCGGGCCGCGGAAGCGGCTGCGGAGTTCCTCCTCGTCGTCGCGGATCGCGTCCAGCTCCGCCCACTCCTGCTCGGACAGCGCGGGGCTGTCCAGCCAGCGGAGGTATTCAGTCTTCCACGGTGTATTCTTCATTGTCCGCCTCCATGAGTGCTTTTGCGTCCTCCAGCATGGTCTCGGGGACGTAGATATCCAGCCCCGTGCCGCTCATGCCGAGGATGAGCTCGCCGAACGCGCCGTCGCCCGGTGCCGTGCGGATGCTCGGGATGCCGTAGGACTCCAGAAGCCCCTGCGTCAGCTCCGCCTGCATATCGAGCGGCGAGCACATTGTGAGAAAAGCGGGGGCGACAGGCTCACCCTGCTCGTCCCGCGGCCAGTTTTCCAGCGTTTTGCCGTATTCGCGCTTTGCCCAGTCTGCCATATCGCACCTCATTTGTGATACTTTGTTCCGGCGTTGATCATAAACGCCCGATAGATCTGCTCCAAAACCATCACCCGCGCCAGATGGTGCGGAAAGGTCATATCCGACATCGAAAGGCGCATATCCGCTGCGCGCTTGACCTCCTCCGGCAGCCCCTCGCTGCCCCCGTTGAGAAAGCAGAGGCGGCTTTTGCCGTCCAGCGCCAGACGCTGCATCCGCTGTGCGAGCTGCTCGCTCGACAGCTTCTCGCCCTCGATCGCCATCGCGATCACATACGAGCCCTTGGGGATCTTCGCTAAAATGTCGCCGTCCTCCGCCAGCTCGATTATATCCGCGCCGCCATACGCAGAGAGTCGTTTCCGGTACTCCGCGCAGGCATCGGCGTAGTATTTTTCTTTTAATTTTCCCTGACAGATCAGGCTTATGCGAAGCATGGCGTTTCCTCGACGACAAGCGCCCCTTTTTCGGGCGCGATATACAAATTTGTATCAAAGCCCGCCAGCACGGGCGCGACCGCCTCCCGCGCCAGCTGCGGGCGGTTGTTCTGGCGGCTCAGATGCCCGAGGACGATATGCCGCGTTCCGCTTTCGGCGAGCTCCCGCGCGAGCACCGCGCAGTCCGCGTTCGAGAGGTGTCCCCGCTCGGAGAGCACCCGCCGCTTGAGCGCCGCGGGATAGGGGCCGTAGCGGAGCATCTGCTCGTCGTGATTCGCCTCGATGACCGCGATGTCCGCGCCGGAAAGATAGCGGTGCATGGTGTCCGTGACGTGACCGGTGTCCGTGGCGAGGGCGAAAACGCCGTCCTCCGCTTCGATGCGCCAGCCCACGCTCTGCGGCGTGTCGTGCGGCGTGGGGAAGCAGCAGAGCGTCACCCCGCCGACCGCGAAGGGCTGCTCCGGCGTGACGCGGTGCAGACATGAATCGACCCCGGGATAGGACCAGCTTATATGCGTGGCCACCGTCCCGGGGGCATAGACCGTGAGCGGGTCGCGGCGGCACAGCGCCGAAAGACCCGAGACGTGGTCGGAGTGTTCATGGGTGATGAGGATGCCGGAGAGCGACGGGAGCGGACAGCCCGCGCCGCAGAGCGCCTCGCGGATGGCTTTGGCGGACAAGCCCGCGTCCAGCAGAAAGTGCTGCCCGCCCGCCTCCAGCAGCGCACAGTTGCCCGTGGAGCCGCTGGCAAAGATCGTCAGCCGCATCAGCCCGCCGCGCTTCCGGCGGTCTGAGACTCATCGTCGTCAAAGTCGACGCAGGCGATGTCCGCGCCCAGCGCCGTCAGCTTGCCGACAAAATTCTGATAGCCGCGCTCGATGAAGTGGATGTCCTCCACCTGCGTTTCGCCCTCGGCGGCGAGACCCGCGATCACCATCGCAGCGCCCGCGCGCAGATCGTGCGCCCGTACCTTCGCGCCCGTCAGTCGGGCGGAGCCCTCCACCACGGCGGTGCGTCCGTCCACGCGGACATGAGCGCCCATTTTGATGAGCTCGGCGATGTATTTGAAGCGGTTGCCCTCGTAGACCCCCTCGGTTACCACGCCGGTGCCCTTGGCAAGCGTGAGGACGGTGGTGATCTGGGGCTGCATATCGGTGGGAAAGCCGGGGTAGGGCATGGTCTTGACATCCGCCGCCCGCAGGGACTTTTTGCGGCTGACCACGAGATAGTCGTCCCCCTCGGAGACCGTCACGCCCATTTCGCGGAGCTTGGCGGAGATGCAGTCCATGTGCTTGGGGATGACGTTCGCGATCTTGACCGAGCCGCCCGCCGCGGCGACCGCCGCCATGTAGGTGCCCGCCTCGATCTGGTCGGGAATGAGGGTATAGGAGCCGCCGTGCAGCTCGCGCACGCCGCGGATCTTGATGACATCCGTGCCCGCGCCGCGCACATCCGCGCCCATGGAGTTGAGGAAGTTGGCGAGGTCAACCACGTGCGGCTCACGCGCCACGTTTTCGATGACCGTCCGCCCCTCCGCCAGCGCCGCCGCCATCATGATGTTGATGGTCGCGCCCACGGAGACCTTGTCGAGGTAGATGCGCGAGCCCATGCAGCGGCCGGTTTCGGTTTCACCGGTGATGAAGCCGCCCGAAACGTCCATCTCCGCGCCGAGGGCGGTGAAGCCCTTGAGGTGCTGGTCGATGGGGCGCTCGCCGAAGTTGCAGCCGCCCGGCATCGTGCTGCGGGCACGCCCGAAGCGGGCGAGCATCGCGCCGATGAGGTAGTAGCTCGCGCGGATGCGGCGCGTCAGCTCGAACATCTCGTCCGGCAGATGATCCATCTGCACATCCGTGGAGTCGATCTCGACCGTGGTCGGGTTCAGCATACGCACCTTTGCGCCCATATAGCTCAGGATGCGCAGGAGGGTATCGGTGTCGCTGATCTGGGGCAGATTCTCCAGACGGCATACGCCGCGCACCATGATCGCCGCCGGTATGATAGCCACCGCCGCGTTCTTCGCGCCGGAGATGCTCACTTCACCGTATAGCTCGTGCCCGCCCCGGATAAGGTATTTTTCCATAGGTCAGAAACCTCGATTTCCGTCGAATTAGGTCGAAAAATGCGAAATTGATTTACATAAGTCCTGTCATTATAGCACAGGCTGTTTCAAAAATCAATCCTTTCGCATCGCGTGGGCTTTGAGGATGCCCGCGACAGTCTTGCCGTCCGCGAGCTCCCCGCGCATCACGCGCTCATACAGCTCCGCGAGCGGGCGGTATTCGACATCCAGAAACTCGTTGAGGTCGAGGTGCTGCTCGCCGCGGTGCAGCCCCGTGGCGAGGTAGAGGTAGAGCCGCTCGGTCGAGAAGCCCGGGGAGGTATAGATGAAGCCGAGGGACTGCCAGTTGTCCGCCGTGAGCCCCGTCTCCTCGCTCAGCTCGCGCTGCGCCGCCTCGAAGGGGTCCTCGTCCGGCTCGAGCTTGCCGGCCGGAAGCTCCCACAGGTGCTCGCCCAGCGGGAAGCGGTACTGCCGCACCATGGCGACCATATCGTTTTCGTCCACCGCCGCGACACACACGCCGCCCGGGTGCTTCACGACCTCGCGCACGGTGCGGTTGCCGTTCGCGACCTCCACCATGTCCACGTCCACATCCACGATCACGCCGCGATAGCCGTTGATGCGGCGGATGACCTTTTCCGTATAATCCATAGCTGACCTCGCTGTTCTCTGTTTTTTTCTATTTTACCACAGCTTAGCCCCTTTTACCACTATTTTGTCCCTGCACAGGCGGGGCGGGCGGAGCTATAATGGGGAAAAGGGGTCGGGAGGTACATATTAAATATGGTGACGCAGAGATACTTTGTCAGCCGCGACAGCGTGACGCTGTGCTTTTATCATGCCGTGCCCTCGCCGCGGCAGACGATGCGCGCCGTGCGGCGGGCACTGCAGAGCGAGGGCTATGCGCCGTGGACGCAAACGGAGGCGGAATTGCTCGTCCGCGGCGGCAGCGCGCTGGTGCTCGCGAGGCGGAAAGATGACAAAAGAAAAACGGAAAAGAAACAAAACAATATCTAGTGTTTACAATGCGATTACAAATTGAAAAAAGCTAGAAATATGAACTATTGCGTGGTAACATAACGCCATAACAAGGGGATATTATGTCCACGTCTTGTAAATAATAAAAAAATTTTGTAAATATTAAAGGAGGAATGTGTGATGAAGAAACTGTTCACACTTCTGCTCGCGCTCGTGATGGTCGCGTGCCTCGGCGTCGCTGCCTTCGCAGAGGCGGAGCCTGCGCTGGAGGGAAAGGGAGAGAAACCAGAGGTTACTCTTTCGTCCAATACCGCCACCGTGACAGCCGGCAGCTCCACTACGGGACTGACCGTGGAGGCAAAGAATTTTGATGGGGATGTGAAGTGGTCTGTTAATGCAGAGCCTAAAAACGATAAAATCAGCGGTTCTGTCAGTGGTACAGCACTGACTATTAACACGGATGCTACTCTGACGGCCGGTACCTACACAATAAAAGTCAAAGCCGAGAAAAACGGTCATCCTAAACAGGACGCGACCGCAACGCTTACGCTGACCGTAAATGAGGCGCACGTCTGCGGCAACGGTGTCAAGCAGGACGGACAGGCTGCCACCTGCGCGGCGGATGGCTGGAAGGACTATTACAAGTGCTCCTGCGGCAAATTCTAGGAAGAAGAAGCCTGCACGACCCTGATCGGCGATGATACGGCTCTTGCCGCATGGAAGGTCGGCGACGGCAAAATTGATCAGCTCAAGCACAAGAAAATCCTGAAAAAGACCGACAAGGTCGATCCCACCTGCGCGGCTGACGGCTGCAAGGAATACTTCTATTGCGAATCCTGCCAGAAGTATTTTGCCGACGAAAATGGCAATAAAATGATCGGCGATGCCGAGGCTCTGGCTGCGTGGAAAGCCAAGGATGGTGCCGAGGGCGGCCGTATCCCGATGAAGGAGCATGAGGAAAAGGATATGACCTCCTGCGGGAAGCAAGACCCCACCTGCGCGGCGGCCGGCTGGAAGGAGTATTATCAGTGCAATAACTGCAAGCTCTACTTCCAGGCGGAACCCGCACCCGCGCCCAAGAAAGAGCTCGAACTGGACAGCAAGCCTGCCAAGAAGTTCACGCTGATCGGCGATGCCGAGGCTCTGGCTGCGTGGAAAGCCGAGGGCGGTGCTGGCTACATCGCTCCCAAGGAGCATAAGATCGAAGATCTGAAGGATATGACCAAGTACGAACAGCTCGAGCCTACCTGCGATAAGGCCGGTCATCTGGAATATTATTTCTGCGACCTGTGCATGACCTATTTCTATGTGCAGGAAGGTCAGCCCAAGCCCGAGCCCAAGCCCGAGCCCAAGAAAGAGCTCCAACTGGACAGCAAGCCCGGCGACAAGCTCGTCAAGATTGGCGATGCGGCTGCTCTGACCCTCTGGCTCGCCAAGGACGGTGCTGGCTACATCGAGCCTCTCGGTCACGATATGGGCGAGTGGGAGGACAGCAAGGACGGCAAGACCCACACTCGCGCCTGCCTGCGTGAAGGCTGCGACTACACCGAGAAGGAAGAACACGTCTATAAAGACGGCGTTTGCGAGCTCTGCGAAGCCAAAGAGCCCAAGCCTGCGCCCGCGCCCAAGGCTCCCAAGACCGGCGATGAGAGCAATGTCGCCCTCTGGGCCGTGCTCGTGCTCGGTCTCGGCAGCGGTGCCACCGCAGTCGTGCTGAAGAAAAAGCACAACTGATTCGAAACCATACATAAATCGAGAGAGCTGCAAACACAGCTCTCTCGATTTGCGTTTTCCGTTAAATATTGACAAAAGAGTGATGACAGGACGGAAGAATTATGGTATAAATAAATAGGGTGAAAGGGGGGATGGCTATGGAACATCAAAGCGAGAGCTGGAAAAGCTCGGAGACGATCGTTCGGCAGATATTCCTCGGTCTGCTGCCGGCGCAAATCCTCTCCGTTGCCACCGCATCGCTCAGCTCGCTTATCAACGGCTATATCATCGGCAACTGGCTGCCTGCCATCGCCATGGTGGTGCTCGGATTCGTCGGGCCGCTCACCAGTTTCTTCGGCGCTGTCGCCACCGTTTTTGCCGGAGGTGCCCGCGTGCTCTGCGGACGCTATATCGGCCGCAATGACCGCGGCAGCATCAATGCCCTGTTCACCGCCGTTGTTACCGTGACCGTGTTCGCGGGCATTATTTTGTCCGTGGTGCTGTATTGCAGACCCTATAAGATCGCCACGCTGCTTGTGCCCGCGCTGATGGTCTTTTTGCAGATGGTCGGCTATGCCAACTACGCGCTGTTGTCCGCCGTCGTGCTTGCGGGCTGCAACATTGTGTTCAGCCTTTTGTCCGTTCATGTGTTCCACGGCGGTGTCTACGGCATCGGCTGCGCTGTGTCGCTGAGCCAGTGGGTCGCCATGTTCTTCCTGTTCGCGCGCTTCCGCCAAAACGATGCGGGTGTGGTCTATAAGATAAAAACGCTGCGGGTTAAAAACGTTTTGAATGTCGTGGTGCTCGGAAGCCCCGCTGCCCTCGCCACCATGCTCTACTCGCTCCGCAATATCTTTATTAACACCACCGCCATGAGCTTCGGCGGCGTGGAGGCCGTGGCTGCCGTGGGCGTGTCGAACTCCGTCATGGGGCTGTTCGATGCCGTCAACGTCGGCGTGGGAGCGGCGGCGCTCATCATGGCGAGTATCTACGTCGGCGAAAAGAATGCCGATGCCATGAAGCGGCTGATGCGCTGCGTGGTCAAGTACGGCGGTTTGCTCGCGCTTATCAAGCTCCTGATCCTCGCCATTGGCGGCGACTGGATCGGCCGTATGTTCGGCGCGACCGGCAAGGCGCTGCACGAGAGCTACCGGCTCATGGTGTTCCAGGGCATCAATATGCCATTCAATATCCTGCTGATGGCAATCGTTTCGCCCTATCAGGCACTCGGACGCGTCAAATTCGTCAACATCATGTATATTTTCAGTGCCTTCGGTATCTCGGTATCCCTGTTGCGTGCTGTTTCATCCTGGGCTCTTACATCGGCACCACCGGCGTGTGGCTGTGCTATCTTGTGGCGGAGGTCACGACCCTGCTCGGTATCGGCGTGTTCTGCTGGATCAAAACCCGCCGCTTCCCCCGCAGCCTCGACGATTGGCTCTGGCTCAATGATGACTTTGAAAAGGGTGCGTGCCGGATGCTCTCCGTCCGGAATATGACCGAAGTGCTCACCGTGTCCGCCGAGCTGGTCGGCTTCTGCCTCGAAAACGGTGTCGATGCCCGCCGCGCCAAGCTCTGCGGCCTGTGCATGGAGGAGATGGCGGGGAATGTCGTGCTGCATGGATTCACGAAGAAAAAACGCGGCGAGCCTGTCATTGATATGTCCGTCGCCTGCGAGGACGGGGGCGATGTGGTGCTGCGTCTGCGCGATAACTGCCCGCCCTTTGACCCCGGTACGCGGTTTGGTGCCGTGGATCCCGATGACCCCTGCAAAAACATCGGCATCCGTATGGTCGCCAAACTTGCCGCCGAGATGGATTACCAGTCCAGCTTCGGCATGAATGTGCTGACGATACGGCTGTAAACAACATTAGAAAAAACCGCTCGGCTTTTACCGAGCGGTTTTTTTGTTGATTCTGTTTTAACCGGCGCGTCGGGGCCCCCAACAAAACCGGTGTTTTGTTGGGGAGAGGAAGAAGGAACGAGCGGATGTCAGTTTTCGCCTAGGGCGAAGACGAAACGGAGCCCGTTTCTTCTGACGAGGGCGGTCTTTTCTTTTCCGCGAGCTTTGTGACGTAGATCGTCAGCTCGTAGAGCCCGATCATCGGGATCGCCGTCATCACCTGGCTGACCACGTCCGGCGGCGTGATGATCGCCGCGCAGATAAAGATGAGCAGGATCGCGTATTTGCGCCCCATTTGCAGCCATGCCGACTTCACAAAGCCGAGCCGCGCCAGCAAAAAGCCCAGCACCGGCATCTCAAATACAATGCCGAACACGACAAGCATACTGAGGATGAAACTCATGTAGCTCTGGAAGGAGATGGATGCCGTGATGTCCTTCGAGGCGTTGAAGCCGTAGAAGAATTGCAGCGTCATCGGCAGCACGACCAGATAACAGAACAGCGCGCCGATCAGGAAAAAGCCGAAGCCCGCCAGCACCGCGCCCGCTGAACTGCGGCGCTCATCGCCCGTGAGCCCCGGGCTCACGAACGCCCAGATCTGCCACAGGATGACCGGCGAGGCAAACACCAGACCGAGCACCACCGCCAGACGCAGATATGAGGTAACAAGCTCCGCCGGCGACAGATACACAAAGCTGAAATCCTCGCTCAGCCGCAGCATCAGATCGACAAATTTCTGAATAAATACGAACGACAGCACTGAAAATCCGAGCAGTGCCCCGACCGAGATGACCAGACGTTTGCGCAGCTCCTGCAGGTGCCCCGCCACGGTCATGGTTTTATCGTCCGCGCTTTTGGGGGGTGCGCTCACTTGTCCTCCGACTCCGTTTCGGACTTCGCCTCGGAGCTCGCCTCCGCTTTGTCCTCGTCCTCGTTCAGTCCCTGCTTGAATTTGCCGATGGTCTTGCCCAGCGATTCACCCAGCTTCGGCAGCGCCTTCGGTCCGAAGATCAGAAGCACGATCACCAGTACAACGAGAAGTTCCCAGATTCCGACTTTCATGTTTGTGTCTCCTTTATATTCAATATTATTCGTTTACTTCTGTATGAATATCCGCGTCCGCGTGACGGACGGCGGACTCGCGGTCGATCGCCTTGTCGGCATCCTCGATGGCGCGTTCGGTGTCTTTGAGCGCCTGCTCCGTGTCGGTCACGGCATCCTGCACCGCCTTTTCCGTCTCGGTCTTCGTGTCCTCGAGGGTCTTTTCCAGATCCTTGCCGATGCTTGTCACGTCGGTCTTGATGGACTCGATGTCCTTTTTCATTTCCTTGATCTCGTCCACATCCGCGATCTCGTTCACCGCGTCGTTCACGTAGAGCTTCACGGAGCGCACCGCCTTGCCGAGCGCCTTGCCGAGCTCGGGCAGCTTGTCCGGTCCGACGACGATGAGTGCGATGATGAGGATGAGTAAAAATTCGCCCCAGCCGATCTTTCCCATAGGCTTAATCCTCCACGCTGGCTTCCGTCACCGCGTCCGGCGTGGGCGCGGGCGTGGGGCTTGCTTCCTCGACCGTCGCTTCGGTCACGGCATCGGGCGTAGGCGTAGGTGTCGGCGCGGGCGTGGGGCTTGCTTCCTCAACGCTCGCTTCGCTCACCGCATCGGGCGTGGGGAGCATGGGCATGACCGCGGCGGAGGCGGGGAGCTTATAGCCCGGGGCGGCCTTCGCCGTCGGGGCGGGGGTGGCTTCTTCCTCGATGCTGGCTTCCGTCACCGCGTCGGGCGTAGGCGTAGGTGTCGGGGCGGCTTCCTCGACCGTCGCTTCCGTGGTCGCGTCCGCGGTCTCCGCGGAGGCAGGGGCGGGCGCTTCGGCGGGCTCGGTCAGTGCCCTTGCGGGGTCAAAGCTCAGACAGGCGTTGATCGCCGCCAGCGCGGCGTTGGAGCTCGAGGTCGCGCCGCTGATCGCGTCCACGCCCTCGCCGTAGGTCTGCGGCTCGGACTTGCCCAGAAACTGCGACCAGTACGCCTCCTCCAATACCCGTGCGCCGTAGCCCTGCGACTCTGCGAAATTCTCGTCGCCGATGAGGATGCCGGTGCAGATACCGTCCGGCGTGAAGCCCATTTTGACGGTGATCGGTCCGCGGCCGAATGCCACCGCCTGCACGATGTAGCCCTGATCCGCCTGCCACCAGCCGTCAATGCCGGTCGCACCGCCCATGTAACGGACGTTCGACGCGCCGGGCAGCAGCGTGTTCGCATCCTGCGCGGAGAGCTCAATGGATTTGAGCATCACGGACACGTCCGACGGCAGCAGCGCCGACATATACGCCACCGCTGCATTCACGCCGCCGACGACCGCGCCCGACGACACCGACGCGCCCGTGACGCTGTCGATGTGCTTTTTCAGAACGAGCAGACCGCTCTTGCCCTTGAACTGGTCGGTGAACGCCGCCTCGCGGGTCTTGGCACCGAGTCCGGAGGTCTCGGAGAAGTTCGCGCCGCCGACATCCACGGCGGTGATGCTCGCATCCGGATTGATGCCGACGGTGATCTCGATCTCGCCGCCGAAGCCGTTGACCGTGATCTTGCTGACGTAGCCGATGAGCGCATCCGCCGCATCATAACCGGCGTAGCAGTAGTCCACGGGGTCGCCGTCGCGCAGAGGGACCTCGACCAGCGTCACCGCGTCCGCCAGTACCTTGCGGCGTGCCGCCTCCTGCGCCTCGAGCGCCTGACGCTCGATCGGCTCCTTCGTGATGAGGTATGCGCCGCAGATGAGAAAGCTCATGATCATCGCCACAATGCACAGCGTGACCGGCAGCAGCCATGTTTTTTTGCTGTTTTTCGTCATTTCCGCGACGCTCCAATCTGTTATCATTATAACATTTATACCACATCACAGGGTAAAACACAATGCTTTCAGAACGCGCAATATGAACAATTTGTAAACGGAAAAAGTTCGGATTGCAGATTGGCGGGAGTTGATATATAATCGCAGTATGAAACAAAATTTTCACAAACTATACGGCGATATCGTCCACACCATCCGCGTGGATTACGCGGGGATGGGCGAGTGCGCCGAGAGCTTCACGCCGCGCTACTATACGCAGGCGATCGGGCAGGCGTGGAACGACGGCGTGCTGGATGAGCTGCTGTTTTTGCGTTATGTTAACCAGATGCTCGCCTGCACGGGCGACCGCCATCTGCGCCTTGCGCTTCTGCCGGACGAGGACTATGCGCCCTATTCCGTCGGCTTTTCCGTGCGGCGGCTCGGGGATGAGCTCGTCGTGACCGAGGCTTCGGAGGAGGAACGCCTCGCCGTCGGCGACCGTATCACCGCCGTCAACGGCGGTACGCCCGCGCATCATCGGCGGCTCATTCAGAAGAACTTTTTCTATGCGGATGAGCCCGAACGCGAGGACTGGTCGGACTTCCTCAATATGGCGGAAAGCATTGATGTGACAGGGAAAGGGACGATGGAACTGCGGCACTTCCCGCTGCGCGAGGCGGTGCGTATGCCCTCGCTGCGCTTCGTGGGAAACGCGGCGGTCTTTGACCCCGGGACGCTCGACGGAAGCGGTCGGGCGGTCAAGCTGCTTTTGGAAAATGAGGATAAGCTCGCGGCGTGCGAGCGGCTGGTTTGGGATATGCGAAAGGGGGGCGGAGCGCGCGAGGATGAGATCGAGGCGCTTTTGCCCTGGCTCGTTTCGGAGGACACAGACCGCGCTGAGCTGCTCGGAGATACAGAACTTTATGTAAACTATTCGCAGCGCAACTGCTCGCTCAAAGCGCAGCAGCTCGCGCAAGTTCCCGGGGCGGAGGCGTACATCGCGGAGCTGCGCGACAAGGCGGGCAGCGGCTATGTCTTCGAAAGGCTTGAGGCGGAGCACGGGACGGTGACTGCCAAACGGCGCGGGCGCGTGCTCGTGCTGACGGACAGCGACTGCCGCGACGCGGGCGAGGCGCTGGTGCAGGCGGCGCGGCGCGCGGGCGCGACACTCGTCGGACGCGCCACCATGGGCACGCTCGATTACTGCGGCGATGTCAGCGCCCTCCTGGGCGGACGCTTCGTCTTTTCGTGGCCCACGGCGGTCACCGCGGACGCGCGGAACGGTAAGGGCATGAAGGGCATCGGCATTGTGCCGGATGTCTATATCCCGTTCAGCGCGGAGGAGTGCGGGCGCGATGTGCTGCTCGACGCGGCTTTGAATCGGATTTGATTAAATTGATTTTATAGAATGGAAAGGAATCATCAGCATGGATAAGACGATTTCCAGAAGAGACTTCCTCAAGGGCGCGGGTGCGTTCGGCGTGGGCGCGGCGGCGCTCGGCGTATTCGGCGTGAACGCCTTTGCCGCGAGCGAAGACCCCGACGCGGTCAGCTCTGCCTCCGTCGAGGAGGAGAGCGGCGGTGCCAGCCGTGAGGGCGGCTCCGGCGAAATCAACCCCGTCACCACCGACGAGCGCGTCTTCGGCTACGCAGGCCCCGGCGACTGGCTGGGCGAGAAGCCCGAGATCCCCGCTGTCAGCAGGACTCTCGAATGCGACGTTGCCGTCGTCGGTCTAGGTCACTCCGGCACGCAGGCCTTCCTCGCCGCTGCCGAGAAGGGCGCGAAGGTCATCGCCGTCGAGGATCAGCCCGAGGACACTCACACCTGGTACGGCGAGGACTTCGGCTGCTGGAACTCCAAGCTGCAGGTCGAGCAGGCGGGCTTCGGCCCCTACGACCTCGGCGAGGTCGTGGACGAGTTCATCACCCGCGGCGGCGGGCGTGCCTTCCCCGAGATCGTGCGCCTCTATGTCCACAACTCCGGCCCGACCATGGACCATATGCTCGAGGTCGCCAAGGAGATGGGCGTGGACAAGCGCGCCTACACCTACGACAACACCGAAAACGGCTGGCTGATGATCCAGGCCAACTTCGACTACGACAAGTGGAAATCCGGCGCGGACATCTACGACTGCCTCCGCAAGGACTACCCCATCTGGCCCGGCACCAAGACCTGGGCCGCGAGCTGCCAGTTCATGGGCGAGTACAACGATCACCAGATCGCCGGCGTCGCTGCGAACTCCAAGTTGCCCCTCATCCAGCAGGCCTGCCTCGACAAGGCCACCCGCGATCTCGGCGCGGAGATCCTTTACAACACGCGGGGCTATGTGCCCCTCCAGAACGACGACGGCGACGTGACGGGCCTCATCGCGCAGGACAACGCCACCGGCGAATACATTCAGATCAACACCACCAAGGGCGTGGTCATGGCGGGCGGCGACTACGCCGGCAACGCCGATATGTGCTGGGCGCTGCTGAACGAGTACATGGAGCGCAGCGAGCGCTGCGGCGGTGCGAAGGCGAGCTTTAAGGACCGCATGGGCGGGCGCGACGGCTACGCCGTGAAGATGCTCTGCTGGGCGGGCGGCTACATCGAGCCCGCGCCGCGCGGGACGATGCTGCTCGGCGGCGGTCCCTCCGGCGGACCCTGGGGTGCGAACTCCATGCTCTGGCTGAACGCCGAGGGCAAGCGCTTCACCAACGAGGGCAACCTCACCGCCGCCGCCACCGCCTGCTCGAGGCAGAAGGCGGGTCGCTCCTGCCTCGTGACCGACCGGAAGTGGTTCAAGGGCGTGTGCAACAGCGGTCTGGAGCACACCGGCCCCAACGGCGGCCGTCCCCAGTTCTATCAGGACATGATCGACGGCATGAACGCCCTCCAGCCCGGGCAGACCGGCAGCATCATCGGCTGCACCCTCGCCGAGCGCATGGGCGGTCGCGTCACCTGCGCCGCGACCCTCGAGGAGCTCGCCGACATGATGGGCTACTCCGGCGAGGCCAAGGAGAACTTCCTCGCCTCCATCGCGCATTATAATGAGCTCTGCTATGCGGGCGTGGATACCGACTTCGGCAAGCGCGCCTGTGCCATGATCCCCGTGGACGAGGGTCCCTTCTACGCCTGCTCCGGTCAGGTCGGCGGCTTCTCCGCCGCGCCCTCCATGGTCACCATGTCCGGCGTGATGACCGACGCGCGCCTCAACGTCCTCGACCTCAGCCGCAAGCCCATCAAGGGTCTCTACACCTGCGGCAACTCCCTCGGCGGACGTTACGGCACGGGCTATTCCACCCCCTGCGCGGGCTCGTCCATTGGTATGGCGGGAACGCACGGTAGGTTGGCGGGACAGTTTATTTGCGAAGACAACTAAGATTCTACCGTATAAAAAAGCTCTCAGACTAATCACAGTCTGAGAGTTTTTTATTATGAGGGCGGCTTGTCTTTTCGCGCGAATACTTCCCCGCGCCCGCTTGCCGTACACACGGTACTGTCTGCGCGGACGCAGGATCGTCTCGCGCGAAAATCCTGTGCCGTGCGTGGATGAAGGGGCGTTGTAATACATTCGAGGAGACGGCATTAGGTCAGTTTTTAGAAGTTCGCGTAGATGAAAGACGCGGCGTTGTAGCCCGGGCCGTACTGACCGAAAAGGAGGGTCACGGTGAAGAGCGCGAGCATGACAAGCACCTGAAACACGCCGTTCTGCCGCGCGAGGCGTTCGCGGATGCTCTGCTTTTCCTGCAAAATCGAGACTGTCAGCAGAAGCAGCAGACCCAGCATCGCTACGCAGAAGTCCTTGCCGTCGAGACCGAGGGCGTACATCGAGCCGTCGAAGAAGATCCACGGATTGAACGCCGAGAGCCCCGCCCGCATCGTCGCAAACACGTCGCGCAGGCTGTCGAGCCGGAAGAACATATTGCCGATCACGATGACCGCAAAGGTGCGTAGGCGCTGGAAGGTCTTCCAGCCGAAGCTCTCCGCGTCGATGCGCAGCGCGGCGTTGACCCGCTTCGACAGCGGCGCTGCCCACTGCCCGAGCACGATCCAGAACCAGTACCAGATCCCCGAGCCGAGGACGAATTTCCAGTCCCCGCCGTGCCACAGACCGATCACAAACCACACCACGAGCATCCCGAGCCACGCGGGAAGCTGCTTCGCCGCTTTTTTGCCCCAGTGCGCCTTGATCCGCTTCGTCAGCTTCCGCCACGCATTCGTCCGCAGGACGGGATAGAGGATGTAGTCCCGCACCCACGCGCCGAGGCTGATATGCCAGCGCTGCCAGAACTCCTGCACCGAGCGCGAGAAGAAGGGTGTGCGGAAGTTTTCGGGGAGCCTCACCCCGTAGCACTCGGACGCGCCGAGGATGATGTCCATGCAGCCGGAGAAGTCCGTATAGAGCTGGAACATGAAGAAGATCGCCGCAAACCAGACATACAGCCCGTTGTAGGTCGCGGGGTCGGCGTAGATCGTGTCCACCAGCACCGCGAGCCGCGCGGAGATCACGAGCTTTTTGAACACGCCCCAGAGCATACGCTCCATGCCGAAGATCACGTTCCGCCACTCGAAGCGGTGCGCCGCAAATAGCTGCGTGCCGGTCTCGCCCCAGCGGGCGATCGGACCGGAGGTGAGTTGCGGGCCGTAGCCGATGAATAGCGCCGTCTTAAACAGATTCTCCGTCGGCTCCGCCACGCCCCAGTAAGCGTCCAGCAGCAGACCCACGAGCTGCAGCGTATAGAAGCTGATGCCGAGCGGCGCGGGGAAATGCACCGGCGCAAGGCTCAGTCCCGTCAGGGCGTTCACCGTCGCCAGAGCAAAATTGGAATATTTCAGCACCGCGAGGATGCCGACATTGAAGACGATGCCGAGCGTCAGCGCGGTTTTCGCTTTTTTCTCCGCCTTATTTTTCCTAATCGAACGCAGGCACAGCCAAGCCGACACGATGCTCGCCAGAAGATACAGCCCCGTCCACGCCGTCGAGGAGGCGAGGAAAAAGCCTGCGCTGAACACGAGCAGCGCCAGCCAGCGCCCGCGCGCCGGCACAAGATAATAGACAAAAAGCGACAGCACAAAGGCCGCGAAAAACCAAACAGAGGTCAGTGTGAAGCTCATGCTTCGCCTCCTTCCAGAAGCTCGATCAGCCCGATGGACGCGCCGTAGAGAAAGCAGATGCGGCGGTTGTCCATCGCGGGGGCACGGCGGACATCGCCTACGCGCAGAAAGCCGTCCGCCTCCAGCGCCGCAAGCTCCGCATCAAAGTCGGCGCATTCGAAGCAGAGGTGATAGGGCGAGTTTTTGCGCCGCTTCATCAGCTCCCAAACGCTCGAACGCTCGCTCCGCGGGCTCACCAGCTCCACCGTGCAGCTTCCGTTTTGCAGAAATTGCAGCTCCGCGTCCTCATCCGCATCGGGAAAGGGCTCCGACGCGCACGCAAAGCCCAGCGCCGCAAACGCCTGCCGCGCCTTGTTTATGTCCTTGACGAGATAGCCGAGGTGGTGGACGGTCATAGCAGCCTGGCGATCGCGTCCGCCATCGCACCCACGTCCTTGAGTCCCTGCACCTCTTTCATATCAAAGCGGATGGAGAACTCGTCCTCCACCGCCGCGAGCAGCGCGATGTGGGTCAGGCTGTCCCAACCCTCCACGTCCTTCGCCGTGGTGGTCTCCGTGAGCTCAATGTCCTCGCGGTCGAACACATCCGCAAAGACCTCGGACAGCGCTGCAAATATCTCTTGTCTGGTCATATCTCTCTCCTTATTCGTTCACGCGGATCACGCGGTTTTTGTTCTCGTAGCCGTCGAGCGAAAGCTCCCAGAGCGCGTTGCCGCTCTCGTCCTCGCTCTGCTTCTCAAAGCCCATTTCGCCGTAGAAGTTTTTGACCATGCCGTTTTTCGCGGTGGGATAGTAGTGACCGCGCAGGGTTCTGACCCCCTTTTCGCGGCAGAGGCGCACCAGCTCGTCCATCATGGCACACTCCATGTCCCGCTTCAGAACGCGGCAGCTCATGAGCCAGAGGATGATGTCGCAGGCATCGCCGTGTATCTCGCCCGCCGTGATCGCCACCACGCCGTTATCCCCGAAGCAGTCGATGAGCTTGCCGTAGAGCGTGATGTGGTTTTCCTTGTCCGCCGCCATCGCCTCGACCTGCTCCTGCGTGCAGCGCAGGGTCGTGAGGTTGAACTGGTTGGATTTGTTCGTGAGCTGCGCGATGCGCGCCATGTAGACGGGCTCGAAGGCTTTGATGTCCGCGCTCATATCGAGCGACAGCAGGTAGTCGGAGTAGTCCGCAAAGCTGCTTTGCAGCTCGGCGCGGCGGACGTTCTCTTTGTACATCTCGCTGCGCTTGAGGTCGTCCGCGGAGAAGCTCGTGGTTTCAAAGTAGCCCGCGCGGTCGATGGCGGTGATGTAGTGCTCGACCTTGTCAAGCTCCGGGATGGCGACGCCCGGCACCTGCTGACGGATGATCTCGCGCTCGGCGGGATTGTCGTCCGTGAACACGAAGGCCTCGGGCAGCAGTGTCAGCTCCTCCGCCATGCGGACGAGATTCACACTCTTGGGCTCCCAGTTCGCCTTGATGACGATGAAGTCATCCGGCTTTAAGACCGTCTGCGGGTGATTCAGCCCCGCAATGGCGTTGTCGTGCTCGTTCTTCGATACGATGTTCAGCAGGATGCCCTGCTTTTGCAGCGCTTTCAGATAGCTTTGGAACTCGGCGTAGACCTGCCCCATGGAGGTCTCGTTGCCGATCTCAATGCCCTCCACGCCGTCGTCGCCCACGATGCCGCCCCACAGCGTGTTGTCGAGGTCGATCGCGAAGGCCTTCTTGTTCTTGCCGAACAGGGACTTGACGATGTTCGCCACGTTGAACGCGAGGGTCGGGATCGCATCCATGCAGAGGGAATATTTATACATATGCCAGTAGAAGGGGTCCGACCACTCCCTGAGGCCGTAATCCGCCGACTGGTAGTTGATGTCGTTGATGAAAAAGTTCTCATGCGTCTGCGCGTAGGAAGCGAACTTTGCATTAAGGCGTGAAATAAAATTCACACGCCCGTGAATATCCGTCGCGTCGCGGTTGCCCATGAGGCGGAAGAAGGGATATTCGAAGTTGTTCTGGATGATCGGGCAGCGGTATTTCGCCGCGAGATTCTCCCAGACCTGCTCAAAGCGGGCGTACTGCGCGTCGAGGAGCCTTTCCACGTCCGCCGCGCTGTCCGCGGGCTCCGGCCACGCCGTGATGTTGCGGTTGGAGGTATGGACGAAAAGAATGTCGGGGGCGAAGCTCGCAAGCTCGTCGTTCGGGAACACCGCGTCCTCGTAGAAGCGGCCGAACTCGGATTCGTAGAAGCGCGGCGCGATGCCGTAGCCGAGGAGAAAGAGCTCCAGCATATCGCGGATGTCGCTCGTGGTGGAGCCGCCGAGGATCGCGATGCGCTTTTCGAGCAGATTCGGCTTTTGCAGAAGCTCACGCCGGATCGCCTTGCGCTTGCGCAGCAGCAGCTTTGCGTCAAAGGGATAATCCGTCGCGGTGAGAAGGGATTTTTCCATAATGCGTTCTCCCTTTTTGTTCATAATAATTCACCCTATTATAGTCCATATTTCAGGCATTTTCAAGAAAAACGGCAAAAAAACACGGTGTCCGAAGACACCGTGTTTTATGACGTTGGAAGCGGAGAATTACTTCTCGGCGTACAGCTTCGCGCTGGCTTCCTTCATCTCGGCGAGCATGCCGGGATGCTTTTTGGAGACGATCGCCTTGATGACGAACAAGACGCCGATCATGAGCGCGATCTCGATGATCAGGCAGATCACGGCGTTCTGGATCAGACCGGCCAGAATGAAGCCCACGAAGGACACGGCCACGACGGTAGCCGCGTAGGGGATCTGGGTGGAGACGTGGTTCAGGTGGAAGCAGTGAGCACCGGCAGACGCCATGATGGTGGTGTCGGAGATGGGGGAGCAGTGGTCGCCGCAGACGCCGCCGGCGCAGGCAGCAGCCAGACCGATGGTGCAGAGGGTGGGCTCTACGCCGTAGTCAAAGACCTGAACAACGATGGGAGCCATGATGCCGATGGTGCCCCAGGAGGTGCCGGTCGCAAAGGCGATGACAGCAGCGAGGACGAAGATCACGGCGGGCAGGAACTTCTTCAGTTCACCGGCATTGCCGAGAACGCCGTTGACGAAGTCGCTGGAGCCGAGAGCGCCGGTCATGGAGTTCAGAGTCCAGGCAAGGGTCAGGATCAGGATGGGGGAGACCATCTGGATGAAGCCGTTGGGGACGGACTCAAAGCTCTTATCAAAAGCGATGGCGCCGCGAAGCCAGAAGTAGATAAAGGTGAAAACCATCGCAACGATGGCACCCAGAGGCAGACCGAGGGAGGCATCGGAGTTGGCGAAAGCGTCCATGAAGGTCTCGCCGTCAAAGAAGCCGCCGGTGTAGATCATGCCGATGATGCACATCACGATCAGAACGATAACGGGCAGAAGCAGGTCGAGGATGGAGCCCTTCTTCGCGCCTTCCTCGTAGTCGTCCGCACCTTCGAAGGGACGCTCGGGGGTGGTGAAGAGGTCGTCCTTGACCTGAGCGTTGTACTCATGCTCCAGCATGGGGCCGTAGTCGAGGTTCATGATGGAAATGGTGATAATCATGACCAGAGTCAGCAGGCAGTAGTAGTTGTAGGGGATCTGGTTGATGAACATCTGGATGCCGTTGACGGACTCGGAGTTGACATAGCCGGAAACGGCGGCAGCCCAGGAGGAAACGGGGGCGATCATGCAGACGGGAGCAGCGGTGGCGTCGATGATGTAAGCCAGCTTCGCACGGGAGATCTTGTGGCTCTCCGTCACGGGACGCATGACAGCGCCGACGGTCAGGCAGTTGAAGTAGTCGTCGATGAAGATGACCACGCCGAGGACCATGGTGGTGAGCTGAGCGGCGCAGCGGGTCTTAACAGCTTTGGAAGCCCAGCGGCCGAAAGCAGCGGAGCCGCCGCCCTTGTTCATCAGATCGACCATGATGCCGAGGATGACCAGGAAGATGATGATGCCCATGTCCCAGCTGTCCGCCAGAACGCAGATCAGACCGACGTCGCCGCCGACAATGGCGTTGACGGTCTGCCAGGGGGCAAAGTTGGTGTACAGCAGGGCGCCCGCCAGAACACCGAAGAACAGGGAAGAATATACTTCCTTGCTGATCAGCGCAAGGCCGATGGCGACCACGGGGGGCAGCAGAGACCAGATGGTGCCGGTCACGTTTCCGCCGGTGGTGACGAAAGCGAGAACCAGAAGCACGATCACGACTGCAATCGCAATGAGATAGGTCGTAAGTTGTTTCTTGGTTTTCATGGGTTTTCCATTTCCTCCTCAAAAAATTTGTTTATTTTCAGGATTTCCCAAACAAAATAATAACGAATCGGTATGTATTCCAAACCATTATCGACTTTTTAACCGTTCCAATTATACGCTTTACCGCCTTGTCCGTCAACCGGAAATTGAAAAATCTTTCACAATATTTTCGCTGTTTTTTGCAAAAACTTTAATACATAAAATCAATAGTTGTATATTCTGTACAAATTTAGCTGTGAAATTCTGACTTTGATAAAACATAAATTAATGTGCTAAAGTAAAAAAGCGGGGGAAAACCGTAGTTTTCCCCCGCTGTGGGTTTGAGTTGGATTCTATATAAACTTACGAAGGTTCTCCGGAGCCCATTTCGCCGGAGCTGTATTCCTCGCCGAACCAATCGTCCGCGACCTTGCCGCCGAGCTCTGTCTCCACGATCACGCGAGCCGCCTTGGAGCCGCCCCACATACCCGAGGTCTGGCAGGTGCCGCCGCCGTAGACCTCGCCGTCCCAGCCGGAGCAGCACACGCCCGCCGCGTACAGTCCCTTGACGGGCTTGTAGTAGGGGTCGCAAACCTGCGCATTGTAGTCGATGCGGATCCCGCCGTTCGTGTTCAGTACGCCCGACGACACGCGCAGCGCGTAGTACGGAGCGCCGCCCAGCGAGACCATGTAGCTCGCGGATTTGCCGAACATACTGTCGTCCGTGCCCGCGGCGCAGTCCTTTTCGTAGGCCTCGATGCAGGAGACGAAGCGATCCTTGTCCACGCCCATTTTCTCCGCGAGCTCTGCGAGGCTGTCCGCCTTGAGGACGTTTTCGTTGTCCTTGTATTTCTCGAACTCCGCCTGCAGATCGACCTGATTGCCGGGCAGGATATCGGAGAACGCCGAATACTTGCGCGTGCAGCCGCCGTTTTCGAACTCGGAGATGAGGTTTTGACCCATGATCGACCACACCATGCCCTGACTCTCGACCATCTTGCCGGAGGCGGCGGTGTCCTGGATCATCTCGGAGCCGAAGCGCAGACCGTATTGGTTGACGTAGACGTTCTTGGGCTGCATCGTCGCCGCGACACCGAGGGGGGAGTCGTAGGCGAAGCCCTTGACGTTGTTGAACAGGCTCGACACCGTGATGCGCTTGCAGCGGCCGTGCGCCGTCTGCTCCACGAGCAGGTGACCGTCGCCGTCCTGCCCCGCGCCCCAGCCGTGGCACTTCTCATGCACGTCCTGTCCGGTGTAGTAGCTCAGCAGGTCGAAGTTCGTGGAGAGTCCGCCCGTGGCGAGCAGAACGGCTTTGCAGCTGATGTCGGTGTAGGTGCCGTCCGCATTCTGCACCTGAATGCCCGTGACCGCATAGCCGTCGTCCGAGACGTGCAGCGCGGTGGCGCGGGTGGAGGTGTAGAGCGTGATGTTCGCGTACGCGGGGTCGGTCTCGATCTCCTTGCGCAGCTTCTCCATGGGAATTTTGCCGTTGCCGCCCTCGTAGAACATACCCTCCCAGCCGATCTTATGCTTCGTGAACAGCCAGCCGGAGTTCTTGCCGCGGTCGATGGACATCTCCGCGATGAGGATGGGGTCCTTGATGAAGCTCGACGACGCTGCCTGCTGATAGCCGGACTTGTACGCCGCCTCGCGGCTCGATGCGCCGCCCGAGGGCGTGTTGCACTCCGCCATGTTCGTGCTGCCGCCGGTGCCTTCGTTCTTCTCCAGAAGCAGGATCTTTGCGTCGGGTGCCTGCTCCGCGAGGGTCATCGCGCCCATCATGCCGCCGATGCCCGTGCCGACCACGACCACGTCCGCCTCCGCGCTGTGCGCCGCGTCATGCAGAATGCCGATCTCGTCGGGGTTGGCGTAGGTGGAATATTTGGTGCCGCCGGGGACGATCTGCATCCCGCTTGCGGTCTGCTCCGTGGCGACCTCGGTCGCCGAGCTGACGGCATCCGCCTCGTCCGCGGCAAATACCGTGCTGCCCAGAAGCCCCGCCGCCGCAGCGCCGACGCTCAGCGCACCCGCGCCCTTCAGAAACTGTCTGCGTCCGATTTTCCTCTCTGCAATGCCCATGCGCGAATCTTCCTTTCCTATGTTAAATATTTGTTGAATGATTGCATTATACACGCCGCGCGACGGTCCGTCAATGCGCGGCGTGTAAAATTCATACCTTATTTATAATCTGCCACGTCCACGACGGTCACGGTGTTGTCCGCGACCGTGAAGCGCACGTCGAGGTCGAGGAAGCGGAAGCCGTAGCGCCGCGTCGGGTCGTCCTGATACGCCGGACGCGGGTCCTGCGCCAGAAGCCCCAGCAGCGCCTCGCGCTTGCCCTCCGGTATCCGCGCCAGCAGCTCCGGCGGGAAATCCACCGCGAGCGCGTAGTCCGTGAAAGCGTCGGCAAAGCCGCCGACGGCTTCGGGGTGGCTGTCCGTATAGGGGAGATAGGGCTTTACATCGTAGATCGGCGTGCCGTCCATGAGGTCCGCGCCCGTCACCCGCAGTACGGGGCCGAGGCTCTCGTCCCACGCGATGCCCTCCAGCTTCACGCTCGACAGCCCCAGCGCATTGGGGCGGTAGGGTGAGCGCGTGGCGAATACGCCCATTTTCGTGTTGCCGCCCAGACGCGGGGGCTTCACCGTCGCCGCCCAGGTGTCGCGCCGGTTTTCCGAGAAGCCCCAGATCAGCCACAGGTGCGAAAAGCCCTCCAGACCGCGGAACGCCGAGCGCTCGCGGTAGAGCGGCTCGAACACGATGCGCGCCTCCAGTGACGAGACCAGCCCGCTCTGCCGCGGCAGACCGAACTTCGTCGGCAGGTCGGTTTCGATGTGCGCGATGGGGCGAATTGTCAGCTCGTTCATGGGGCAGCCTCCTTTCGGGCGGTGTCGATATTATAGCACGGCTTGGCGGTTTATAACAGCAGATTTTTCAGTCCGAACAGGCAGAGAATGACACCGCCCGCGCATTTCGCATGGCGGCAGAAGCGCCGCCCCCCGTAACACCCCAACGCCACGCCCGCCGCCGCGAGCGTGCCCATGACCGCCAGAACCAGCGCAGCCGGTGTCCATAAAGGTGCGTCCAGCATGGCGAAGGTGAAGCCCACGCTCATAGCGTCCACGCTCGTGGCGAGCGAGAGCACCAGGATGCGTCCGGCGGAGAGCGTGCCCGCCTCCTCCGGCGCTTGCCCGCCGCGGCGGGCATCGCGCAGCATCAGAAGCCCCAGCAGCAGCAATATCCCGCCCGCCAGATACGGCGCGGCGCGGCGGATGATGTCCGCGCAGACGCAGCCCGACACATGGCCGAGCATGAAAAACAGAACATGGAAGACCGTGACCGCCGCCGCCACCGATACGGCGCGGCGCATCCGTCCGTCCGTCAGACACAGACCCATGCTCACCGATGCCGCGAAGCCGTCCATCGCCAGCCCCACGATCAAAAGCAGTTGTTCCCAAATTGACAAAATGATCCCCTCCGATACGCCATGCTATGCGACGGAGGGGATGCTTGACAGTGCTTTTCAGTGGCTCGCGCCTGCGCTTCGGCTTTGATAATCCCGCATTCCGCGGTCGATGATTCGCATCATCTCCGCGAGACTCAGCTCGGAGAACTTGGAAAGCCGCAGCGGGAAATACCATTTGTAAAAGTGCTTCATGCGGGGGAAGGCCGCGGCGAGATACGCGCCCTTGTCGAAGAAGTATTTGGCGTTGTAGCCATCAAACCAGGTCGAATCCCCGCAGTGCACCTGCGCCACCGTGTAGGGGTGGGTGTAGGCCTTGAGACCCGCCTTGCGGCTTTCGATGCAGAACAGGGAGTCCTCGCCGCTCAGGTACACGCCCGAGCCCGTGCCGAATTCGGGGCGGAAGCGGACCCTGCCCCTGACAGCGGCAAGCCGGAAGGCGATGTGGACGCTGCCGTAGCTTCGGAAGCGCGGGAGTCGGCGCAGCTGCGTGACCGGCTTCTCCGCCATGTCCGCGTCCGACCAGTCGACGTTGAATATCAAAAGGTCGGCATCCGGCACCGCGCGGAAAGCCTCCGCGATGTCCTGCGCGTAGCCCTCGTATAATACTTCGTCGTCGTCGCAGAGCAGGCAGATGTCGGCATCCGCGTATTGCAGCGCGAGATTGCGGCTTCGGGCGAGCCCGCGCTCCGGCGAGTCGATCCATGTGACATCATGACCCTTATAGCGTATATGACAGGAGCCGTCCCGATCCCCCTGATTGATGACGACCGCATCGGTCTGCAGATTGATTTTTTCCAAAATGCTGTCGTCCGTCTGATACATCGTAGACAGCAATACTTGAATTTTCATCGTTTGTCTCCGCTTTCGTTGTCGGGCGTTCACACCCGCCCGATTTTATCGTAGCACAACGTGTCAAGCGGGAAGAAAGCGGTGGCGTTTTCGGCGCGGCTGTGCTATACTGGGGAAAACGCTCGTATGTCGGAGGCTTTTGCCTATGAAACACAAATACATCCTCGGGCTCCTGTGCTTCGTCCTGATCGCCGCGCTGCTCGTCGCGGGGGCGAACTTCGTGCTCAAGCCCAAGTGGTCGAACGAATTCCGCAGCGGCTCCAATATCCGCGGCTGGTACGATATGCCCGAGGACTCCGTCGATTTCCTCATCCTCGGCCCGAGCCACGTCGTCTGCGGCGTGAACCCCAACCTGCTCTACGAGGACTACGGCATCTCCGCCTACTGCTGCGGCACCGAGGCGCAGCCCATGATGGGCTCGTATTTCTGGCTTAAAGAGTCCATCCGCATCCAGCCGATCAAAGCCGTCGTGCTCGATATGATCGACCTGTTCGTCGAGCCGAACGACGTGAACTACCGCAAGAGCTTCGATTATATGAAGCTCTCCGCGGTCAAGCGCGAGGCGCTGCGTGCGTATAAGACCGAGAACCCCGACATGAGTATGCTCAGCTATCTGCTGCCGCTCATCCAGTACCACGACCGCTGGAAGGACCTGACCATGGAGGACTTCACCGGCGACCGGAGCGAGTGCTGGCGCGGCTTCCTGCTCCAGACCAAGCAGCGCAACATGGACTTCGCAGGCTATGAGCCCGAGAATGCGGACGGCGTTGCCGAGCCGCTCGCGGCGAATCTCTACTGGTTCCGGCAGCTCGCGGAGCTCTGCCAAAGCGAGGGCATCGAGCTCATCCTCATGTTCACGCCCGACCTCGAATACACCGCCAAACGCCACGCGGCCGTGCAGGCGCTCGCGGACGAATACGGCATCCCCTTCCTCGATTTCAACATCGTCTCGCAGTACCCCGACATCGACTATGCCGCGGGGATGTCCGATTTCCGCCACGTCAACAGCTTCGGCGCTGCACAGCTCACGCCCTACGTCGCGGAGACGCTTCTCGGTCTGTGCGAGCTGCCCGACCGCCGCGGCGATCCCGCGCTCGACGCGATCGATGCGCGCTGGCAGGCGGCATGGGATCAGGCGCTGGAGGAATTTGAAAATCCGACACCGGCAGTGCAGGGATAAAGTTTCCTGCGGGGGATTAACCCCCACCTCCTCGCTGACACTCGGCACCTCCCCCGAGGGAGGCTAAAAGGAAGAGGAATTTGATATGAAAACAGTGACCGATTTTACATGGGCGGCGGACGACAGCGTGACGTTGACGATGCACGGCGAGGCGCGCGAGGGCGAAAAACGCCCCGTGATGCTCGTACTGCCCGGCGGCGCGTATGAGTTCTGCGCCGAGGTCGAGGGTGCGCCCGTCGCGGAGCGCTTCGACGCACTCGGCTGGTGCAGCTTCGTGCTCAACTACTCGACCCTCTACGGCAGCCCCGAGCGGATCGGCGGCGAGCCCAACCCCCACTGTCAGTTCCCCGAGCCCCTCATGGAGGTCGGCGCGGCGATGCAGTACATCCGCGACAACGCCGGGCGTTTCGGCGCGGACGGCAAGCGCATCGTGCTCGCGGGCTTCTCCGCGGGCGGGCATCTCGCGGGCTGTTATATGAGTATGTGGCACGTCATCGGTGAGCACGATCAGCCGAAGCCCGCGGCGTGCGTGCTGGTCTATCCGGCGGTGAAGCCGACGAACGACGGGAGCATGATGCGCGTCATCTACGGTGATCGGGAGATCCCCGCGGGGCAGATGCCGATGCTCTATTCGCCCGTGGCGCTGCCCTCGAAAAAGACCCCGCCCTGCTTCATCGTCCACAGCGTCACCGACCCGCTCGTCCCCGTGCAGCAGAGCATGGAGCTGGCGGCGGCGCTCGACGCGGCGGGCGTTCCCTATGAGCTGCACCTGTTCGGCAGCGGCGGGCACGCCTACGGCGTGGGGGAGCGGCGGCACGTCGGCGCGTGGCCGGAGCTCGCCCATTCATTCCTGACGGATATTTTTGCAAAGCCGCGGGCGTATGACAAGGCTGTCGTGCGGAAAGACTTTGGATTATAAGAAAAACCGCTGTCTGCGTTTCGGCAGGCAGCGGAATTTTTATGCAAAAATGAAAGCCTCTCTTGGGGGGGAGCCCCACCGGCGCTACGCGCCACCTCCCCCGAGGGAGGCTAAAAGGCGCCCCTTGGGGGAGCTGTCGCCGCAGGCGACTGAGGGGGTCTTACCCCCCTTTACACAGGGGGTGTTTTTACTTTTTGCAGAGCGGTGACCAGAAGGGGGATCAGCACGAGCTGCAGCACGATGCCGGGGAGGGCGTTCGTGAACGCTCCCGCGAGAAAGGCACTCAGCGGGAAGCTGCTTCCCGAGAGCCCCGCGAAGGCATAGCGGGCGAGCCCCCAGACCAGCCGCCCCGACAGCATCGCCGTCACAAGCGAGACATAGAGCATCGCCGTCGTCCTGGGCAGCCGCCGATACAGCAGCCCCGCGACCAGACCGTAGCACCCGAGCTCCAGCGACATCGCCAGTCCCATGGGGTAGATCGGCGGCATCCCGAACAGCGCATAGCGCAGCAGCGGCGCGGTCAGACCCACGCACAGCCCCCACACGCCGCCGCAGATATAGCCGCACAGCAGCACCGGAAGATGGATGAGGCACAGGGCGTTGCCCAGACTGCGGAGCTGCCCCGTCAGCAGCGGGAGCAGCAGTGCCAGCGCCAGACACACCGCCGCGGTGCAAAGTCGTTTCGTTTTTGTATTCATATTCGTCGCCTCTGCCGCAGAAAGCTGTACGGCGGCACGCAGGTCGGCAGCAGCGTGTGCAGCTCCATCTGCGGATGCCGCGCGGTCTCCACCGCCGCGCCCTCCGCGTCCGTCATCGCGCCGACTGTGAAGACGATCGGATCACCGTCCGGTCGCAGGATCTCCAGCTCGTCCCCTACGGAGAAGCGGTTGCGCTGCGTGAGCAGGGCGTTTCCGTCCGCCTCGCAGCGTTCGACCAGTGCGGCGGGCTCGTAGTCCGCGCAATAGAGCGCGTCCGCGCTGTACTGCCCGGGCTCGCCGAAATAAAAGCCCGTGGAGTAGGGGCGGTGGGAGGTCTTATCCACCTCGTCCCGCCAGACGGGCTCGAGCTCGCGCCCCGCGAGTGCCGCATCGAGCGCGTGGCGGTAGGCCGCCGTGACCGAGGCGGTATAGTATGCCGACTTGGTGCGCCCCTCGATTTTGAGGCTCGTCACGCCCGCGTCGAGCAGCGCGGGAATGTGGTCGATCATGCACATATCCCGTGAATTTAATATGTATGTCCCGCCGTCCTCGCTGATCTCGAAGTACTGCCCCGGGCGCTTTTCCTCCATGAGGTGGTATTTCCAGCGGCAGGGCTGCGCGCACTGGCCGCGGTTGGAGTCGCGCCCCGTGAGGTAGTTCGACAGCACGCAGCGCCCCGAGAACGACACGCACATCGCCCCGTGGCAAAACGCCTCGATCTCCAGCTCCGGCGGAAGCTGCGCCCGCAGTGCCGCCACCGCATCGAGGCTCATCTCCCGCGCCAGCACCACCCGCGACGCGCCCAGATCGTGAAAGACCCGCGCGGTCTCCGCGCTCATCACGCCCGCCTGCGTGCTGATGTGGAGGGCGCAGTGCGGCGCGTGGCGTGTGGCAAGGCGCATCACGCCGAGGTCCGCGACGATCAGCCCGTCCGCCCCCGCCGCGTCCAGCCGCTCGAGGTAGGGCGGCAGCGCCTGCATCTCGGGGTCGGTGGGGATGGTGTTGCAGGTCACATAGACCGCAACGCCGCGCTCGTGGCAATAGCGGATCGCCGCGGGCAGCTCCTCCGATGTGAAGTTGTTCGTGCCGCCGCGCATTCCGTACGCCGTGCCCGCGAGGTAGACCGCGTCCGCCCCGTATGCCACCGCCATGCGCAGCTTTTCAAAGTCTCCCGCCGGAGACAACAGCTCCGCCCTTCTCATGCGTGGATGCGCTTCTTCATCGTCAGGATGTTTTCAAACTCCGTGCGCTTGTAGCTCAGGTCGTCCATGGTCTTTTTGACCATGTAGATGCCGAGACCGCCGATCTTGCGGTCCTCCGCCGAGAGCGTCACGTCGGGGTCGGTCTTGGAGAGCGGGTCGAAGGGGATGCCGAGGTCGATGAAGCGGATGGAGGCGAGCTCGTCCTCCACGGAGATGGCGATCTTTGCCTTGCCGGTCTCACCCGGGTAGGCATAGTGCGCGATGTTGACGAAGATCTCCTCCGCCGCCACCGCGATCTGCATCTGCGATTTCGGGGTCGCCTCGTGCGCATCGAGCGTTTCCTCGATGAACAAAAGCACGTCCGGCAGCGCCTCCAGCGTCGCGGGGAAGAGCTTTTCCAGGGCGGCATCGTCGTCCGAATGGAGCTTGTGGAAGTCGAGCATCAGCATGGTGATGTCGTCAAACTGCTCGCCCTCGCCGACAAATTCGTCGATGTCCGCCCGCACCATCGGCAGCGTTTCCGTCGCCGTGGCGGGGTGCGTGTTCAGGAAGTTCAGCAGCCGATCCTCTCCGTAGAGCTCCTTGTCGAGGTTGGTCGCCTCCGTGACACCGTCGGTGTAGAGGTAGAGCTTGTCGCCGGGGTGCATCTGCATCTGCGCCATTTTGTAGCGCATTCCGTCCATGCCCGCGAGCACGAAGCCCGGGCGGGCGCGGAGATATTCAAAGTTGCCGTCCGCTTTCTTGTAGAGCGGCGGATTGTGACCGGCGTTCACGTAGTCCAGCATCCCCGATTCGAGGTCGAGCACCGCCATCCACGCCGTCACGAACAGCCCCGCGTCGTTTGAGTCGCACAGGAGCGAGTTGACCTTGGTGAAAACGTGGTGCGGCTCGAGGCCCATCTGACCGTAGTTTTTGATGAGGGTCTTGGCGATCACCATGAACAGCGCCGCCGGAACGCCCTTGCCGGATACGTCCGCGATCACGATGGCGAGGTGGCGGTCGTCCACCATGAAGAAGTCGTAGAAGTCGCCGCCGACCTCCTTCGCGGGGTCCATCGTCGCGTAGATCTCAAATTCGTCGTGCTCGGGGAAGGGCGGGAAGATGCGCGGCAGCATATTCGCCTGAATGTCCGTCGCGAGCGACAGCTCCGCGCCGATGCGGTCCTTCTCCTTGAGGGATTCGACCATGTCGTTGATGCTCTCCGCGACAAAGTCCATCTCGTCGCGCGTGCGGAGGTGCAGAGGCTCCTCGGGGTAGTGCCCCGTGCCGATGAGGTCGAGGCGCTCGCAGATCTGCGGGATCGCCCGAACGACCTTCGACACGATGCCCGCAATGCCGAGGCAGATCAGTATGAGCACCACCACGATGAGGATCGCACCGCGGTATTTCTGGTTGGCTATGTTCTGCTCCATCTCCACGATGCTCCGCCCGACCACGATCGCGCCCACGACCTCGCCGTCCTCGTTGAGAAGGGTCTCGTAGCGGCAGTAAATCCGGCGGCCGTTCACGTTCGCTTCGCCCGAGTATTCGCCGTATTTGTCCAATACGTTCGCGACCTTCACGTCCATGTAGGTGCCGACGAGGTTTTCGCCCGTGGGGCCCTTGGTGGTGCCGCAGGTGCGGAGGTAGTGACCCTGCTGATAGCCGGTCACGTCGTCGCCCACCCAGACCAGCTCGTCGTCGTTGTCGGTGAGGATGAAGGTGTAGAAGAAGGTGCCCGTGAGATCCTCGAAGTGCTGCATCACGGCTTCCATGTCCTCGTTGATCTCCACGCCGTCGCCTATGTAGGTGTCGCCGCAGTAGAGCGCGTCATCGCGCACGTTCCAGTCGCCGCCGATCTCGTCGCGGGCGTAGCGGATGTCGGAGGCGAGGCGGTCGTCCATGAGGTCGTCCTCCACCAGCGTCATCGAATCCGACAGCAGCCACAGACTGAAAAACAGCAGCAGCACGCCGCCAAGCAAAATCGACAGGATCAGCTTCAGACGGATGGAAAAATAGCGCCGCTTTTTCGGCTGTCCGTCGGACATTTTCGGTTTTTCTTTCGACATAGAGGATGCCTCCCGCATTACTTTTCCACTCATTATAACAAATGCACAGACCCATTGCAAGCGCGGGTCGAGCCTTGACAGATGCTATAAGATGGAAGTGAGAATAGGAAAGCCTCGCTCGGGCGAGGCGGGGAAGGGACGAGGAATATGGAAACAATCATGCGCAGGACGGACCGGCGTGAATAACGCAAGGATCTATCGGAAAACCATCGTGTTTTCGCTGCCGCGGCTGCCCTTTCTGCTGCTGGCATCGCTGTGCTTTCTGGTGTGCGTCGTGGTCGGCGGCTTCCTGAGCTGGCTGTATCCCGTCTATGACGAGACCATCCGGCTGCTGTCCGTGCTGGGCGGCGCGCTCGCGTTCTACTTCTTCAACGGCTACGGCAAAAAGCGCTACCGCACCGCGCAGATCGCCATGATCACCCGCGCGCTCACCACCGGCAGCCTGCCCCCCGACCACATTTTTCGCGCCGGTACCGACAAGGTCAAGCAGCTCTTTGAAAGCCGCAGCATCAGCCAGTTCGCCCACGCCACCGGACACGCCGCGCTGCTGCGCGTCGTGCGGCGCAAGACCCGCGCCGCCGTCATCCGCGCCCGCGGTCGGAGCTGGCTCGCCGATGCGCGGAGTATGGCGGTGTTCTACGGCGGCAACCTCATCCCCTACCTCGGCTTCTGCACCCTCAGCTACGAGTTCGCCCACGAGGACGAGCCCATGCTGCGCGCCGTGTGCGACGGCGTGGAGGGCTTTTTCCGCAACCTCAGCGCCATGGGCAGACGCATCAAACACTCCCTCGTCTGTCAGGGCTTTTTCTACGTCGTGCTCGGGCTCATCGTGCTCGTGCCGCTCTACCGCTACAACTGCGGGCATGAGTTTTTCAAGCAGGTCTGCGCCGCGTGGGTCGATGCCTCCGAGAACGTCCGCTACTCGTCGCGCCAGATCGCGCCGGAGTCGCTTGCGCTGCTGACGAGCGTGATGCAGGTCGTGCTGCTGATGCTGGAACTGAAGCTGTTCGTGCAGCCGCTCGCGATCGTATTCACCGTGCGGCGCTACCTCGAATGCTGCGCGGAAAATCCGCCGAAGGGGGCGGTGTTCCGCGTGCTGCCCGAGCGGCTCAAAAAAGAAATGCGGCAGCTCACGCCCGAGGCGGAGCCGCCCGCCGAACACCGGAAAAACCGCCGCCGGACGCGGAAGCTGTCGCGTCGGGAACGGAAGTCGGAGAGGAAAAAACGTGAACAAAGACACGAATAAAAATCCGAAAAGATTCATTATGCCGCTCTGGGCGGACATCCTCGTGTTCTCGGTCGCGGGGCTTGCGTTCAGCCGTGCAGGCGGGCTTCTGACGCGCACACCGCAGCTCGTTCTGCTGGCGGGCGTGCTGCTGCTCGCGGCTCTGATCGCCGCCATGGGACAGGCACTTCGGCGTTCCATGGCGATCACGCTCTACTCCTACAAAAACATTGGACTCGTCGGCGGGATGATCTTCGCCGCCGTGTTCGCACTCGTGCTGCTCGTGAACTTCGCCGCCTGCTTCCATGCGGATGATATATCCATGCGGGATGTATTTTTATGCGTTTTGAATTTCCCGCACCAGTTCTCCGTCTACGCCGCCGCCGTCATCGTCGCGGTGTGTCTGGCGCTCGGCGTGAGCAACGTCGCGCTCATCCGGCACGAGGGCTTTTGCCTCAACAACGCCCTCAGCCTGCTCGTCGCGGGGCTGTATCTCGGCGGCACGCAGGCGATCTATTGGATCAGCCGTCTTCTGGAAAACCGCGTGTTCGGCGCGGCGGGGGCGGTCGGGGCTGTGCTCGGCACGGTCATCCCGCTGTTTCTGCTGCTGGTGCTGAGCTATTTCGAGTGCGTGCTCGCGGGCTCGGCGGTCATGGGCTGGGTCGCCGCCCGCGCCGTGCCGAGCTATGACAAGGATTTCATCGTCATCCTCGGCTGCTCCATCGACAAGCGCGGCGGTCTTTTGCCGCTGCTCAAGGGGCGCGTCAACCGCGCCATCCGCTTCGCGTGGGAGCAGGAGATCGCCGGCGGACACCCCCTGCGCTACGTCCCCTCCGGCGGGCAGGGCGCAAACGAGGTCATCAGCGAGGGCTCCGCCATGGAGCTCTATCTGCTCGCCCACGGCGCAGAGGAAAATGAGGTGCTGGCGGAGAAAAAGAGCGTCAATACCCTGGAGAATTTTGCCCTGTCCAAGCGCATCATCGACGCTGAGCTGCCCGATGCGCGCGTCGCCTTCGCCACCACCAATTACCACATCCTCCGCAGCGGCATCCTCGCCCGAAAGGTCGGGCTGGACGCGGAGGGCATCGCGGGGGACACGAAGTGGTACTTCTGGCCGAACGGCTTCGTGCGCGAGTTCTTCGGCATCCTCAGTCTGGAGATCAAGACCCACATCGCGGTCACGGCACTGCTCGGATTGCTGTGCGCGGCGATAGGCATAGCGTCCTATTTCGTAATGGGATAGGACAGCGTTCGGAGTGAACAAAAGCCTCCCCGATCGGGGGGGGCAAAATTTTTTTTACACTCGCGTTGCAAAACGCAACAAATGGGTTGAAAACCGAAATTTACTGAGCTAGGATATGCGAACAAGGAGGCGAAAAACATGAAAAAACACGGCATGATCCTCGCGCCGATGCTGGTGCTGCTCGCACTCGGCTGCGCGGGGACACCCGATGCACCCGCCGCCGTTCCGGCTCTGAGCGAGGTCTACAGCCCGCCGCCCGCGGCGACTCCGGCACCGGCACCCGCGGCGACACCGGCACCCACGGCGACACCGGCACCCAGCCCTGCGCCCGCGCCCAATGAGCAGTTTGACCGGCGCACGATCTGGATGGAGGGCGCGGACATCGACGCGGCGTGGTCGGACTACGGCGGCGACGGCTTCTCCGAGATCGTGGCGCGGCTGCTCTTTCAGTACGGGCTGCCGCCCGAGGCGGTCTGCGGCATCGCGGCGAATATGTGGTACGACAGCAGCTTTCAGCCGCCGGCCTGCTCGGCGGACGGCTCGTATGGTGTGTGCGAGTGGCTCGGCGTGCGGCGGACGCGGCTGTGGAGCTGGTGCGGCGCGAACGACTACGAAGCCGACAGCGTGGAGGGGCAGCTCGCCTATCTGATGCACGAGCTCGAAAGCTATCCCGTCGAGCTCACGGGCAGCGCACGCGACTGCGCGGAGTCCTTTTGCAAAATATTCGAGGCACCGCCGGACGCGGCGACACAGGCGCGGCTGCGCGGCGACTATGCCGAGGCGCTGTATGCGCGCTTTTTCGGGAGGTGAGCCCATGCCGAACCGCATCATCAAGGAGAGCATCCGCACCAGCCGCAAGGTCAACCGCCTGGGCGATTTCGAGTTCCGGCTCTGGCTCTATCTCATCACCTACGTCGACGATTACGGGCGCGGCAGCGCCGATCCGGAGCTACTGAAGGGACTGGTGTTCCCGCGGCGGGGCGGGGTCACGGAGGAGCAGATCGGCGAGGCGATGGCGTGTTTGGAAAACGGCGGGCTGATCGTCCGTTACGAGGCGGAGGGCGAGAGCTATTTCTACTTCCCGAGCTGGGGCGAGCATCAGCGCATCCAGACCAAACGCTCCCGCTTTCCCGAGCCCTCGTTTGAAGAAACAGGCACCGCGGAGACGCTGCACCCCGGGGAAAGCGCGCCGCTGACCGCATCCGTGAGAGAGTTTCGGGATGCGATGGGGGAGCTGTCTCACCGTGGGTCACCGTGAGTCACTGCCTGAATCCGAATCCAATACGAAATCAATACGAAATCAATACGAGACGGAAACGGAAGCCGAATACGAAGGGTTTCTATCACAGTGCCACTCACCATGCGCGCGGATACCATAGCGACGCGCACGGGAAGGAAATTGTGGAAAACCCGCCTCGGACTGTGGAAAACTTGGGAGGTTATTGTGGAAAACTTCGGAAGACATTGTGGGAAAACTGTTGAAAACTTCAAGGAGACCCCTGCGTTCAACTGGAAGAAGGAGGCGGTCGACAAGCTCAGAAACTACGATGCCATGTGCTGTGCGCTCAAGAGCATCCCCGTGGAGCTGCGGCAGCTCGATACCGCAAAGCAATGCCTGCGCGACGCGGCACACGCGCTGCTCGCACGCGGCGGAGCGCAGAGCTGCGAGGAGGCCGTGGAATATGTGCTGACGGAGCGGAAGGAGCTGCGGCGGCAGTTCAAGATGGCGCAGCTCTGGATGGCGAGCGTGGAGGATGCGCTCGATGCGCTGGACGTGGAGGAGGTCGTCGTCCTCGACCGCTTCTACATCCACCGCGCCCCCGACTGCGTGGACAGGCTGTGCGCGGAGCTGCACATCGAGCCCTCCACCGTCTACCGCCGGCGCGATAAGGCGCTGCGGAAGTTCACCACGGCGATGTACGGTCGCTGCGAGTGAGAAAAATCTGCGAGGAAATTTCGGATTTACCGTGCTACAGTGGGCAGCGTCAGAACGATGCCCCGAGCGGGCAGACGATTTCGAGAGGTGTTTTATGGCGGCTAAGCTGAGCGACGAACAGAGACAGAAGATCCTCGCGGACTATGAGCGTACCGGAAGCTACCGCGCCGCCGCCCGCGAAAACGGCGTGGCGCATGAGACCGTGCGGCGGCTGTGCGCATCCCTCCGCGCACCCGAGGCAGCGACCGGGACAGTCCCCGCGGCAGTCCCCGCGACAGTCCCCGAGGCGGCGGGCGACACCGACGAGGTGGATATGCAGCGCTTCCTGCACAGCAAGCGCAGCATCATCAGCGAGATCATCAACAAGGGGCTCGACGCGCTCAACGACGAGGACAAGCTCCGTCAGGCCACCGCCGCCCAGATCACCTCCACCATGGGCACGCTCATCGACAAGTTCACGGTCGGGGACGGGGCGAATGCCGCCGAGTGCCGCCCCTTCGAGCTGCCCGCCCGCGTCATCGGGCGCGCCTTCGCCGACATCAACCGCGAGATCGTCCCCAACAAAAGCTACGTGTTCTGCGGCGGGCGCGGCTCGCTCAAATCGAGCTTCATATCCGAGAAGATCATCGAGCTGCTCATCAACAACCCCCAGATGCACGCCTGCATCGTCCGCAAGGTCTACGCCACGGTCAAGGACAGCGTCTACGCGCAGATGCTCTGGGCGATCACGGAGCTCGGACTCGAGGACAGCTTCGCCTGCAAGACCTCGCCCTACGAGATCGTCTACAAGCCCACGGGGCAGACCATCTACTTCCGCGGCTGCGACGACCCCATGAAGATCAAGGGCATCAAGCCCCGCTTCGGCTACGTCGGCATCCTCTGGAAGGAGGAGGCGGACCAGCTCGGCGGTCCGAACGAGGAGCGCAGCGTCAATCAGTCCGTCCTGCGCGGCGGGCCGGAGAGCTACGATTTTTCGTCCTACAACCCGCCCCCGAGCCGCCGCTGCTGGGTCAATCAGCGCGCCGTGCAGCCGGACGAAAACCGCGTGCTGCACCGCTCGACCTACCTCGATGTGCCGCGCGAGTGGCTGGGGCAGAAGTTCTGGGAGGATGCCGAGCAGCTCCGCAGGCTCAACCCCGCCGCCTATGCCAACGAGTACCTCGGCGAGGCGACCGGCGACGGCGGCAACGTCTTTGAAAACCTCGAGCTGCGCGCTATCCCCGACGAGGAGATCGCCCGCTTCGACCGCCTCTACAACGGGCTCGACTGGGGCTACTGGCCCGACCCCTGGGCGTTCAATCGGATGCACTACGACGCGGCGCGCATGACGCTCTACATCTTCGCCGAGGCCACGCGCCTCAAATCCGGCAACCGCGAGACCGCCGCGCTGCTGCGTGAGGAATTCGGGCTCACCGAGTCCGACCTCATCACCGCCGACTCCGCCGAGATGAAAAGCGTCAAGGACTATCAGGAGCTCGGGCTCTGGTGCAAGGGCGCGGTCAAGGGACCGAACAGCGTCGCCTACTCGATCAAGTGGCTGCAAAGCCGCGTGAAAATCGTCATCGACCCCGTCCGCTGCCCCGACACCGCCCGCGAGTTCGCCGAGTACGAATACGAAAAAGACCGCGACGGCAACGTCATCAGCGCCTTCCCCGATGCGAACAACCACCACATCGACGCGGTGCGCTACGCGATGGAGGCCGTCTGGAAGAAACGAGGACAGTGAACATGAGATTATTTTCCCGAAGGAAAGGTGTGATTTCCGATATGGTTTCCATTCCGCAGGGCGGACAGAACGCCGCGTGCGCCGCGAGCGGAAAGATGCGCGGTGCCATCGGTCTGTGGGCGCGGATGTTCGCGGGGCAGTCGCCCTGGCTGGACGATACGACCGCGGGGCTTGAGTTGCCCGCCGCCATCGCCGCCGAGGTCGCAAGACTGACCACCGTGGAGCTCGACAGCGCCGTGGAGGGCGGGGGTGAACGCGCCGCATTTTTGCAGCAGGAATACAGCCGCGTGCTGGATAATTTGACGAATATCGTTGAATATGCCTGCGCGGGCGGCGGCGTTATCCTCAAGCCCTGCTGCGACGGAAAAACTATGTATGTGGATGCGGTGGAGGCGTGGCGCTTCGTTCCGACGGCGTTCAACAGCCGCCGCGAGCTGACCGGAGCGGTGTTCTCCGAGCAGCTCGTGAAGGGACGCGAGGTCTTTACGAGGCTGGAGCGTCACGAGCTGACCGAGGCGGGCTACCGCATCCGAAACGAGGCCTACCGCTCCCATACGCGGGGGCAGCTCGGTCGTCCCTGCCCGCTGGCGGCGGTGCCGGAGTGGGCGGAGCTCGAGAGCGAAACGCTGCTTTGCTACCGCGACGGGAGCGTGCCGGAGCGTATGCTCTTTGCCTATTTCCGCCTCCCGCTGGCGAACGCCGTCGACCCCTCCTCGCCGCTCGGCGTGTCGGTCTACAGCCGCGCGACAGGCTTGATAGAGCAGGCTGACAAGCAGTACAGCCGCATCCTCTGGGAGTATGAGGGCAGCGAGCTTGCCGTCGATGCCTCCTATGGCGCGCTGCGCACGCCGAGCGAAAACGGCAGCCCCCTGCGTCTGCCTGAGCGGCAGAAGCGGCTCTTCCGTCAGCTCGCACTCGATCACGGGCAGAGCGGCGATCTCTACGAGGTCTTCAGCCCCGCCATCCGCGATCAGTCGCTGTTCAATGGGTTGGACAAGCTGTTAAAGCGCATCGAATTTAACTGTTGTCTGGCGTACGGAACACTGTCCGACCCGCAGAACACCGACAAGACCGCCGAGGAGATCCGCGCGAGCAAGCAGCGCTCCTATGCCATGGTCTGCGCCATGCAGAAGGAACTGCAAAAGGCACTCGAGCAGCTTGTATGGGCGATGGATTTTTATACATCGCTCTACGAGCTCGCCCCCGCCGGCGACTATGCCCTGCGATTCACCTGGGGCGACGGGATCATGGAGGACTCCGATAAGGAATTCGCTCACCGCGCCGAGATGGTGGAGAAAGGAATATTGAAGCCGGAGAAATTACTGGCATGGTATTTCGGGGTGAGCGAGGAGCAGGCGCGGGAAATGTTACCGGAGATAAAAGGAGGAGCATTATGAATCGTGAATTTTTGGAAAGTCTGGAGCTCGGGGAGGACGTGGCGGATGCCATCCTCGCGGAGCATGAGCGCGAGCTCGGTGAGCTGCACTACGGCTACGCCGTCCGCGATGCCGTCGGCGCTCTGCACTTTTCGTCCGAGAGCGCGCGCCGGAGCTTCGAGCGCGAGCTGACCGAGAAAAAACTGCCTTTGCAGGACGGTGCTTTGGAGGGACTCGACGAGTTCACCGAGGCCTTTCGGCAGGCAGACCCCGCCGCCTTCGTCCGTGAGCAGGACGGCAAAACGCCCGTCTTTTCCCGCATGAGCGGCGGCATCCCCGATGACCCCGACGCAGCGCTCAAAGCTGCATTCGGTCTTCCTCAAATGTAAAACTGCGTTTTACATTTGGGCACTCGCGCAGATCGCGCTTCCTGCGGTCGCTTGGTCGGCGCGAGGGCTCGCATTGCTCGCCTCAGAGAGTTTTCGGAGCGGCAAAGCTGCTCCGAAAACGGATTTGAAATAACACACTATTTTTTTGAAAGGAAGAAAACTATGGCAAACTCTATTGCGCTGGCACAGCGTTATGTGCCGCTGCTCGACGAGGTCTACAAGCTGGCCTGTCTGACCGCTGACCTCGACGACGATGCCGAGCTCGCCCGCGAGGGCGCGAACGCCAACGAGCTCATCATCCCCAAGATGTCCATGCAGGGCCTCGGCGACTACTCCCGCAACGCGGGCTACGTCCACGGCGACGTGACCGTGACGCATGAGACCGTCCGCTGCGGCTTCGACCGCGGTCGTATGTTCGACATCGACACCCTCGACGATCTGGAGACCGCCGGCATCGCCTACGGCCGCCTCGCGGGCGAGTTCATCCGCACCAAGGTCGCCCCCGAGCTCGACGCTTTCCGCTTCGCCGCCTACGCCTCTGCCGACGGCATCGGTCAGCCCGATTCCGGCGCGACGCTCTCCACCGGCGCGGACGTGATCGCCGCGCTGCGTGCCGGTATCGACGCGATGGACGCGGAGGAGGTCCCCCTCGACCGCCGCTATCTCTACATCACCCCCGCCCTCTACGGTCTCGTGCAGGACATGGACACCACCAAGAGCCGCGAGGTCTTCGAGAACTTCGAGAAGGTCGTCAAGGTGCCGCAGAGCCGCTTCTGCACCGCCATCCGCCAGCTCGACGGCGTGTCCGAGGGCGAGACCGACGGCGGCTTCGTGAAGCTCACGAGCTGCTACAAGAAGGTCAGCGCCGCCACCGAGGGCGCGCTCGAGGTCGTCGCGGACTCCACCGAGAGCCCCACGAGCGCCCAGATCAAGGTCTCGTCCGTCACCCCCGTGCTGGACAAGAGCTACACCCCCGCCGCGGGCGATTACGTCCTCGCCGTCGAGGGCAGGGACATCAACTTCATGATCGTCCACAAGAGCGCCGTCATCCAGTTCGCCAAGCACGTCGCGCCCAAGATCATCACCCCCGACATGAACCCCGATGCCGACGGCTACCGCTTCGGCTATCGCCACGTCGGCATCGCGCAGGTCTGCGAGAACAAGCTCGCCGGCATCTATCTGCACGCCAAGGCCTGAGCGCGCCATGACGGTCGATTACAGCTTCTATACCGGCAGCTTCCACGGCACGCTGTCGGAGAGCGAATTTGAACGCTGCGCGGTGTTTGCCGCCGCGTATCTCGAGGAGCTGACCGGCGGAAAATGCTCCGGCACGCTGCCGGAGCAGACCGCCGCGAAAGTGAAGCTCGCGTTTTGTGCCGTGGCGGAGGCGCACGCCGTGAACGCGCAGGGCGGCGAGGTCGCCGCCGAAGCCAACGACGGCATCTCCGTGAGCTACCGCAGCACCGCGACCGCACCCGCCATGCGTCTCTACGACGCGGCGGCGGCGTATCTCGCGCCGACGGGGCTGCTTTATCGGGGGGTGCGCGGATGCTGATGGGTGACGAGCTCGTGACGCTCATCCGCTGCGACGGCGAGCACTACACGACGGTGCTCTACGGCAGCGCGAGCTGGTTTGAAAAGACCGGCATCCGGCCCTCGGACAGCGGCTTTGTCAGCGAAAACAGCGTGCGCGTGCGTATCCCGAACTGGGCGATTCTGCTCGCGGGCGGGGGTCTGCCCGAGGTGGGCGACCACATCCTGCGCGGCACGCTGCCCGCCGGATGCACGATCCAAAGCCCCGCCGATCTCGCCGCCCTCGGGGCGCGGCGGATCCTGGCGGTCGGGGACGACCGGCGCGGGCGTATGCCTCATGTGGCGGTGAGCGCGGTATGAGCCGGAGCAAATCGCTGAACGTCGATAAGCTCCTCGCGGAGCGGGGGCTCGGGCGTTCGCACAAAGCCGACCTCTTTCTGGGCGAGACCGTCCGCAGCTATTGCGCGGACTACGTCCCTGTGCGGACGGGCGCGCTGCGCGACTCGGCACTCGTGACGGCGGCGGGGGATCGTGCGGAGCTTCGCTACCGCCGCTCCTACGCCCGCGAGGTCTACGTCGGCGTGCGCGACGGGCGGGTGCTGCACTTCCGCGGTGCCCCCCTGCGCGGCGCGTACTGGGACAAACGCATGATGGCCGACCGCGGCGGCGAGGTCACGCAGCGGCTGGCGGAATTTGTCGGAGGTGAGGTCAAATGACGGTCATGGAGGCCGTCCGCGAGTATCTGGCGGCGTGTCCGCTGCTCGCGGGCGGGAAGCTGAACGTGGACTTCCTGCCGGCGGAGGCGGCATCGTACTCGATCGAGGCGGTGCCGGTCGATCCGGTGGTGAAGCGCTACATCGACGGCTCGGAGCTGCGGCGCTGCGCCTTCGTGCTGGCGACGCGCGCCTACTACGGCGAGCAGATCCGCAGTCAGCTCGACAATCTCGCATTTTTTGAACAGTTCGGGGACTGGCTCGACGCGCAGGATCGCGCGGGGCAGCTCCCCGTCCTCGACGCGCCGTGTACGGCATCGAGGCTCAGGGTCACGAGCTCCGGCTACGCCTTTGCACCCGACACCGACACGGCACGCTATCAGATCCAGTGCCAACTGGAATATTACCGGCAGGCCTGATGCGCCTGCGATCATAGGAGGAAAAAATTATGCCTACTACTACTCCCAACTACGATTGGAACACCACCGCCGGTCAGACCGTGGGTCGCGAGATGCTCGTCGCCTACCTCAACACCGGCACGAGCTCCTCGCCCGTATGGAGCGCCGTCGGCAAGCGCGTGGAGGACAGCTCCACCGCCTTCGACTGGTCCGCCGAGAGCAAGCGCGACATCCTCGGCAACACCTACGGCACGCTGAAAAAGCCCGTCATCACCCAGAGCTTCGAGCCCTGCGAGATGGACTCCGGCGATGCCGCGCAGCAGAAGATCTGGAAGCTCGCTGTCGTCGATCACGACGCGCAGGCGCTTTCCAACATGGATATGCTTATTGCCCACCTCTATGCGGGCTCTTCCTCTGCGCCCTTTGCCGAGCGCTACGAGAGCTGCATGGTCGAGGTCACCGGTGAGGGCGGCGAAGGCGGCGGCAGCCTCGGTCTGCCCCTGAACATCACCTACGGCGGAACCCGTACCCGCGGTACCGTCAGCAAGGACAGCTCCACCGGCGCGCTCACCTTTACGGCGGAGACCTGAGAGGAGGTCGCGGAATGCAGACGCTGAATTTTGAGACCGGCGTGGTCGAGTACGCCATCGGCGATGCCACCGTCGCCTTTAACCCCACCGATATGTGCTTCGTCGAGCGCCTGTTCAGAACCTTCGACGAGCTGGATGAGATGCAGAACATAACCCGCGAACACATCGAAGCCACTACCGACAATGCCGAGGTGTTCGCCCTGGCAAAGAAGCTGGACGAGACCATTCGTGTGATGATCGACGGGGTCTTTCTGCAGGATGTCGGCGACGAGATATTCGGCAGCGTGTGCGCTTATGCGCTGTCGGGCGGGCTGCCGCTGTGGTGCAATCTGCTGCTCGCCGTGCTCGATGAGGTGGACAGCGCCTTCACCCGCGAGCAGAAAAAGACCGACCCGCGCATCAAAAAGTACCTTGCCAAGTACGAGAAAAAGCGGGGCTGAGGGCGGCTACGGGCTGCCCCGCAGCCTCACGCTCGGCGGGGAGGACTTTGATATACGGACAGACTTCCGCGTCATTCTCGAGATCCTCGAGATGCTGAACGACGCGGAGCTGTCCGATGCGGAGAAAAACGCCTGCGCCCTCGTGATGTTCTATCCCGAATGGCGCGGGCTTCCCGACGGGAAGGAGGCGCTCGAGGCCTGCTTCCGCTTCATCGATATGGGCGAGAGCGGCGGTCGGCGCACGCCGCGGCTGCTCGACTGGCAGCAGGATTTCCCCCGCATCATCGCACCGGTCAACCGCGTGCTCGGCATGGAGGCGCGTGCCGTGCCATACGACGCGGAGACCAACACCGGCGGGCTGCACTGGTGGACCTTTCTGAGCGCGTATATGGAGATCGGCACGGACTGCCTCATCGCGCAGATCGTCCGCATCCGCGACAAGCAGGCGCGCGGCAGAGCCCTCGACAGTGCGGAAAAGCAGTTCGTAAACCGCAACCGCGCGCTGGTGGAGCTGCGTCAGCAGTGTACCGCCGCGGAAGATGAACTGGTGAAACAGTGGATATAAGGAAGTGAAATTATGGCCGACGGGGCTATTGTGATTGAAATTGACGCCGATGATAAGGCGATACAGAAGAAGCTCGCCGATCTCAAGCAGCAGATTGACGCGCTGGAAAAGTCCGTCGCCAAGGCGGGCTCGGGGCGCACGGGTCTCGCGGACAGACTGCGCGAGCTGCGCGAGGCACAGAGTGAGGCGGGCGCGATCCAGCGTGAGGCGGTCACGGCGGGCTGCGCAGGCATGGACGCTCTGCGGGCGGCGTTCCGGCAGGGCTTCGGGGAGGCGGGAATGTCGGCGGCGGTGCTGACGGGCTCCCTTGCCTCGCTGCGGAACGCACTCAGCACCGCTTTTACGCCGGTGGCATCCGTGGCGGTGCCGCTGCTCGGCTCGCTGTGCCAGGCGCTGGCGACCGCGGCGGGCTATGTCGCCCGCTTCCTCGCGGCACTCGGCGGCATCGGGAACGGAAGCAAGGCGCTGTCCGAGACCGCGGGGGCTGCCAAAGCCGCCGGTGCGGCGGTGGGCGGTGCGGCGAAGGCGGCGGCGAAAGCCAAAAGCCTGTTCAGCGGGCTGGATGAGATCCGCACCTTTGACAGCGATAAGGCCGCCTCCGGCGGGGGCGGCGGCTCGGGCGGCGGCGGAGGCGGCGGCGCGGGAGAGCTTGCGGAGGAGCTCGCCGACACCGCGCTGACCGGACAGCTCAAAAAGCTCCTGTGGTATGCGCTCGCGGTGGGCGCGGCACTGGCGGCGTGGAAGATCGCCAAGGGCTTTGGCGCGGATCTCAAGACCGCGCTCGGTCTGGCGGCTGCCGTCGGCGGGGCGGTGCTGTTCGTGTGGCAGTACCTCGATGCCTGGCAGAACGGCATCGACCTCGGCAATCTCCTCGGGATGCTCGGCTCGCTCGCACTCGTGGTCGGCGGGCTCGGCATCGCCTTCGGCGCGGCGGGTGCTGCCATCGGGCTGCTCGTCGGCGGCGCGGCACTCTGCGTCGTGGCGCTCAAAGAATGGATACAGACGGGCACGCTGTCCGCCGAGGCGTGCGCGGCGCTCGTGACCGGCATCCTCGCCGTAGGCGCGGGACTGTCGCTTTTGACCGGCTCGTGGATCCCTGCGGTGGCGGCGGCTGTGGCGGCACTCGTTGTGCTCGTCGTGAAAAACTGGGAGCAGATCCGCAGCAAGACCACCGAGATCTGGAACAAGATCAAGGATTTCGTGCTGGATAAGCTCGCGCAGCTCAAGCAAAAATGGAACGAGCTGCCCGCGTGGGTGCAGACGCTGCTGAAAACCGTGCTCGCCCTCGCCACCGGCGGTGTGTCCGCGCTCATCGAAAAGGCGGTGTCGCTGTATCAGACGGTATCGGAGAAATTCCATGCCATCCGCGACATCATCACGAACGACACGCTGAGCGCGAAGGACAAGGCACTCGAGATTTTCGGCGTGATGAGCGCCGGAATACGCGAGAAGATCGAGAGCGCCCGCGACGCGGTCAAGTCCGCGATCGACAAAATGCGGAGCTTCTTCAATTTTTCGTGGTCGCTGCCGAAGCTCAAGCTGCCGCACGTTTCCATCAGCGGCAAATTCAGCCTCTCGCCGCTGAGTGTCCCGAAATTCTCGGTGTCGTGGTACAAGCACGGCGGCATCCTCGACGGGGCGCAGATCTTCGGCATGGCGGGCGGCAAACTGCTCGGCGGCGGTGAGGCGGGGAGGGAAGCGGTGCTTCCGCTCTCGGAGCTGTGGAAGGAGCTGCGCGCCATCCTCGGCGGCATCCTCGATCACGGCGCACTGACAGCCTCCGCGGACAAGATCGCCGCGGGGCTCGACCGTCTGGTCGGGGCGGTGAGCGGTCTTTCGCTCCCGCAGCCCGCGATGGCGGGCGGGACGGTCGTTCCGCCGCGTATGCTCGCGCCGGCGACGGAGAGCCCTGCCGCATCGGCAAACGGCATCTTAGGACGGCTGAACGCCGCGTCCGGCGGCAACAGCTATACCTTTACCGCCCAGCTCGACGGCAGAACGCTCTTCCGCAAGGTCGTCGCCGAGGGCGAGCTCGAGCGCACCCGCACGGGGCGCAATCCCTTCGGACTGTGAGGTGGAACGATGGCACAGGAGCTTATCAAATTCAACAACACGGTCATCGCCCAGCCCGATGCGGGGCTCGGCTTTGACTTCGAGACGACCTACACGGAGGACTCGACCCGCGTGCAGAGCGGCGTGCTCCACGCCTCGCCCATGTTCACCGTCGAGGCCTTCTCCTACGAGAACACCCGCGGTCTCACGGTCGCGGAGATGCGGACGATTTTGCAGATCGTCGCCAAGGGCGGACGCTTCACCATGCGCTACTTCTCGCCCTACTACGGCGTATGGCGCAGCGACAGCTTCTACGTCGGCAAGGGCAGCCTCGCCATCGGCAGCCTCTCCGCCGACGGCGAGCGCTTCGAGAGCCTCGCCTTCAATATCATCGGGGTGAATCCGCTATGATCAACGTATCGCAGGAGTTTAAGGACACCATCCGCGAGCGCACGGATTTCCGCTGCGGCGCGCTCATCACGCTCACGGATGAGACGGAGATCGAGCTCGGCGCGGGCGATTTTTCGCTCACGGGCTCGAGCATCACGGACGGCGCGGGTGCGAGTGCGCTGCCTCTCGGCGAGGCGGTGTGCCGCAGCCTGCAGATCGAGTTCCGCAACGACGCGGAGGCGTATTCCGCGCTGGATTTCGTCGGCGCGACAGTACAGTTTTGGATATCGCTGCCGCTCAGCGCGACGACCGAGACCGTGCAGGAGGGAACATTCACCGTCCACGAGCCCGCGAGCTGCGGCGAGACGGTGGTGATCACGGCGCTGGATGCCATGTGGCGCACGGAAAAGCCGTGGACGACGGAACTCAGCTTCCCCTGCACGCTCGCGGCGCTGTTCCGCGAGGCGTGCACGCGCTGCGGCATCCCGTGGCAGTCGGACGATTTCACGAACGCGGACTTCGTGGTGGAGGCAGCGCCGACCGAGGCTTGCAGCTTCCGCGAGATCTTCGGCTGGATCGCGCAGCTCGCCGGCGGCAACGCCCGCATCAGCCGCAGCGGGTATATGGAAATTCTCAGCTACGACTTCGACCAAACAAGTGCCGACCACGCATTAAAAGACTGGGTCACGCCGCCCGAGACGGACATGGACGACATCACCGTCACGGGCATTAAGACGAGCCCCGCCGACGGTGCGGACATCCTCGTGGGAGCGGAGGGCTATGTGCTCGCCGTCGAAAACCCGCTGATCGCGGGGAAGGAGGAGGAGGCGCTGGAGGCGATCGCGGACGTACTGGTCGGGGCGAGCTTCCGCAAATTTGAGGGCGACTACGTGGGCTATCCGCTCGCGGAGTTCATGGACACCGCCCTCGTCTACGACCGGCAAAACCGCTCGGTGCGGACGGTGCTGACGGATATCCGCTTCGACATCGGCGGGCTCACCGCGATGTCGAACAGCGCGGAATCGGCGCTGCGGAACGGGATGTATTATGTCAACCAGTCCAAGAGCGCGGTGCAGACGGCGCGCCGTCTGGTGGCGGCGGAGCGCAGCGAGCGGCAGACGCAGGCGGCGCAGCTTCAGGCGCTCATCGCCGCGGCGAGCGGGATGTACACGACGGAGGAGCAGCAGCCCGACGGCTCGGTCATCCGCTACCTGCACGACAAGCCCACGCTGACCGCCTCCGCGAGCGTGATGAAGCTCACGGCGGATGCCATCGCCTTTTCCACGGACGGCGGCGAAAGCTATCCCTTCGGGCTCGCGGTGAACGGCGATGTGGTGGCGAATCTGCTCGCCGCCGCGGGCATCAGCGCGGAGTGGATCCGCGTCGGCACGATGAGCCCCGAGCGCATCGAGGGGCTGGAGAGCCTGTTCACGGTGTCGGAGGAGCGCATCCTCGCGGCGGTCTCGCGCAGCTACGCGACGGAGGAGAGCGTTTCGAGCCGCGTCACGCAGACGGCGGAGGCGCTGACGGTGGAGCTGCGGGGCGAGCTCTCGGCGCTGCTGCGGCTGACGGCGGAGGGCATCGAGCTCGGGCAGTCGGACAGCGACGTTTCGCTGCTCATCCGGAGCGACCGCGTCAGCTTCCGCGATAAGGGGCAGGAGGTGGCGTATATCTCCGACCGAAAATTATACATCACGGAGGCGGAGATCCTAACGCAGCTGGTGCTCGGGCGCTTCGCCTTCGTCCCCCGCGAAAACGGCAATCTCAGCTTTTTGAAGGTGGTGTGATATGGGCTTTCTTACCAGTGTCTCGGGCTCGACCAACAACACATATATCCAGCCGCAAATCGACGTATATCTGAACGGGCAGAGCCTTGAGAACAATACCAGCACGGTAAAAATCAATTTCTACCTGCGGAAATCCTCGGCTTCCACAGCGGCGACCTACGGGACCTTTTACGGCTATGTTTATATCAACGGCTCCGCGCATTATGTGGAAAAGTATATAACGCTTCCGGCGAATAATGCCTGGGTTTGGGTGGCGGATTATACCGTGGTCGTCCCGCATGAGGAGGACGGCGGCAAAAATGTTTCCGTCAAGGCGACCGGCGGAATACCCGGAACATCCTTCAGCTCCACGAGCTGCTCCGGCAGCGTGACCCTGCCGAGCATCGCCCGCGCCTCGACGGCGACGGTGCCGGAATCGGCGGTGATGGGCACGGCGGTGCCGATCACGATCCACCGGGCTTCCTCCGGCTTTACCCACGACGTGAAGTGGAGCTTCGGCGGGCAGAGCGGCACGCTCGCCACGCGCAGCACGGCGCTGTCGCTGAGCTGGACACCCAACACGGCGACATTGGCTTCCCTGATTCCGGATGCCGCGAGCGGCACGGCCTCCGTCGAGGTCACGACCTACGCGGGCGACACGGTCATCGGCACGCGCACGAGCAGTTTTACGCTCGCGGTGCCGTCCTCGGCGGTGCCGACGGTGGGCACGGTGACGGTCGCGGAAGCGGTCCCGGGCATCGCGGCGCAGTTCGGTGCCTTCGTCCAGAGCAAGAGCCGCGCGGCGGTCACGGTGGCGGCATCCGGTGTCTACGGCAGCACGGTGCAGTCGGTGCAGTCCGTCTTTGACGGCGCGAGCTACGCGGGCACGAGCTGGACGAGCGCGGTGATCTCCGTCTCGGGAACGGTTAACATAAAAACTACGGTCACGGACAGCCGCGGGCGCACGGCGAGCAAAACGACGGCGGTGACGGTGCTGCCCTACGCCCGCCCGCAGCTCACGGCGTTCAAGGCGTGGCGTGTGGACGGCAGCCACGCCGTGGATACCGGCGGCAACTATGCGGCGGTGCAGTACGCCTATGCGGTCGCGTCGCTGAACGGGCGCAACACCGCGTCCATGCGCGTGCAGGCGGCGCGTGCGGACATCGGCGTGTTCGATACGACGCTGCTGACGGGCAGCGCGCTCTCGGCGGACACCACGGCGTACCCCGCCTCGCTGCTGTCCTCCGACTACCGCTGGCGGCTCAAAATGACGCTGACGGACTGGTTCGGCGAGCAGACGGAGGCGGAGCTGCTGCTGCATACGGCGGCGGTGGTGCTGGACTTCAAGGCAGACGGCGCAGGCATGGCGATCGGCAAGGTCGCGGAGCAGGCGGGACTGGAGCTTGCGTGGGCGACGAGCTTCCGCGAGGCGGTGAGCATGGATGTGCCGCTCGGCATCGCCAGCGGCGGCACGGGTGCGGCGACCGTGGCGGGCGCGCGGAACAATCTCGGTCTCGGCAACACGGGCGGGGCGCTGCCCGTGGCGAACGGCGGCACGGGCGCGGCGAATGCGGCGGCGGCGCTCGCCAATCTCGGCGGCGTTTCCGTCACGAAGCTGTGGGAAAACGCAAGCGTCACAAGCAGCTTTGGCGCGCAGACCGTTCCGATGAATCTGAACGGTTATGATTTT
>JAZUEL010000097.1:0-27400 GCA_045640125.1 Oscillospiraceae bacterium
CCTTGGCCCACAGAACGACATGGCTACGATCCGACGTAGGAGAAAATGATGCGGCGGCAACCCGCTTCCTCCATGCACTCCAGCAGCGTCAGCGTGGTGTCAAGGTTGTTGCGGTAGTACATGAGCGGTTTTTCCACAGACTCGCCCACGGCCTTGTAGCCCGCAAAGTGCATCACCGCATCTATGCGGTTTTCCGTAAACACGCGGCGCAGCGCGGTCTTGTCCGCCACGTCGATTTCGTAAAAGACGAGATCTTTTCCCGTGATTTCACGCACGCGATCGATCGCCCTGGCGCTGGAATTGGACAAATTATCCGCGACGACGATGCTGTGTCCCGTATTCAGAAGCTCGACCGCGGCATGGGAGCCGATGTAGCCCGCCGCGCCGGTGAGGAGTATATTCATATTGTATAGCGACCTTTCCGATTGTTTTTACATAGAATAACATGAAAGACGCATTTCGGCAAGAATGGAAAACCTTGACTTTTTTGTCGGACGGTGCTATCTTAGCCATGCTTAATGCCGCAAGGCAGCGGGAGAACCATTTTTGGGGTGAATCCGTCCGACGGACGGTAGGAGACCTTCTTCTCCGAACCCGACAGCTAATCTCGTCAGCGTAAGAGGGATAAGGGCGCATCAGCGTCCGATTTCGTATTGCGCTGCCGTTTTCGGCGGCGTTTTTTTACATTTGTAAGGATGGAAACCGACATGAAACAGAAGCTTTTGACTTTGCTTCTCGGAAAGCGTCTGAGTGACTCCGATCTCGGCGACGAAAAATTCAATGTTCTCTGGGGCATCCCTGTCTTTGCCTCGGATGCCATCTCCTCCGTCAGCTACGCGGGTGAGGAGATTTTACTGGTGCTGCTGCCGGTGCTCGGCATGGCATCCTATGGAAAATTTCTACCCATCGTGGCGGCGATTATCGCGCTGCTGGCAATATTGGTGTTCTGCTACCGCCAGACGATCGATGCCTATCCGCAGGGCGGCGGAGCATACATAGTCGCCAACGAGAACCTCGGTGAAGGCTGCGGTCTGGTGGCGGGGGCGGCGCTCATCATCGGGTATATCCTCACGGTGGCGGTGTCCTTCTGTGCGGGTGCGGCGGCCATTACCTCGGCCTTTCCTGCCATGATGCGCTATAAGGCCTGGATCGCCTTTTTCCTGATCCTGCTGCTCACATGGGGCAATCTGCGCGGGATGCGCGAATCGGCGGTCATGTTCGGCGTGCCGACCTATCTGTTCATTTTCACGATGCTGGCGCTGATTGTCACGGGGCTGGTGAAATATGCCATGGGACTCTATACGCCGGCGGAAACGGTCATCGTGCAGGAGAACGCCGCGGATACGCTGCTGTTCCTTGTTCTCAAGGCCTTTGCCTCCGGCTGCACGGCGCTGACCGGCGTGGAGGCGGTGTCGAACGGTGTGCCGAATTTCCGCGACCCCGCGCAGAAGAATGCCAAAAAGGTGCTGTACGCCATGGCGGGCTTCGTGTGCGTGGTATTTTTCGGTGTGAGCCTGCTGATCAGTCTGTATAAGGTCGTGCCCACCGAATCCGCAACGGCGGTCAGCCAGTTGGCGGGTGCGGTGTTCGGCGGCGGAAGTATTATGTATTATGTGGTGCAGATCATGACGGTGGTGATCCTCGCGCTCGCAGCAAATACGGCCTTTGCGGGGATGCCGCTGCTCATGGCGCTCATGGCCTCGGACGGCTACCTGCCCCGCCAGCTCGTCAGCCGCGGTACACGCCTGAATTTCTCCAACGGCATTCTGCTGCTGTTCGGGGCGGCATCCATTCTTGTTTTTGCCTTTAACGGCGACCAGCACCTGCTGCTGCCGCTGTACGCCAGCGGTGTGTTCATTTCGTTTTTGTTGTCGCAGCTCGGCATGGTGCGGCACTGGCTGCGCGTCAAGGGCAAAAGCTGGCGTGTCAAGGCGGCGGTCAATGCTTTCGGTACGCTTGTGACGGGGCTGACGCTCGTTGTTATCGTCATTATGAAATTTACCTCCGGTGCGTGGGTGACGCTGCTGTGCATTCTGCTGTGTGTGTTTGTCATGCTGCGCATCAAACGGCATTATGACCGCGTGGCGCAGGACCTGCGTCTGTCGTCCGTGGACGAGGCGCGGGAGTTTGTCCATAACACCAAGCCCGGTAAGGCGATCCTGCCCATCCAGTCGCTCAATCGCTCCTTTATCAAAACCCTGGACTACGCGCTGAGCTGCGGCTTTGCGGAGATCGAGCTGTACAGCGTCGTAGACAGTGAGGATAAGGGCGAAGCGCTGAAAAAGCAGGTGGAGGAGCTGGGTGTGAAAGTCAGCTTCGTCTATGAGCTCACGCCCTACCGCAATGTGTCGGAGATGCTGCTGCGGCACGTGGAGGCGGAAGCGGAGGCGCTGGCGGAAAACCAGAATCTGATGGTGATGATGAGTATGCTCGTGGTGTCGAAGCCCGGGCAGCGCCTGCTCCACAACCGCACCACGCAGCGCCTTGTCCGTCGTATGGAGCACTACCGGAATGTGTCGGTGTTCACCGTGCCGTATCTCATATAAACTGACATCCTTTTGTAATCATTTTTATGGAAAGTGCCGTTTTTTGCGGCACTTTTTTTGTTGCTGCGAGCGGCAATTTAGCTTTACAAAAACAGCGCATTTTTGTATTATAAATGGTATCCAATAAACCAAAAAAGGAAAGGAAAGGGTATCCAAATGAAGAAAACTCTCAGCATTCTCCTTGTCCTCGGCCTTGTGTTCAGCCTGTTCGGCGTGAGTGCCTTCGCCGCCTCCGGCGAGCCCTCTGCGGAACCGGCGGGCAACGTGGCATGGCAGGGAAGCTCTCTCACCGTCACCGGTGTGGAATACGCCGATGCCTTCGCTCCGGCGGACGGCAAGGCCTATGTCGATTCCACGCTCTTTACCGGCGTGACCAAGATCCTCTATGAGGGCGGTGAGATCGCCATTGACAACACGCTCTATACCCCCGTTCTCACGGTCAACGGCGTGCAGGTCGATGTCTACAACATCACCGAGCCCACCACCTTCACCGGCGATGTCGTTCTGACGCTGGCGGAAAAGGGCGACTCCAGCACCAACAACGGCGCTCCCTTCGGCGCGGACAAGGCGCAGTCTTCCTTTGGTCCCTTCTTCTATACGGCGGCGGCCTATGTGGGCGACGGCTCCTATGAGCCGGCTAAATCCGTCCCCGCGGCTGTCACCTCCGGTGAGATCACCGACACCGAGGCCAACGGCCTGACCGTCGATTCCGAGGGCGACTTCTTCTCCGCTCTCTACATCAACAACTCCGCCTACACCGTCAACGATGCCCGCATCAATCTTAAGGGTGCCTGCGGCGACGACTTCAACGGCTGGGGCGCGGGCATCGTTGTCCTCGGCTCCTCCGATGTCGATATCAACGGCTCCGAGATTTACGGCACCGGCGTTCTGCGCTCGGGTCTGTTCACCTCCGGCAACGCGCAGGTGCGCGTGAACGACTCCGTCATCATCACCGAGAACGATGAGGAGGCCGTTGCTTACGATACCACCGACAACTACGCCACCCCCATGATGCAGCAGTGCCCCTTCGGCCTCGGCATCACCGGCAACATCCGCGCCACCCTCGCCTGCGGCGCGGGCTGCAACACCTTCACCAACTCCCTCGTCGTCTCCAACGGCTGGGCGGTGCTGTCCACGGACTCCGGCCGCTCCGGCGCGACGGCTCTCGTCTCCAACGCCATGGTCGCCGTGGTCGGTGAAGCCTCCGACGCGAGCGAGGAAATGCCCGACTACGACTTCAGCTACGATGTCAACGGCAAGCCCTGGTACATCAAGGTCGGCCGTTACGGTGAGACCAGCGGCTACATCGCCTACGCCGACTCCGGCGTTCTTGACTTCTCCTACGGCTCCGCGTGGTACAGCCCCGACTATCTGGGCATCATCACCTCCGGCACCATCACCATGGCGGACAACTCCTACGGCTGGTGCGGCCGCATCGGCTATATGCTGCACTCCGGCGGCGGCGGCTCCGGCACCGGCACGCTCGTCGTGCAGGATTCCAGCTTCGACGTGCAGGATGTCTTTGCGCTGGCACAGCTCAAGGGCAGCTACCGCGCCGATGTCACCATTGACAACGCCGATATCAAGCTCGCCAACAGCGGCTCCGATATCCTCTATATGCAGGTCAACACGGATGATAACGCCGGCGGTCCCGGTGAGACCCACAACACCGTCACCGACCTGAGTTGGGATGAATACCTCGCGCAGGAAGTCGGCGAGCCCTCCGGCGAGCCCAGCACGCTGCTTGTGACCAACTGCGTCGCACAGGGCAACATCTACAATGCCGCCACCAGCGGTGCGCCCAAGGCGCTCGATGTCACCATCGACGCGGGCGAAGTGGACGGCGAAATCTCCTCTGCATGGACCCGCCACCTCGATGCCGAGGGCAACGAGCTCGAGGAGACCGAGTTCTCCCTCGACTCCTACACCGGCACGCGCGACGGCGCTTCCGGCGAGTGGGACTACACCATGTACCTCCGTCTGGCTGCCAAGGCTGCCCCCACCGTCAACAACGCCGTGAGCCTCACCATGCAGAACGGCGCGAAGTGGATGGTCACCGGCACCAACTATCTGTCCTCTCTCACCATTGACGACAGCTCCAAGATCAACGGAATGGGTCTCAAAATGACCGTCAACGGTGTCGAGACCGAGATCAAGGCCGGCAGCTATGAGGGCGAGATCGTGCTCACCGCCGGGGAAGCCCCCGACCGCGGTGAAGGCGATGCCGAGATGAAGGCCCCCGTCATCGGCGAGGCGGCGCAGATCGCCGCCGCATCCGCCGAGCCCGAGGAAGAATTCGTTGCGGAAAAGGAAGTCAAGCCCTTCAATGTCGAAGTCGGCGACGGCATGGTCCTGGAGTTCAGCTCCGTGCAGTTTGCCACCGGCGACGGCACCGTCTCCATCTACATCCCCGATACCGCGAAGCTCATTGAGTGCGTGGTGGACGGCGATAACTGGACGATGGAAGGCTCCGATTTTGTCGATGATGCCATCATTGCCACCGCGAAAGCCCTGTATTCCGAGGACGGCGGAGCCGCTTCCGCTGCGGGCGGCGGCAACTGGGAGGCGTGGATCGCATATCTCGACGGTCTGCTGGACACCATGAAGGATCTGGATATCTACGACATGGTTAAGGGCGAGATCGCTGCGGCCCAGGAGAGCGACTACACCGGTATGCTGGACGGCACTGTGTTCGGCGTGTTTGCCAATCTCTTTGATGCCACTCCCTATGAGGAATTCGTCGGCTGATTCTTTAACGCTTAAAATGCCTGACCCCGACGGGTCAGGCATTTTTTACGCCCAAAGCGCCTGCATCCGACGATGCAGGCACTTTGCTTCCTATCGGAGAATTATGAACAGAATATGAAAAAATCCTTGACGGATTGTGAATGCCTGTGGTTAAATAAAAATGCTTTTCATTTTCGGTTAACAAATGAAGAATCGCAGGTGAACGCCTTTGAGCAGTACCCTTTCGAACGCAAATCCGGTGGCATCCAAACGTTGGTTTCGGGCGGATAACATCCGCTGGATCCTTTTGTTCAACGTCATCATGGAGCACACGATCACGCTGACCGAATGTTTCCCGCACCCCGTTTTGAAGCTGGTGGCGACATGGTCTCGACTGGTGACGATGCCGGGCTTCTGCTTCCTGTCCGGCTACTTCTCCAAGAAAACCGATAAGGGCTACGACAGCGCCATCGTAGATTTTCTGATTCCGTATCTGATCTTCAACACGCTGTTCGTGCTGATCTTCGGCAGTGATTATCCGTCGATCTTCTCGCCGACCTTCCAATACTGGTATCTTGTCAGTATGTTCTGCTGGAAGATCATGGCGAAGACCCTGATAAAGATACGCGGGATCCTTCCGATCTCCATCGTGGTCGCGCTGCTGGTGGGCGCGGCTCCCGATGTGAACAACTTCCTTTCTCTCAGCCGCACGATCGTCTTCCTGCCGTATTTTATTCTCGGCATGAAGATGAACAGGGAGGATGTGCGGAAGATCGAGGAATTGCCAAAGGTACCGGTGGCGGCGGCTGTGATCGTTGTACTGGCGGGCATGGGCGCGGCGAACTATTTCGGTCTTTTCGACCACCGCTTCTATTACAACTGGAACTCCTACGCGTATTACGGCTACAACTTCTGGCAGGGAATGCTGTGGCGGGCGCTGGGCTTTGTAAGCTCGGCGGTGTTGGTCGTCGGACTGTTCGTGTTCATCCCCGACCGCAGTCTTCCGATCATCCGTGACGGCGGCACACGCACCATGGTCCCGTATCTGCTGCACAGCTACATCGTTATGTATGTCCGTTATATGCTGATCTTTGTTCCGGTGCTTGATCGCTGGTATGTGATGCTGCCGCTCGGCATCGTTCTCGGTGTCGGACTGATGTGTCTGCTGGGGCTGCCCGCATTGGATGAGCTCTACAAGAGCATGATCGGCGGCATAAAAAAGCTGCTTTTCCCGCAGCCGAAAACCGAATAAAACGAAGCTCTAATATAGCAAAAAGCACCCGCCGCGAGGCGGGTGCTTTTTGCATAAGATCATGTCATCCGAAGAAGTTTACGATACCGATGACGAAGATGACGATGATGATGAGGGGAAGAACGTAGCTCATGTAAGGACGCATCCAGTCTTTGACCTTGATGCCGGAGCCGGTGTTGGCCTCGGCCTTGAAGTTTTCCCATCCCCAGCCGTATTTCTTTATTGTGCAGAACAGAACAAACACAAAGGAGCCGAGCGGCAGCAGGCAGTTGGAAACGATGAAGTCCTCGAGATCCATGATGACCAGACCCTCGTTGCCGAAGGGATGCACGTTCGACCAGACGTTGAAGCCGAGAGCGCAGGGAACGGAGAGGAGGAGGATGCCGATGCAGCAGATGAGGCTGGTCTTACGGCGGTTCCAACCGGTGAGTTCCTTGACGCAGGCGAGGATGTTTTCAAACACGGCCAGCACGGTGCTGAACGCGGCGAAGGTCATGAACAGGAAGAACAGGGCACCCCAGACGCGGCCGCCGTTCATGTTGGAGAAGACGTTCGCCATGGCGATGAACAGCAGGCTCGGGCCGGCACCCGGCTCGATGTCGTAGGTGAAGCAGGCGGGGAAGATGATGAGGCCCGCCATGATGGCGACGAAGGTGTCGAGGATGATGACGTTGACACTCTCGCCCATGAGGCCGCGTTCCTTGCCGATGTAGCTGCCGAAGATGGCCATGGAGCCGATACCGAGGCTCAGTGTGAAGAAGGCCTGATTCATGGCGCCGACGACCACATCCGCCGTGATCTTGGTGAAGTCGGGAACGAGATAGAAGGCAAGACCGGTCTTCGCACCGGACATGGTGAAAGCGCGCACCGCGAGGATGATCATGAGGGCGAACAGTGCCACCATCATGTATTTCGTCACGCGCTCCAAACCACCCTGCAGGGAGAAGGAGAGCACGAGGAAGCCAATGACGACCACGATGGCCATGAAGCCGACCATGATCGCGGGACTTGCCATCATGCCGTTAAAAGCATCACCGACCTGATCGGGGGTCAGACCGACCATATCGCCGGAGAGGAACTTGACGAAGTAGTAAAGGATCCAGCCGGAAACGCTGGTATAAAACATCATCAGAACGACGTTGCCGATCAGTGCAAAGATACCGTGCGTGTGCCATTTGGAGCCGGCAGGCTCGAGCTGCTGATACATCTTGATGGGGCTGGCCTGCGCGGCACGGCCGAGAGAAAACTCCATGGTCATAACGGGCAGTCCGAGGATGACAAGAAAGATCAGGTAGATGAGGACGAATGCGCCGCCGCCGTACTGGCCGCACATCCACGGGAATTTCCACACGTTGCCGCAGCCGATGGCGCAGCCGGCGGAAAGCAGTATGAAGCCCAAACGGCTCCCCAGATGTTCTCTTTCCATAACAGTAATCTCCTCTACAAATAGAAACCATATTATAACGCCGAATTATAATAGGATAACCCAAATTAAATCACACTTTTTTCAAAACTTCAAGACCCAAAATCGCTAAAGAAAGAAAGTTTATACACTATTAACACAACACTCGCGCCGATGAGCGCGGTTTTGTTTCAGAAAAGCTAAAAAACCGCAGTAAAACACGGGCTATGGCTTACAGCAGTTTGAAGCTCTCCTTGTAATAGTCGATCAAGCCCTCCTTTTTCATGGCGGAAAGCTCGCGGCACAGGGCGCTGCGGTTGACGCAAAGATAATCCGCCATGCCCTCGCGGTCAAAGGGGACGCGAAAGGTGCGGTTTTCGGCTTCGACAGCGCACTGCCGCAGACAGAGCAGGATTTTTTGGCGTAAAGTGGGGGCCTCCAGACAGGCGATCCGCGAGCGCTGCTGCCAGTATTTGCGGGCGATCTCCTGCATCAGATTCAGCCGCAGCATATGATGACAGCCGCAGGCCTCGGAGCAGCCGGACAGAATGCCCTCAAAGGGGATGAGCAGCAGCTCGGAATCCGTTTCGGCGATGATATCGACGGGACTTTTCCGTCCCTCGGTCATCAGAATATCGCCAATCAGACCTCCTTCCTTATGGATGGCGGCGATCCGTCGAACGCCCTCCTCGCGGATAAGCTCCGCCCGAATCCGGCCGCGCATGACCAGCACCGCCGCCGTGACCGGATCACCGGTGCGCCAGAGATATTGACCGGCGGGTGCGTGCGTGGTCCGGCAGTTCAGACAATGACAGAGCTTTTCCATGTCACCGGCGGCAATTCCGGCGAATAGAGGGGAGGATTGTAAAACGGACAAATTCATATTCATGCTCCAAATGTTGCTTGTGCAACGCTTTTTTTCACAGGATAGCGTATAATCGTGAAAAAAGCAAGCGGGAGGTGTTTGTTTGAAAAAGAAAACGCTTTATATTGTCCGAACGGCGGCGATGCTGGCACTGCTGCTGGTGCTGCAATTCGCCACAAAACCTCTCGGACAGCTTGTGACGGGAAGCTGCGTCAATATGGTGCTGGTCACGACCGTGCTGGCGACCGGATTGCAAACAGGTCTCGAGGTCGCCGTCCTGAGCCCCTTTGTTGCGTTTTTGCTGCAGATCGCGCCGATGCCGATTGTGCTGGTACCCGGGGTGGCCGTGGGGAATGTTGTGCTGGTGCTTGCCTCACACTATCTGTCCAAGCTGCTGAAGGGTAAAGTTTTGCGATATCTGGCGGCTGCGATTGCCTCGGTGCTGAAATTTCTGGCCTTATGGCTGGTGATGACAAAGCTGCTCATTCCATTGGCGGGGCTGCCGGATAATAAGGCGGCAGTGCTGACGGCGAGCTTCACATGGCCGCAGCTTATCACGGCACTGATCGGAAGCTTTGTCGCTGTCACGGCTGCTCCGACAGTCAAAAAGGCGATCAGTTTGAAAAATATACATTGAACACGTGCGGTGCCGAATCATCGACACCGCACTTTTTCGCTGTGCAAGAGGGAAAAGTGGATAATTTTAGAAAAAATTACGGAACTGAGCGGGAAAAGTATTGCGGGGAAATCCTTTCTATGATATAGTAACATCGATTGGGTATATGGAAATTTGGCGAGAGCACATCCCTTTGTGCGCGCATTCATCGAAGGAGACAGCATGAAAAAGGAAACGGATTCGATCGGAAACAATCAAATTGATCTGATTCAAGTGGCGAAAGCCATGTGGGATAAGATCTGGCTCATCGGCATTACAACGATCCTGGGTGCCGCTCTGGCATTTATGTATTCGGTCTTTTTCATTTCGCCGACCTATCAGGCCAGCACGCTGATGTATGTCAACTCCAGTGACCTCAGCCTCGGAAACCTCAAGCTCAGTGTCTCTGATATCGGAACATCGTCCAATCTGATGGACTTCTATATGGTCATTCTGAAAAGCCGCGGAACGCTGAACGCCGTGATCGAGGAGGCGGATGTTCCGTATTCCAGCGATCAGTTATCCGGCATGATCAGTGCCTCCTCGGAAAGCAATACCAGCATTTTCCGCATCTATGTCACGGCACCCAATCCTTACGATGCCGAGAAGATCGCCAATACCATCGCGTATGTTCTGCCGGAGAAAATTTCAGATATTGTGGACGGAAGCAGCGCACGAGTGGTGGACTATGCGGTGGTGCCGAGTTATAAGAGCGGTCCGAATGTGACAAAAAATACCACCGTCGGCCTGTTGGCCGGTGCTGCGTTCGGCGCGCTGATCGTCTTTGTTCTCTACTGGCTGGACGACAAGATCCACGGAGGGGACTATTTAACGGAAACCTACGATATCCCTGTTTTGGCGGAGATCCCGGATTTGACAAACAGACGGGCATCCGCACGGTACGGTGAATACGGAGGGTATGGAAAAAGCACCAAAACCGCGGAAAACAAGGGGTGAGCGTGATGAAAAAACCGCAGACAAAACAGAAGATAACACTGGTTAATAAGTCGATAGGCACACAGAAAAACGTGGTCGGCAAGAAGAACGAAAAGGCCGGCGTGACGGCATCCTCCGGACGGACAGCACCGCTCGGATCGAAGCTCAGCTTCGCGCCGTCCGAGGCCTACAAGCTTCTTCGTGCCAACCTGATGTTCAGCACCAATGCACAGGAGCATTGCCAGATCATCGGCATCACCAGCTCCAACCGCAGTGAGGGCAAAACGACGACCTCCGTCAATCTGGCGTACACGCTGGCGGCGGCCGAAAAAAGGGTGCTGCTGATCGACGGCGATATGCGCCTGCCCAAGATCGCCAAATACCTTCATCTGAAAAGCGCCCCGGGCCTGAGCAACCTTTTGGCGGGGCTTACCAAAGGCGTTGATCCGATCCAAACGACCGAACTTCTGGAAAATCTGAACATTATCACGAGCGGCGATGTTCCACCCAATCCGTCGGAGCTTCTTAGCTCCAAGCAGTCGGAGACGGTCTTTGCGCGTCTGCGCGAGCAGTATGACTACATCATCATCGACCTGCCGCCCGTCAATATCGTGTCGGACGCTCTGGCGCTCAGCAAGATCTGCGACGGCTATCTGATCGTTGTCCGTCAGGATTTCACGAGCCGGCGGGAGCTTGATGTCTGCGTGGAACAGCTGAACTACGTGGAGGCGAAGATCCTGGGATTCGTGATGACCTATTCCACTGTCGGCGAGAAACGCTACTACCATGGCAGCAGACGTTATTACAGTCATTACGGCTATGGCCGCGGCTACGGCTACGGTTATGGCTACGGTTACGGTTATGGCTACGGTTACGGGGCCAAATCCGCGCAGCGTGGATCCGAGCCGGAAACGCGGGAATGAAAAAAGGCTTTGTCATAGCGGCGGTGCTGCTGATCCTTGTTTTTATAGGGTTGGCGCTGTACTTCACGCTGGCACCGACGGAGAGACAGGCACCGGATTACAGTGAGGTCGTGCGCATCCCCGAGGTCGCGCTGCCTCCGAGCTCCGTGCCCGCGCCGGAACCGGAAAACACGCCGGAACCGACACCCTATGTGTCGCCCATTGATTTTGAGGCACTGTGGGAGCGAAATACGGATATTTATGCGTGGCTGGATATTCCCAATACGGACATCAGCTATCCTGTCGTTCAAAATGAGGATGACAGCTATTACCTCAACCACAACAGCGACGGAGACTATTCCGGCTACGGCGCGATCTATTCGGAGAGCGCTTATAACGGCGGCGATTTTTCCGACGGTCTCACGGTGCTGTACGGTCATCGCATGAATGACGGCTCGATGTTCGGGAATCTTCAGCGATACTATTCCGAGAAGAAGGCGTTGGAGGATTACAAAATCATCCGCGTCTATCTGCCGGACAAAATGCTGGAATTTGAAGTCTTTGCGGCTGTTCCCTATGACAAGCGGCATATCATGTATAACTACGGCGGTGTTAACACGGACGGCGGAAATGAGCTGCGGCAGAAGCGTAGTTTTCTCTATTCCGTGTATGGCGTTTACACCCTTGATGCGCAGCTTTCCGGGGAGCGCTTTCCGGCGCTGGACGACCCGCTGATCGTATTGTCCACCTGCCTGCGCGGGGATCGCAGCAAGCGATTTATTGTCGCCGGAAAACTTGTGAGCGAATCATAACATCAGAAACAATAATTAATAGGTTTATAAATCGTAGTGGAGGACTTATATATGAAGAAACTGGTGACTGTTCTGATAGCGCTGGCACTCCTTTTCAGTTTGTCCGTGGGAGCCTTCGCGATACCGTTCATTGACCATTTCAGCAACCCGCGCTTCATGTGGGATCATGAAACGGGGAAGACCTGGACCGAAAAAGTGGAATATGTGAACAGCGCAGAGAAGCGTGAAATTTCGATTGTTCCCTTTGACGACGGGAAAAAAGGCATTTTCATAGATGAAGAACTCTGGCTGGAAAAGGGCGAGTTTAAAGAGCTCTGGTCTGTGGACACCGATGTCTACGAGCTTGTTCTGACTACCTCGAAGTATCGCGACAATGCCAGACTGGAAGAAATTACGAAGATGATCAATGACGGAGAATCACAGATCCGCGGAGCGAAGGATGTCGGTGAGCTGGCACCCAGCATGATCGATGAGCTTGAAAAACTGAAGGCGAAAACGACGGATCCTCTGATCAAAAATCTCAGCATCGAAGATCTGGGCGTCCTTGAAATTTTTGATGTGTCTCTGCTGAAAAACGGCACGGAGATCGAGCAGGTCCCCGAGGGGCAAATGCTCCACTTCAAACTCCAGACCAACTTCCGTCCCGGCGATTTCTTCTTTGTTCTTGTCAACTGCGACGGAGAGGGCTGGAAGCTGGTCGATGCGTGGGATGTGGACGAAAACGGCGTTATGACCCTGACTCTCAGTCAGATCTGCTGCATGGCCTTTATCGTTCCCATGATCCATGAGGACGAGATCCCCGCCGATGCCCCCAAATCGCCGCAGACCGGTCATGCCGAGTGGGCATGGTGGTTCGCGGGCGCGGTCACGTTAAGCTGTGCTGCGCTGGCGTGCTACGGGATTTTGACGGCGAAAAAGAAAAGCTGAGCATTTTCGGAGGCGAGCGATCGGTGCGATCAAAACACAGAGCATGGAATAAAAATGCTGTCTTGGCCATTGTGCTTGTCCTGGCGGTCATCGCTGCCGGACTGCTTGCGCTGAACGCATGGGAAAAACGCCGTTACAAAATTGAAAATGCCGGAACGTCCATGTATATTCACGATAATAAAGCGGAAATATACTATGACGGGAAAACCTATACGGAAAAAGAGAAGTTGGAGACGATCCTGCTGCTTGGTCTCGACAAGTACTATGATAGAGGGGTGGCTCATGACAGCTACTCAAACTCTGAGCAGTCCGACTTTCTGCTTCTGCTTGTTCTCGACCATGATTCCCAAAGCTATACAGCCCTGCACCTGAATCGTGATACGATGACGGATGTTCCTGTTCTGGGCGTAGACGGCTCGGATATCGGCAGCGAATTTGAGCAGCTTGCCTTGTCGCATACCTACGGAAGCGGCGGCACGGATAGCTGCCGCAATACGGGGAAAGCGGTTTCCAACCTGCTCTACGGGATCCACATTGACCACTATATGTCGATAACGATGGATGCCGTGGCGGAGCTGAATGATCTGGTGGGCGGCGTACCCGTGACGGTCGAGGATGACTTCAGCGGCGTGGATGATACGCTCGTGCAGGGACAGACCGTGACGCTGAACGCCGAGCAGGCACTCCTTTTCGTCCGCGCCCGCGGCGAGATGAAGGACGACAAAACAAACCTCAACCGCATGAGCCGCCAAAAAGAGTATGTCCTCTCATTCCGCGAACGATTTTTGAGCAAAATGCAGTCCGATGACAGCTTTGCGCTCGATGCACTGAATGCGGTGGCGAATTATACTGTCTCGGATTGTACGATCAATCGTCTCAGTGAGATTGCGTCGACCGTCGGGGATTACGAGATGACGGATCTGCGCAGCCTTGAGGGCGAAGCGGTCAAGGGTGAGATGTTTATGGAGTTTTATCCGGATGAGGATGCCTTGAAAAAGCTGGTCGTTGAACTGTTTTTTGAACCGAGTGAGGGTGAATGAAAAAGCGTTTTCCCTTTGTATCACTTATTCTTATGACCGGGATCACAGCTCTGCTGTTCTTCTTTTCGGGACAGGACGGAGAGCATTCCGGCGATCTGAGCTTAAAGGTGGCGCAGTGGCTGTACGGTCGGCTTCCGCTGGATAAATGGATCGAGCTGTCGGCGTTTCATGCCTTCGTTCGTAAGCTGGCACACTTTACGCTCTTTATGATCTTCGGCTTCGGCGCGGCGGGACTGGCCTCTTTCTTTTATCGGGAGCCTCTGTGTCGGCTGGCGATCGTTTTGCTGCTTGGCTCCGTGCTGGCGGGATCGGATGAGATCCATCAGCTCTTCTCGGCGGAACGCTGCGGCTGTGTGCCGGATGTGCTGCTCGATACGAGCGGTGCGGCGTTCGGCTTCCTCGTCCGATGGTTTTTCGATTGGCTGTGCCAAATCATAAAAAAACGGATGCAGACCTGAAAACGGTCTGCATCTTTTGATAGGTGTATAAACACGCCGCCCCCGATTCGGAGGCGGCTATTTTCATTTGTGACAAAGACCGTTCATGGCACAGTTTTCGCAGCCGCAGGAGCAGCGGGATGAGCCGGTGGCTTTTCGCTTGCGGAGAGAGACAAGAGCTCCGAGTACGGCGGCGGCGATGCCGAAAATCACGATGACGGTGGCGATGTTCATGCTTATACCCCCAGTCCGAGCATAGCGCCGAGCAGATGTACCAGCAGGGAGAAGATCCACGCGATCACACATTGACCGATGATAACGAGAGCCGCCCATTTGCCGCCGAGCTCGCGCTTGATGGAGGCGATGGCCGCCACACAGGGCGTGTACAGCAGGCAGAACACCAGGAACGATGCCGCCGCAACGGGGCTGAGGATGCCGGTCAGCGATGCCGAGCCGCCTACCAGCACACTCAGGGTGGACACCACGCTCTCCTTGGCGATGAAGCCGGTGATGAGGGCGGTGGAAAGCCGCCAGTCTCCGAAGCCCATGGGCTTGAAAACAGGCGCGATGAAGCCGGCGAGCAGCGCGAGAATGCTGTCCTGCGAATCGGAAACAAGGCGCAGATGCAGGTCGAAGCTCTGCAAAAACCAGATCACAATGCAGGCGAGGAAAATGACGGTAAAGGCGCGCTGCAAAAAGTCCTTGGCCTTTTCCCACAAAAGCTGTCCCACGTTGCGAATGCCGGGCATACGATAGTTCGGCAGCTCCATGACAAAGGGCACGGCGTTGCCGCGGAAGGCTGTGTTTTTGCTGAACAGGGCGACCAGTATGGCGACCAGAATACCCAGCAGATACAGCGAGATCATGACAATCGCGCCGTGACCCGGGAAGAATGCGGCGATGAAAAAACTGTAGATCGGCAGCTTGGCCGGACAACTCATAAAGGGTGTCAGCAGAATGGTCATTTTGCGGTCACGCTCGGACGGAAGCGTGCGGCTCGCCATGACACCGGGGACAGTGCAGCCGAAGCCGACCAGCATGGGCACGATGCTCCGACCGGAAAGCCCGAGCTTACGCAGCGGCTTATCCATGACAAAAGCGATGCGTGCCATGTAGCCGGAGTCCTCCAGAATGGAGAGGAAGAAAAACAGGCAGACGATGACGGGAAGGAAGCTCACAACCGTACCGACACCGGTGAAGATGCCGTCGAGAATGAGCGACTGGATGGCGGGGGCGACCTGCCACGCCGTCAGTGCCGCATCTACCGCGCCTGTCAGAGATTCGATGCCGGCTTCCAGCAGACTTTGCAGCCGCCCGCCGATGACATCGAAGCTCAGCCAGAACACCAGACCCATGATGACAATAAAGAACGGAATGGCGGTAAAACGCCCTGTCAGCACCTTGTCCATGCGGCGGGAGCGTTCGCGCTCCCTGGATTCCCGCGGCTTGACCACGGTTTTGGCCGCAAGCTTTTGGATGAAGCCGAAGCGCATATCCGCGATGGCAGCGGCGCGGTCGAGCCCGCGCTCGGTCTCCATCTGCTGAATGATATGCTCCAGCATCTCCTTTTCGTTTTGCGACAGATCGAGCGCTTCCAGCACGATGTGATCGCCCTCGATGAGCTTGCTGGCGGCGAAGCGGACGGGGATGCCGGCGGCCTTGGCGTGGTCGTTGATGAGGTGCATGATGCCGTGGATGCAGCGGTGCACCGCGCCGCAGTTGTCCTCCTCGGAGCAGAAATCCACCCGTCCCGGGCGCTCCTGATATTGCGCCACGTGCATGGCGTGACCGATCAGCTCCTCGATGCCCTCGCCCTTGGCGGCGGAGATGGGAACGACGGGGATGCCGAGCATGGCTTCCATTTCGTTGATGCGGATGGAGCCGCCGTTGCCGCGCAGCTCGTCCATCATGTTCAGCGCCAGCACCATCGGAACGCCGAGATCGATGAGCTGCATGGTGAGCACGAGACTGCGCTCGATGCTCGTCGCGTCCACGATGTTGATGATGCCGGTGGGCTTTTCGTCCAGAATAAAGCGCCGCGTGACGATCTCCTCCGCGGTGTAGGGGCTCATGGAGTAGATGCCGGGCAGGTCGGTGATGAGCGTATTGTCATAGCCGCGGATGGGACCGGATTTGCGGTCAACGGTGACACCGGGGAAGTTGCCGACGTGCTGATTGGAGCCGGTGAGCGCGTTGAAGAGTGTGGTCTTGCCGCAGTTCTGATTGCCCGCCAGGGCAAAGGTGAGTGGCGTGCCCTCGGGCAGCAGATCTTCGTCTGCCTTGACGTGATAGCGTCCGCCCTCGCCGAGACCGGGGTGCTCGCCGCTTTTATAATCGCCGGCGCGGGCATAGCCCTCGTAGACCTCTGTTTCGAGATGGACGGATTCCGGAATGATCCCGATTTTTTCGGCATCCGCCAGACGGAGCGTCAGCTCATAACCGTGGATACGCAGCTCCATGGGGTCGCCCATGGGAGCGAATTTTTCCAGCGTAATCTCCGCGCCGGGGATAACGCCCATATCCAGAAAATGCTGCCGCAGCGCGCCCTCGCCGCCGACCGAGTCGATGATGGCGGATTGGCCGATGGACAGCTCGCGTACATTCATAACAAAACCTCCTTTGCGAGAATGGTTAGCGGAGGCTAACTATTGATTCTGTTTGCAGTATAGACCTGCTTTTTTGCGTTGTCAACAGGAAATAATACGATTTTCGACGATGGGTATGCGGAAGCCTCCGCAGCATGGCATCTGCGGAGGCCGGCTTGAATTCAGTTGCCGCGCCGGGGCGGATTCTGGTGTTGATTGGCGGGCGCGGGCGCAGGAACGGGAGGGGGCGTAGGGGAGGGCGCGGCGCAGTTAAGGTTCTGCATGGCGGCGCGGTAATCCTCCGCCGCATCGATGGTGTCGGGCGGGAAAAACTCCTCCACGGGGAAGCGGATGCGGGAGAACAGCGAGCAGGGATCCTCGTCGGAGCCGCCGGGGCATTCCTTGTCGGGGAAGCAATAGTCGTACACGGGCACGACGAGCTGGCTGTCGCGTTCAAGACGGATGATGGAAAACTGTCCCAGCGTGGCAAGCAGCGTGCGCGGCGCGTCCGAGAGCATGAGGTTTCCGAAATAGCGCATGATGCTTTCCGGCACCTGCGATACGTCGGCGGTGAGCCCCGTGGGGGTGCAGTCCACGATGCGCATATTCAGGATCAGCGGGTTGACGGTCTCCACGACGGCGATGGGCTGCTGCGGGGAAAACAGGGGGAGAACGCTGTCGGAGGAATAAAACTTCGCGCTGCCCTCGCTGCCGAACAGCATGACGCGCTTGTTGAATACAGCAAGACCGCGCACGGGATTTTCGCCCGGGAAGGTCTCGCCCGTGACCTCGTAGAAATAGGTCACATCCACGGTATAATACCCGCGGTTAAAGCTGATTTCGTCCACGTTCACGGTAGCGTTGAGCAGCGTGGCGGAACGGGGACGGACAGAAAAGGCGCTCTCTATGTATGCCTGGCTCTCCGCCGTGGGATATACGCGCAGATCTTCGGCGCAGTCCTTATCACGGCAGCTATCATAGATTTTCCGCGTATGGATGCACACGGCTTCGGTGCATTGGTCGCTTTCGGCCATGATGATACCTCCTTGTTCTTCGTGCGGCGAGTGCCGCTGTCAGTATCAGTCTATGCGGGAAATGAAAAAATGTGTGATTGCCCTTGTATGCAGGGGATAAAATGATGTATAATAACTTATTACCTGTTGCGGGAGGTGCTCGCGTGAACAATTTAGGCTTCATCCATGAGGACCTTGACATTCAAATTCTGATCCTTTACGTGCTTGACAAGCTGCCCGGTGCCGTCAAGCCCTATACGCTGTCGGATTTATGCCTGTTTGACGGCGGCTTCACCTGGTTTGACTACAGCCAGTGCCTTGCGAAGCTCATTCGCACCGGTCATGTCACGGACGAGAACGGTCTCTATGAGATCACCGAGAAAGGCCGCCGTAACGTCACCGCCGTCGCCACGAGCCTGCCCTTTTCCGTGCGCGCCAAGGCGGATAAGCTCACCGCGCCGGTCGCGGCGACCATGCGCCGCGAGCAGCTCATCGAAACCGACTGCCAGCCGGCGGATGCCGAGGGCGGACAGACCGTGACCCTCCGTATGTCGGATGGCATGGGCGAGCTGATCGACCTGCGTCTGGCGGTGCCGAATGAGGCGCTGGCGGAAACCATACAGAGCAATTTCCGCTCCGACGCGGAGCTGCTTTACAATCAGATCATCCTTCTTCTCACAGGAGAGAAAATACCATGAAAAGCTTTATTCCCGCAGGATATGTCTCCAAACTCTCGGTCTATGACACGCAGCGTGCCATCGGACTCGGGAAGCGTCTGTTTGCCGATCGGCTGGCGGCGGGGCTGAATCTGTTCCGCGTTTCCGCGCCGCTGTTCGTGGAGGGGGGCACGGGTCTCAACGACGACCTCAACGGCTGGGAACGCCCCGTCAGCTTCGATATTCCCTATGCCGGCACCGAGGCGCAGGTGGTGCAGTCGCTGGCAAAGTGGAAGCGCTGGGCACTCAAGCACTACGACTTCAGCATCGGTCAGGGGCTGTATGCGGATATGGATGCCATCCGCCGCGATGAGGATCTGGACAACCTCCACTCGGTCTACGTTGACCAGTGGGACTGGGAAAAGGCCATCGCGCCCGAGGAGCGGACGGTGGACTATCTGCAAAAGACCGTGCGTATTATCGCGGATGCGCTGCGCTATACGCAGGATACGCTGTTTTCCCTCTTTCCGCAGCTCTCCGACTGCGAAAAGCTGCCGCAGGATGTCTATTTCATTGATACGCAGACCCTTCTGGATATGTACCCCGACAAGACACCCAAGGAGCGCGAAAACGCGATCACGCGGGAGCATAAATGCGTGTTTCTCATGCAGATCGGCAAAAAGCTCTCGAACGGCGAGCCGCATGACGGACGTGCCCCCGACTATGACGACTGGGATCTGAACGGCGATCTGCTCTACTGGGACGAGCTTCTGGACTGCGCCATCGAGCTGAGCTCCATGGGTATCCGCGTCAGCCCCGAATCGCTGGACCGTCAGCTCACGGAATCCGGCAAGGATGACCGCCGCGGCCTGACTTATCACAAGATGCTCTTAAACGGCGAACTGCCCCTGTGCATCGGCGGCGGCATCGGTCAGAGCCGTATGTCCATGCTGCTGCTGCAAAAGGCGCACATCGGCGAGGTGCAGGCCTCCGTCTGGGACGAGGAGACCCGCGCCGTCTGCGAAAAAGCGGGTGTCATGCTGCTGTAAAACCTTATATGAAAACAAAATGGAAACAGACCCGACCGTTCGGTCGGGTCTGCTTTTGCATCCGGTCACATCTCGTTTTCCAGCCTGCGCGCCACTTCCTCCAGTGCGCGGACACATTCGCCCTCACCCTCGATGACGATGGCGCTCTGATCGGCGAGCGGCGCGGCGTGCGCGGTACCGTAATCGGTCGAAAGACGCAGACCGTCCGAGAAATCCGCGCCAAACTCGCAGGAGCAGGCGCAGAGCTTGCGCATCAGTACGGCGCGGCTGCGGCAGGGGATGACGGTGCGGCGCTCACCGTCGGCGGAGGGAAGACGGAGCCGGCCGTCCAGTGCGTCGAGATTGCATTGATAATAGGCCCGCGGCGTGCCGATATCGCACCAGTAGCCGTTCAGCACCACACCGCGCAGCGCCTCTCCCTTTTGCAGCAGCAGCGGGAACAGGTCTTTGGCAAAGTCAAACTCCTTGTTCTCCGGCACATCGTCCATCACGGAGGGGGACAGGACGTAGATGCCGGTAGACACCATATCCGTCACGACGCGCTCCCACGCGGGTTTTTCCAGAAAACCCGTGACGAAGCCGCCGATGCCCGTGACGACCAGACCGTAGCGCAGCGGCTCGTCACTGCGGCTCAAGACGATCGTCGCACCGCCTTTGTGCTGCGCCATCGCGTCGCGGAGGGAAAAATCGCAGGCACAGTCGCCCGCGATGACGAGGAAATCCTCGCCGTTGACGAAATCCATGCAGTTTTTGACGCTGCCTGCCGTGCCGAGCGCTTCGTTTTCGATCCGATAATCGAGCTTTACGCCGAATGTTTCCCCATCACCGAAGTGCTTTTGGATGTCGGCGGCGCGGTAGCGGAGCGTCAGGCAGATCTCGTCAAAGCCGTTTTCCTTCAAAAGGGCGATAATGTGCTCCAGAAGCGGCTTTCCCAAAAGCGGCATCATGGGCTTCGGAACGCCGTTGGATATGCTTTTCAGGCGGCTGCCCTCGCCGCCGGCCAGTATAATCGCTTTCATGGCTGTCTCCTATCATTTTTTTGCGTACAATAGTTTTTGTAAAGGAGAGGAATATTATTTACAAGCGTTCTTTTATTTGATATAATAACTAAATCCTAATTTGGGGAAGTATGGATATGAACAAGAAGATGAACAAAATCGCAGAGCCGGATGCCAAGCTGTATATTGCCGTACTGCTGGTGTTCGCCGTGCTGACTTTTCTGGTGCTGGATTCTATGCCTCTGGCACTGGCGGAGGCGGGCGCTGCGGTCGTGCTCATCCTGGTCAACGCCGTTGTGATGCGCCGCAAGCGCGCCAATCTGGTGAAGTATATTGAGTCCGTCACCTACGAGGCGGACGAGGCGAAAAACAATACCATGTTGAATTTCCCGCTGCCCATCGTGACCTATCTGCTCGATTCGGGGCGCATCGTATGGGGCAATCAGGACTTTTTCAGCATCTGCGGACGCAAAGAGCCGAATTTCGGCACTCTGATGACGGAGCTTGTGCCGAACTACGACGGCAAGTGGATCCTGGACGGTCACAAACGCTGCCCCGGGCTGATCGAGCTGGGCGGGCGGCGCTATCAGGTGCATGGCAACATGATCCGCGGCCAGCAGGGGCAGGGCTCCACCGGCTCTATGGGCATCACTTACTGGCTCGATGTGACCGATTACGACGACATCAAGCTCGAGCATGAGGCATCCCGCCCCGTGGTCATGCTGATTCTGATTGACAACTTCGACGAGCTGACAAAAAATATGAGCGAACGTGCGCGCGCGGATATCCGCAACCGCGTGGAGGACTGCATCGCGCAGTGGTCGGAGGGGAAGAACGGCTTGCTCCGCCGTTACGACCGCGACCGCTACATCTTCGTTCTGGAGCGCCGCTACTTTGACGAGCTGAAGGAGAAGAAGTTTAAGCTCATCAACGACGTTCATGCCGTGACGGCTCCCTCCGGCATCCATGCCACGGTCTGCATCGGCGTGGGCTACGACGGTTCGGGCTACGAAGAGAACTTCAATTTTGCGTCCCTGAGTCTGGATATGGCACTGTCCCGCGGCGGCGATCAGGCAGTCGTCCGTGACCGCATCAACTTCGAGTTCTTCGGCGGACGCGGTGCGGAGGTGGAGACACGCACCAAGGTCAAGAGCCGCGTGGTCGCCAATGCGCTGTCCTCCTTCATCAAGGACGCTTCCGTGACCTATATCATGGGTCACCGCTTCGCGGATATGGACACTCTCGGGGCGGCAGTGGGCATCTGCTGCATCGCCCGCAAATACAACAAACGCGCCCGCATCGTCATGGACCCCAAGGCCAATGCCTGCGAGCCCATGATAGCGGCGCTGAAAAAGAACAAAGAATACGCCGACATTTTCGTCACGCCCAGTCAGGCCATGGTGGGGGCGAACTCCCGCAGCCTGCTTGTGGTCGTGGATACGAATCGCCCCGATAACGTGGAGGACGAATCGCTGCTGCAGACAATCAGCCGCGTCGTCCTTATCGACCACCACCGCCGTGCCGCCAGCTACATTGACAACGCAGCCGTCACCTTCCATGAGCCCTACGCATCCTCGGCGTGCGAGCTTGTGACGGAGCTGATGCAGGAGCTGACGGAGCCGAAGGATATTCTCCGCTGCGAGGCGGAGGCGCTGATGGCGGGCATCGCCATGGACACCAAGAGCTTCGCCATTCGCACCGGCGAACGCACCTTTGATGCGGCGGCGTTCCTGCGGCGCTGCGGAGCGGATACCACCGAGGTCAAGCGGCTGCTGCAAAGCGATTATGCCAGCACGATCTGCCGTTACACCATCCTGCAGCGCGCCAAGCTCTACGGTGAGAGCGGGATATGCCTGTCGGTCATGGATGAGCCGGTGGGGCGCGTGGTGGCAGCGCAGGCGGCGGATGATATGCTCAATATTTCGGATGTTGAATGCTCGCTGGTGCTGTTCCCCACGGAGGACGGCGGCGTGAATATCTCCGCCCGCAGCATCGGCGCGGTGAATGTGCAGGTTTTGCTGGAAAAGCTCGGCGGCGGCGGCAATAAATCCGCAGCCGGAGCACAGCTGAAAAATATCACGGTGGAGGAAGCGGACAAACAGCTCCGCGCCGCCATTGACGAATATCTGGCATAAGGAGGCTTTCGTTATGAAAGTAATTTTGCAAAAGGACGTTAAGGATCAGGGCAAGAAGGGTCAGCTGATCGAGGTCTCGGACGGCTATGCCCGCAACTACCTGCTGCCCCGCGGTCTCGCGGTGGAGGCCACGGCGGATAATCTGAATGCCTTTAAGCTGAAAGAAAAAGCGCGTCTGGCCCAGATCGCCCGGGAAAAGGCACAGGCGCAGGAATATGCCGATCAGCTCGCCAACGTCGTCGTCAACGTCAAGGCCAAGGCGGGCGCGGGCGGTCGTCTGTTCGGCGCTGTGACCTCCAAGGAGATCTCCGAGGCGCTTGAGCAGCAGCACGGCATCATCGTGGAGAAAAACCGCATCGTGATGGCAGAGCCTATCAAAAAATATGGCTCCTATGAGGTCAAAGCCAAGCTCGGCTACGAGATCTCCGGCACGATCCATCTGATGGTCATCGAGGAAAAGTAAGCCCGTCGTTTCTTTGGCGTTTATTCTGATCGGGTAAGGTAGGGAGTATTCATGGAAGAATTACTGGGTCGTCGCGTTCCGTATTCTGCGGAGGCGGAGCAGGCCATTCTGGGTGCCATGCTGATCGATCCGTCCTGTGTGCCGGACGTGATCGAAAAGGTCAAGCCCCACGAATTTTATATCGACCAGAACCGCGAGATTTTCGAGACGGTTTTCTCCATGTTCTCTCTCGGTCAGCGCATCGACCCCGTGACGGTGCTCGACCAGATGAAGGTGCGGAACGTCTGGAAAGAGACCTCGCAGCAGTATCTGACGGAGCTGATGAGCGTCACGCCCACGGCGGCGAACGTGCTGGATTACTGTGCCATCGTGCGCGACCGTGCGCTTCTGCGAAACCTCGGCACGGTCGCCGGTGAGATCAGTGACACCGTGTATTCCGGTGCCGGGGAAGCGGAAGAAGTTCTGACCTCCGCCGAGCAGAAGATCTACGGTCTGCGCAAGGATCGCACTGTCGGCGGTCTGATGCCGCTGACCCATGTTTTGCAGGATGTGTTCCAGTCCATTTCGGAGGCATCCCGCAGCGAGAAAAAATTCTCAGGTCTGTCCTCGGGTCTCACCGATCTCGACGAGTATATCCGCGGCTTCGGCCCCGGCGACTTCATTCTGGTCGCGTCGCGTCCTGCCATGGGCAAGACCTCCATCGCGCTGAATATGGCGGTCAATGCCGCCAAGGAAACGGGCAAGACCGTGGCGGTGTTCTCGCTCGAAATGAGCCGCGAGCAGCTCGCCATCCGTCTGCTCTCCGGCGAGAGCCACATCAACTCCGCCCAGCTCACCGAGGGGCGTTTGTCGCCCGAGGAATGGCGCGTGCTGGCGGAGGCGGCGGCGACGCTGTCAAAGCTTGACATCCGCATCGACGACAACCCCACGCTGTCCGTTTCGGATATGAACGCCCAGTGCCGTCGGCTCGATAATCTCGGGCTGGTCGTCATCGACTATCTCCAGCTCATGCAATCGGCGGGCTCGGGGCATACCTGGTCAAACGAAAGCCGCACGCAGGCGGTCTCGGATATGAGCCGTATGCTTAAGGTCATGGCGAAGGAGCTGATGATCCCCGTCATCTGCCTGAGCCAGCTATCGCGTGCCAACGAAAGCCGCCAGAACAAGCGCCCCATGCTGTCCGACCTGCGTGAATCCGGCTCCATCGAACAGGACGCGGACGTGGTCATCGGCCTGTACCGTGACGGTTATTACGACCAGAACTGCGAAGACCCCAATGCGGCGGAAGCCATCGTGCTGAAAAACCGCCACGGCAAGGTCGGAACGGTATATCTGCGCTGGCTGCCGGAGTACACCAGCTACGTCAACGACGAGCATCACCGCGACGAAGATGATTACTGAGCATTTGAAAGAGCCGATTCTCTGCGCGGTGTCCGGCGGCGCGGACTCCATGTATATGCTCGCCCGATTGAAATCGGAGGGCTTTTCTGTGCTGGCGGCTCATTACAACCACTGCCTGCGCGGTGCGGAATCCGACCGCGACGAGGTCTTTGTCCGCGACTATTGCGCGGAGCAGGGGATCGCCTTCCTGTCGGAGCGGGGCGATGTCCGTGCCTTTGCTGCGGAGCGGGGCATGAGTCTTGAAACCGCGGCACGGGAGCTGCGCTACGCGTTTTTGCAGGAGGCGGCGGAAAACAGCGGCGCTGCGTGTATTGCGACCGCGCACACGGCGGATGACAATGCCGAGACTCTGCTGTTCCACCTCGCCCGCGGAACGGGGCTGCGCGGTTTGGGCGGCATTCCTCCGGTGCGCGGGAACATCGTTCGCCCGATTTTAGACACTACACGATTGGAAATCCTGCCATGGCTGACGGAACACGGTGTTCCGTATGTGGAGGATTCCTCCAACGACTCCGACGATTATGCCCGCAACCGCATCCGCCACGCGGTGTGTCCGGTGCTGGCGGAGATCATCGAGGGCTTTTTACAAAACACCGTGCGTACGGCGCAGCTCTTGCGGGAGGATGAGGACTTTTTGCAGAGTCTCGCGGATGCGCATATCGCGGAGCACGGTGCGGATGCGTCGGCGCTGAGCGAGCTGCCGCAGCCGATCGCGGCGCGCGTGGTGCGCACGCTGACACGAGCCGATTTGAGCCGCGTGCATCTGGATGCGATCCTGCGTGTGGCGCGGGAGGGCGGCGCAGCGGATGTGCCCGGACTGCGCGTGACCCGACGCGGCGGACAGCTTCGCATCGGCGCGGAAAGCAAAAAGCTGCGTGAGCAGAGTGTTGTCACCGGTAGTATGACATTAGAGGAATCGGGGCTGGTGCTCCTGGCACAAAAAGAGCGGAGCTCTGCGAAAAATTGCGCTCCGTGGCGCACATTCTTCTTTCCAGATGAGGCGATCTGTGGTACAATGTCCGTCGGCGCTCGACGGGAGGGCGACCGCATCCGTCCGGCCGGACGGGGCTGCTCCAAAAGTCTGAAGCAGCTTTTTCAGGAGGCGGGCGTGGAGCCGTGGCAGCGGGATGTGTGGCCGGTGCTGCGGGACGATTTAGGCGTTTTAGCTGTTTACGGCATCGCCGCCGATGAGCGGACGGTCGGAAACGGAAACGATAAATACGGATGGAAACTGAGTTTTCAGCCATTGACGGAGGAATAAATCATGAATAAAGACGTAGATTATTTGCTTTACACAGCCGATGAGATCCAAAAGCGCGTGGCGGAGCTCGGCAAACAGATCACGGAGGACTATGCAGGGAAAGAGCCCCTGTTCGTGGGCATCCTCAAGGGCAGCTTCGTATTCATGGCCGACCTTGTCCGTGCGGTCGATCTGCCCAGCGAGGTGGATTTCATGCAGGTGTCCAGCTACGGCTCCGGCACGACCACCACGGGCGCAGTGAAGATCATTCAGGACCTTTCCAAGAGCATTGAGGGCAAAGACCTCATCATTGTGGAGGATATCCTTGATACCGGCGTTACGCTGAGCTATCTGACGCAGTTTTTGAACGACCGCAAGCCTGCCTCCATCCGCATCGTGGCGCTGCTCGACAAGGTCGATCGCCGCACGGCGGATATCAAGGCGGACTATGCCGGCTTCGTGATCCCCGATGCCTTCGTCGTCGGCTACGGTCTGGACTACGACCAGAAATACCGCTGCCTGCCCGATATCGGCGTTTTGAAACCGGAAATCTATTCGTAATTTGAGGTAAAAAACTGAATGGACAATAAACAACCCAACAAAAAAGCCAGAGATCTCGGCTTTTACGCCCTGATCCTCATTGTGCTGCTGGCGGTGATATTCACGCTCAGTGAGGGCAACAAGCCCGTCACGCCGACCTATTCCGAGGTCATTGAGCTGTTTGAAAACAAACAGGTCGAATCCTTTGAGCTGGCGGGTGACGAGCTGACGCTCACGCTGCGCGAGCCCTTCGAGGGCGAGGATGAGATCGTCAAGATCATTCCGTTCACAGACAAATTCTTTGATGATCTCGGCGAGACCATCGAGCAGCAAAAGGCGGACGGCATCCTCACCGAGTACGATATCGACGAGGGCTGGACAGCGCCGTGGTGGCTGAGCTTTTTGCCGTATCTGATCATCATGGTCGTGTTCGGCATCCTCTGGTACAGCATGATGATGCGTGCCGGAGGCGGCGGCGCGGGCGGCGTGGCGCGTTTCTCCAAAGCCCGCACCCGCAACGGTGCCGACGAAAGCCAGAAAAAGACCTTTGCCGATGTCGCGGGCTGCGACGAGGAAAAGGAGGAACTGCAGGAGATCGTGGAGTTCCTCAAAGCACCGCAGGACTTTACCGACATGGGTGCGCGCATCCCCAAGGGTGTGCTGCTCGTCGGTCCTCCGGGAACCGGCAAAACCCTGCTTGCCAAGGCGGTGGCGGGGGAGGCGGGCGTGCAATTCCTGTCCATCTCCGGCTCCGACTTCGTGGAGCTCTATGTCGGCGTGGGCGCGAGCCGCGTCCGCGACCTGTTTGAGCAGGCGAAG